>DKVK01000078.1:0-2983 GCA_002491165.1 Porphyromonadaceae bacterium UBA7180
CCGGCAGACACCGGGGAGAGGTGCATACGCCGGATGTCGGCAGATGTCACCTCGCGCCCCTCGGGTGTCGCGGTGCAGTGGAGTACGAGATACAGCAGTTTAGCCATTGCCTTCTCCCTTGCCGGCTTCGGCCGCTTTCTTGGTGAACTTGGGTGTGGCGCGGGTGTCCATCACGATGAATTCCTCGCCGAAGGCGATGTTGGTGTCGGCCATCATGAGCAGCTTGAAGAAGTACAGCTCGGAGGCGTTGCCCACCTTGTCGATCTGAATCACCGATTCGTCGTTCTGGAGGTTGACGGCGGCGAAGAAGTTGCCGTCTGCATCCGGGGAGCAGAGGGTGGCGACTATCACGCCGTCGGGCCATGCGGCAACGGTCTCGATGGTGATGCCCTTGTAGCGCTTGCGGTTGACCTCGGTCTCGCTGGCGTTCTTGGCCTCGCGTGCCGTCAGTTCGTCATCATAGGTGTCGAAGTCATCGACGCCCATGATGATGCGCAGATTGGGGTTCTGACGCATCGCCTTGGGGATGGCGCGGCGGATCTTCTTGAGCTTGCCGAGCATGGTGGTCTCGCCGGCTCCGTCGACTATGACGCAGTCCTTGTCCTTGGCGGCCTGGGTGAGGATGCCGTTCATGAGCTTGGTGTCGTCGGTGCCGTCGGCATATTCGCCGTTGACATAGTGGTCGCCGAGTTCGAACTGCACCTGCTTGGACAGCGCGTCGAGCAGCGCGTTCTGACCTTCGGGGGGCAGGTTGCGGAACACGAGGTTGCCGGTGGACTGCCACTTGCGCCAGATATGCTCGAAAGAGCGGGGGTTGAACACTGTGAAGGCCATGAAGTCGTGGGGCTCGAGCACCTGCTCAGACCAGTTGAAGTCCCCCTTGCTGTCCTCGACAGTGGGATTCTCCTTGCGCTTCTGGAGCATCTTGCCCACCTTCAGGCGCGGGATGCTGATTTTCTTGTTGACGCCGGGGATGACCATGATCAGACCCTTCTCCACGAGTTCGTTGCTCGTGGCGGCCACGGTGAGGATGCGCTCGAGTACCTCGCCGTTGTAGTTGGTGTTGTCTACTTGGATTGCCATTGGTGTATGGTGTTAGCGGTTATTGTTTCTTGAGTTTCTCGCGGATTTCGGCCATGCGCAGTTCCCACGGACCGGCCTTAGGGGCATCGTCGGCAGCCGGGGCGGTCTCCAGGGTGGAGCTGAGTTTCTGTGCCGGAGCGATGGCGTCGAGAGTGGCGGTGAGAGTGTCGATGCCCACGGCCTTGCCCAAATCGAGGAAGTGCTGCTTCTTTTCTGCCGGAATCTTCTTGGCGGCGATAGCACCGTCGACGGCGGCAGTGATCTGCGCGAGTTTGAGGCTGTCGTTCTCCTGGCGGAGGCTGTCGGCCTCGGCGTTTTTCTGTTTGAGTTCCGCGAGTTTGGCGTTGACCGCCGCCTCGTCTGCCGTCTCCGGCAAGCCCAGTGTCAGGGCGAGTGTCTTGATGTCCATTTGCGGTTGGTTGTTGGTTGGTTTATGGTTCAGCCTCGGGAGGGGGCAGTCGCCGCCCTCGCTCAGCGTTATTAACTGTCCGTCCTTGTGGAGCCGGATGGCGTCGTTGTTGGCACCGATGTCGACGAGCGACACTTCTATGAGGCGCGCCTTCGTCACCGTGGCGTAGCGTTGCCCCGGCACGATAAGCTCGGCGGCCTCGCTCGTCTCGATTACCTCGAAGCCGATGCTCACCATGCGGAGTGAGCCGAATTCCCACTGCTTCTTGCACTGGGTCGAAAGCTCGGTGGCCTCGTCGAATGCGAGTTCTCCCGTTATCTCCCCGTTCTCTTTACTTATGTCTTTTATAAGCCCGATGGCCTTGCCCCGGTTGTGCATGTAAAGGAGTATGGGGTTGCGCTCGTACTGGGTGATGTCCACCCCGTCGGTGAGGACGCGGTAGCCGTAGCTGTTGAGCGTGTCGTTTGTCAGTCTTACTCTGTTGCCCATGTCTGTGCGATAATGATTTCGATGCAAAATTGCGGGTTAAACCGCTGCCCTCCAAAAAAGTGTGCAATGGTTGCACACTTCTATGCAATGGTTGCACACTTTTTTTGAGAGTACCCCCCGGTATTCGCACTTTTGCACTGCTTATCGGCGTAAGCCGCTTTGCACCGCTGTTATTTTTAACCGCAAAGAAAAGCGCCAAAATCATTATCGACATGACAAAAGCTGAACTTGAAAAAAAGAGAGACCTGGCACGTACCCTGTATCTTTCGGGGAAGGAGCAGACCGAGATCGCCGAGATGATTGGCGTGTCAAGAGTCACTATATCCAAATGGTGTGCCGCCGATGGTTGGAAGGCCACCCGCGCGGCAAAGACCATCACTCGCCCGGAACTTATCAAAAAGCTGCTCCTGGCGACGAACACGCTGCTCGACAAGGTAAATGAATCGGGTGATCTCGCCCTTATAGACAGCCTCGGCGACAAACTCTCTAAACTCACTGCCGCCATTGACAAACTCGACAAGTCGCAGGCTAATGTAGTGGCCGCCATCGAGGTGTTCACTTCATTCTCCAGATATCTCGAACACCGTGCCAAGGTCGACCCGGAGGTAACCATCGAGTTCATCAAAAAGCTCAACAAACTACAGGACGGATTCCTGATCGAATCATTCAACAAGGGGGCGCTCGTGGAATATGGCGACTAAACTTACCAAGGAACAGAAGGAGGCATTCGCGCAGTGGAAGGAACACTGCCGCGTAGTCCAGGCACTGACAGCGGCATCCTTGTCCGTTGTAAAGGAGTCGCCGGTCGAGAAAGAGCGCCGTATCAAACGGCTGCTCTCAAACTACGACGAGTTCTGCGAGTATTATTTCGCCCACTTCCTAACCCTCCGCGACAAGACCACCGGGGAAGTAATCCGTATGATTCACAATGCGCCGTTCCATACCAAGGCGGCGCTCAAGATAAAAAACACGCCGAACCTGAAGGCGGTGTTCAAATGGCCG
>DKVK01000078.1:3268-8268 GCA_002491165.1 Porphyromonadaceae bacterium UBA7180
GGTGTTCAAATGGCCGCGCGGCCATGCCAAGTCCACCCATATCGGTGTGTTCATCCCTCTTTGGCTTATTTTCCAACCGAAGAGGCTCATCAATTTCATGATTACCGTCGGCAAATCCCAGGAGAGTGCAAACCGTCTGCTCGGCGACCTTCAGGCTGAACTTGAATACAACCAGAAGCTGATTGCCGATTTCGGGGAGCAGAAGAACCTCGGGTTGTGGCTGCAGGGCGAGTTCAAGACCAAGGGCGGGGCCAAGTTCCTCGCCGTGGGCCGTGGGCAGTCGCCACGCGGCCTCCGCGACCGCGAGGCGCGCCCGGACTATATCGTGATCGACGATCTGGACGACGACGAGCTTTGCCGCAACGAGAAGCGCGTAAAGGAACTGACCGACTGGGTGAAGGAGGCTCTTTTCGGCGCGCTCGACGTGGGCCGCGGCCGCTTCATAATGGTGGGCAACCTTATTTCCAAAAATTCGGTACTTGCCAATATCGCCGGATCCAAGGGTGTCCACGTGTCCGAGATAAAAGCCGTCGATAAGGATGGTAATCCGGTATGGGCCGAGAAATGGACCAAGGATGAGGCTCAGGCATACAAGGATTTCGTCGGATATCGTGCGTGGGAGAAAGAGATGATGCACAATCCTATCACTGACGGCACCATATTCCGCCATGAATGGATCCGGTTCAAGCGTCTGCCGAAACTCGACAAGTATGACATGCTTGTGTGCTACACGGACCCGTCGTTCAAGTCATCAACCGCTAACGACTACAAGGCCTGCCGCCTGTGGGGCAAAATCGGCACGGAGCTTCATCTCATCGACTGCTATGTGCGTCAGGACACTGTGTCCGGCATGGTACGGTGGCTCTATAACCTCTATGAGAGCTTGCCCGACAACGTGGTTGTCAATTTCTATATAGAGGCCAATATGCTCCAGGATATCATTCTTGATGAATTCGCTACCGAGGGCAACATCCGTGGATACCAGTTGCCAATTATGCCCGATAAGCGCACTAAGCCGGATAAGGTGCAGCGCATCGAGGCGGTGTCGCCGTTGTGGGAGCGCGGCTTTGTGTTCTACAACGAGGCTCTGAAAGATTCGCCGGACATGCAGGTCGGCATCGAGCAGACTCTTGCTCTCGAGCGTGGTTCCCGCGTGCATGACGACGCGCCGGATGCCGACGAAGGTGCGATATGGTTCCTTCAACGTAGTACCCGGCAGGAGATTTTCAAACCGGTGGCGATTCCGCGTCGCTCACCTAAAAACATGTGGTAACTATGTTTATCGACAACGAGGATTACAGGGTGGTTATCGGTGAGGCGGCTTTGAAGGTCGTATCCCAGTCTACCCCTGAAAATATAGCAAACGCAGAGGTGGAGGCCATCGAGGAGATTTCCGGCTATCTGCGCCCGGTATATGATACCGATGCCATTTTCTCGGCTTCAGGAGCAGACCGCAACCGGCTCATAGTGATGTACACCGCCGACATCGCGCTCTATCACCTCTCGGCATCGCAACCGCAGAAGATGGGCAGCGAGATACGCAAGGAGCGTTACGAGCGCGCCATAAAATGGCTCGAGGGAGTACAGGCCGGCAGGATTGTTCCCGACCTACCTCTCGCCGCCGTCGATGACGGCTTTGCCGGATTCGGCACTTCCTATCACTCTTCACCCCGATTAAGACACGATTGGTAACATGGCACGTAAGACGAAACGACAAAAACTGACCAGGGAGCAGAAAACGGTCCGGTCTAAGATACAGAAGCAGTCCTCGGTTATCCTGGAGCTGCACCGCTATGCTGAGTTCTTCACCAAAAATGACATCGAGGACTGGCGCCATGCATGGCAGTCTTCTATTGATCCACGCCACCCTTCCAGGCAAAAGCTCTACGACATATACCGGGACGCCATGACGGACTCGCACCTCTCGGGCTGCATACAGCAGCGCGTTGGGTTCGTGATGTCGCGCTCGTTCAAGCTCGTTAACGAGAAGGGCAAGCAGGACGAGTCTGCGGAGCATCTGTTCGACCAGGCATGGTTCAAGGATCTGTGCCGCCTGTGTCTTGAGTCTATCTGGTGGGGCCACTCGCTCATCGAGCTTGGCGATGTCATTACCGACGGCGACGGCCATCCGGCGTTCTCCGGCGTATCGCTCATTCCCCGAAAGCATGTGATCCCGGAGAAGGGGCGCGTAGTACAGCGCGTAGGTATGAACTGGGAAACCGGCATTGAGTACCGGGAGCGTCCATGGCGTGACTGGCTGATTGAGGCCGGCCGCCCGGACGACCTCGGGCTATTGCTCAAGGCCGCGTTGCACACCATCCCGAAAAAACATGCCATGACGTTCTGGGATTGTTTCGCGGAGGTATTCGGCATGCCCTGGCGCATCGCACGCACCACCACCCGTG
The DNA here is from genome assembly GCA_002491165.1 of Porphyromonadaceae bacterium UBA7180. Lineage (GTDB taxonomy): Bacteria > Bacteroidota > Bacteroidia > Bacteroidales > Muribaculaceae > Lepagella. The sequence goes on from DKVK01000078.1 coordinate 5,674, forward strand.
ACCCGAAGGAGTTCCGGCGTCTGCAGGACATGATCTACAACGGCGGAGCAAACCAGGGTGTAGTGACCGGCATGGAAACTGAGATTCAGTTTGTGGAGTCCGGCAAGGGTGACGCTTTCAATGTCTATGACAAGCGTATCGACCGCGCCAATTCGGAGCTGTCGAAACTTGTCATCGGCCAGACCATGACCATCGAGGACGGTTCGTCGCTCTCCCAGTCGCAGACCCACCTGCAGGTGTTCATGAATCTGGTGGAGTCTGACCGTGACTTCCTGCGCGACATCATAAACAATCAGCTTATCCCGCTGATGATCCTGCACGGGTTCCCGGTCAAGGGGCTGCGCTTTGAATGGGATGACGCTGTTGACTATACCCCGGAGCAACAGGTGGCCTATGAAACTATGATTGCCGACCGCTACGAGGTTGACCCGTCTTATTTCGCGGAGAAGTACAATATGCCGGTCGGAAAGCGGCGCGACATCATGTCGCTCCCTCCTGCGGAAGATAATAAAGACGATAAGGACACGAACGACCCAAAGGATGCGGAGGAGCCGGAGGAGAAAAAGCATTTTTTCGACTGAGCCCCTCTGACTACGAGGGGCTGCACCGGCGTTATGCCTCGCTGCTCGAGGGCATGGAGATGGCGACACTCGTCTCTCCGGGCGATGATGTGCGCAAGCGTCTGTCCTCGTTGTTCGCCGGCATGATGAAGTCGCTATTCAAGGAGAAAGGGGCGGAGTTCCGGGTTGACCTTGTCGCCGACCCCGCCGTGCAGGAGTTTGTCGGGGCGCATGCGTCGGTGATGGATTCTGCATTTCAGAAGGTGGAGATGTCGGATGCCATGCGCCGGCGACTGACACGATCCAACTATATATTCTCCGGCATGAAGGCGTTCCATGAGCTGCACGAGGCGTTCCCGTCGCTGCTTGATGAAAACGGCAATAGAAAGCCGTTCGAACGGTTTTTGAATGACGTTCAGAGTATCGATGCGACATACAACGCCAACTATCTCCGGGCGGAGTACAATTTTGTGGCAGCGTCTGCCGAAATGGCCGGCCGGTGGGAGCAGTTCATGCGCGACGGCGACCGATACAATCTCCAGTACCGCACACAGCAGGATGACAAGGTGCGCCCGGAACATGCAGCCCTCGACCGCGTCACACTGCCGCCATCGGATTCGTTCTGGGAGGAGTTCTACCCGCCTAACGGTTGGAACTGCCGCTGTACCGTGGTCCAGGTGCGCAAGTCGAAATATCCCGCTACCTCCCACGACGAGGCTATGCGCCTGGGTGACGAGGCCCTGCAGCGCGACACAAAGGGTATATTCCGATTCAATGCCGGCAGGGAGGGCAAGTCAGTCCCGGACTACAATCCCTACACAATCCGGCGCTGCTCCACCTGTCCTGTCGCCAAAGGCGGTAAAGGTCGTGAACTGGCATTTGTGCCGGATAACGAAGTCTGCCAGGCGTGCGCCATATTTCACGAGTGTGCAGGCAATGCCGAAAGATCGGCTACGGCCATCGAGCGCAAGCATTACCTCAAGGAGATGGAACCGCTGCTTGCACGCCGTTGTGAAAAGACGGTCGGCGACAGTACCTCAGTGTCGGTCGGTTTTTCCACCTACGGCAACAAGCACCTCTTCTCCGACACGTTCAGACGGTCGGGTGTGCTTACAAAGGATGACCTTAAAAACCTTGACGAGCTGTTGGCGAATGCAACCTTTGTCGATGATTCGGGACTCACTCATCCCAGGAATGACGGCATAGAGCATTTCTATTATTTCCAGACCACCCTTCGCGGTCGAGATATAAGACTGAATGTGGCTAAGAAAGTGGAAACTGATCCACACGGCCGAACCCGTGCATCATACTTTCTTTATTCGGTCAATGACATATAAAAAGCACCAAAGGCGGATCTTAGGTCTCAAATGCCAGTTTACCATTCCTTCGATGCTTTGTGCAAAGTTACAAACAATATCTCAAACACAAAAGTTTATGAGTAAAAAAAGTAATAACCACCGCAATAAAAAGTTCCAAGAGGGCAAAAAATGGTTCGTCCATTGCCTTATGACCCGGATTCATGCGGAATCCCATAGCCAGGGGTGTGTCAATTTTGATAGAATCCGCGACATTATCGGACAAGAGTTACATAACGGCGTATTCGCCCCGGGATTCTTCGACTACCTCCGGCTTGCGGCCTATTGTGCTATCATCGCATTTCGTCCCGGCAGGTGGCATCGCTCGGTAATTTTCGGGCCACCGGTAACACCCGTTAAAGAATAATCGACGAATTGCCTGTTAATTCATTCCAGTCGGAACACGGATTATGCGTAAATTTGCAATCTATAAGGCGGTGTCCCTCAATAGGCCGTGTGGTCTATCGCGGCAACAACAACGCGAATGCGAATGGCGGCGTGTCGTACGCGAATGCGAATAACGATGCTTCGAATGCGAACGTGAATGTCGGGTCGCGCCTGGACAACCTCTAATCGGCGTACATCACCGGGGACGTGTCCCCATCGAGGTGCCGAGAGGGGCAAGCCTCGGCAACAGCGCATAATCCCAGTGCGGAAAGCCGGAACATCAAGTGCTCGGG
>DKVK01000094.1 GCA_002491165.1 Porphyromonadaceae bacterium UBA7180
ACCTTCATTTTGATACACCCTCCGGCAATCATGGGATCTGCCGTTGCGGTCGAGGTAGGTTTCCTCGCCGTTTTTCTTTGCCCATGCCGCGCCCATGAAGAAGGACCCTACTTCGTCGTATTGCACCGGAACTATAATGTTGCCACGGAAGTCGACATAACCCCATTTACCGTTGATAAAGACCGGAGCGAGACCTTCGGAAAAGTACAGGGCGTTGTCGAATTGCGGATGTATCAGTACCGCGCCGGTTGTAGTCTTGTAGCCATATTTCCCGTTTTGAGCGAAGGGGAAAACATCCTTGTCACTTATTTTGCTATAATCTATGACCGGTTTTGTTTCGTTTACTGCATTCTGCACAGGTGCGGATGTGCGTTTCTCCGTTTGCACAGGCTGCGGTGTGGGCGTGTCTTGTTGAGCGGCGTTGTTGCGCACGGTGGAATCTGGTTGAATCTGCACTACCTCGACCATTTTTTCCAACGGCTCCCCTTTTACGGGCGTTTGCGGAACAACAGCATGACGCTGGGGTTGGGGAACCCGGGGCGCCTTTACCTCTTCGCGCACCGGTTCCTGCTTCGGAACAACGGGTTCCTGCACTTGACGAACCGGTTCCTGACGCGGTGCCGGCTGTTCGGCTACTGTTTCCACTTTACGCACAGCGGGTTGCTGCCGCACGTTTTGCGCCACCTGACCAATGGAAGATTCGCCATGGGCGGCATCGGCGCGGTCGGCATACCTGTTTCCGTTGCGGTCTATGAAACATTTCTCGTCTCCAATTGTCACCCATGCGGTGCCCCGGGAGAATTGGCTGGCATCGTCGAACATCGGCTCGATGACGAACTTGCCCGTGCGGTCGATAAAACCATATTTACCGTTGACACGCACCTTGGCCAAATCCTCGGAGAAATAGCCGGCATTGTCAAACTGTGGCTGTATGACGAGCGTTCCCTGCGGGTCGATGTATCCCCATTTCCCTTGGACGCAGACTGCCGCCAAACCATGGGAAAACTCCATGACATTGTTGAATTGTGCAGGAATAACCATATTTCCATTTTGATCTTCAAAGCCGTAAAAATTCCCTTTTTTGAATGATTGAAGACCGGGTCCCACAGCAACTGCCTGCAGCGCAACCAGCGAAGCGGCGAGTGCGAGAACGAGCGCGGAGCGCCGTGCTATATGTCGAAATAGTTTCATTTGATACCAAATTCGTTTTGAACTGCAAAATTAGTATAAATCTACGAGATAACAAAGATTTATACCGCTCTTTTTGCTTTTTGCAAATAACGAGCCGTGGGGCATGAAAGCACGTTGATGGAATCCGGCTGTCGGGAAACCGCGGTTACACAAAAACAATATCGGCAAGCGAGTCGGTTTCCGGGACGCCGGCAACTATCGCCGGCTTGCCGACACGGTTGAAGTAGACGGCTCTCCAACCGGCATCAATGGCCCCTTTGATGTCGGCATCAGGATTGTCGCCTATCATCAGGCACTCTTCGGGGCGGGCACCGACCGCCTGCTCGGCAAAGCGGAAAAGTCGGGCGTCGGGCTTGTTGACGCCTATCTCGTCGCTGACCACCATACGCTGCACATAGCGCCACAAGCCTGTGGTCCGCAACTTCTTATATTGTACTTCACGGAAGCCGTTGCTCAGGATTCCTATTAAATAATGTTCGCGCGCACGTTCTAATATATCTAAGGCGTCGGGCACGAGTCGCGACTCGTCAGAGAGGATGTCGAGGTAACGTTTGTCCCATGATTCGGCCAAGTCGGCGTCCGGCGCCACTCCGGCACCGCGGAAGAGCGCCTGGAAACGTTCGCGGCGAAGGACATCGGCCGTTATCTCGGCATGATGGTACGCTTCCCAGAGCTGCGAGTTGGCAGTGTGGTAGACATCTACATATCGCTGATAGTCGGGGTATAGGCATGAAATATATTCATCTGTTTTGTATAATTTCAACAACGCAGAATCGGAGTTCGCACGGAAATCGAACAGTGTATCGTCGAGGTCAAAAAACACCCACCGCAATCCGTTTTTAGCGATTTTTATTGGTTCAGCCATGATAAAACTCTAATTATTAGGGCAAAAGTACAAAAAATTTGAGAAAATCGGTAAAGAATATGGCTCAATTCAAAAAAAATTACGATATTTGCGGTGCTGAAATTCAAACGCCCCCTCTTTGGCTTTGAAAATCACATAGATAGGACAACAAAAAATATTAAAAATATTAAATTTCACGACAATGACAAAAGCCGATATTGTTAATGAAATTTCTCGAAGCACCGGTCTCGAGAAGGCCGCCGTACTCACTACTGTAGAAAGCTTCATGAAGATTATCAAGGACACCATGGCAGAAGGTGAAAATGTATATCTTCGCGGCTTCGGAAGTTTCATTATCAAAACCCGTAAGGAGAAAACCGCACGCAACATTTCAAAAGGAACGACTCTCATTATCCCGGAGCACAAAATACCCGCTTTCAAGCCCTCGAAAGTCTTCCTCGAAGAGGTGAAATAATCGTGCCGGACTATTTCTCCCGGCCGGACTCCGCAGACAAACCGTCCTCGCCGTCCACCTGAAGGCCGGAAGAGCAGTTTTCCGAACCCTACCCCTCTTTCCCGAAAATATACTGAACAAAAAAGCCGCGGGCCACGCCTCGCGCCGGCTCTCGGTAAACACTCATAACATTTTAAACTTTAATTAATTATGCCCAGCGGAAAGAAAAGAAAAGGCCACAAGATGGCAACCCACAAGCGTAAAAAAAGACTGAGAAAGAATCGTCATAAGAAGAAGTAAGACGGACGGCGCCGGATAATCGCGGCCTGACAGCCCGTCTTTGATGACGCGCTTTTACCGCGGTTTTTCGGGCTTACGGACCGAAAATGCGCTGTCATCGGGCTTCATTTTTGAAAAGCCGAAACGGTTTGTCAAATAACCCGGGACTTTGCAAAGTCACAATCCACCCCGTATTCTCAAAAAACTGACGCTGTGATACCGATGAGCAGGGAACAAGACGCGCAGTCTTGCTTCCCGACTCATGGGTGCGCTCCCAAAAAAATTGCCGGCAACAACAGCGATGCCTCACTGCCGCCGCCCTATGCTCACTACCCAAGCAAGCAACTGTTTCCATGCCACCTTGGAGCCGCGGCAGCAGCCCGGGCAAACGCGAATCCCGGCTCCGGAGCCATCCCTACGCCCCCGGTTATTTCACTGCTTTCTCTAACCAAGACAAACGTTTATGCCGTCCATCCTTTTATTAACGGAAACGAACATAAGGGTTTGTCTTCGTCTTTTTTTTCAAATTGGCCGCAAACGATGAGTCGGCTGAATGAAACAGGGTATTGTCTTTGAGTCCATCCGGCTGCAAGAAGCCAGGTGCCGCTCCCGGAAACAAACCCTATAACGCCCGCTTATTTTCAGAAGGCCATAAAGCTTTCCGGCTGTCACCGACTTCCCCCCTTCATGTCAGACGGCAGCCGTTCACACTCCACTTCACACACAGTAATGAAAAGCGAATTAGTAGTAGACGTCCAGCAAAAGGAAACTTCGATAGCACTGCTCGAAGATTCCCGACTCGTCTCGCTCCAGAAAGAAAACCGCAACGTGGCGTATGCCGTGGGCGACATCTATCTGGCGAAGGTGAGAAAGCTGATGCCCGGCCTTAACGCCGCGTTCGTCGACGTGGGCTATGACAAAGACGCTTTCATTCATTATCTCGACTTGGGCGCACAGTTCTCCACCTACTCCAAATTCATGGCGGAGGCTCTCGAAGACAAAGACAAGACGCCCAACATCTCAAAATTCCCCGCGGAACCCGACATCCCCAAACAGGGTTCCATCACCGACGTCCTCCAGCAGGGACAGAAACTCCTGGTGCAGATAGCCAAAGAGCCTATCTCCTCCAAAGGTCCGCGACTGACCACCGACCTCTCGCTCACCGGCCGTTACATGGTGCTCATCCCCTTCGGCTCGAAAATCTCCATCTCGCAGAAGATAAAATCCACCGAAGAAAAGGTGCGCCTGCGTCAGCTCATCAGCAGCATCAAGCCCAAAGGATTCGGAGTGATAGTACGCACATCGGCCGAAAACAAACGTGTGGCCGAACTCAACAACGAGATGCGTACACTCGTGAAATGCTGGGAAGATGCCATCGCCAAGATGCAGCGCAGCGACCCCCCAACGCTCATCTACGAGGAAGAGGCACGCGCCGTAGGAGTAATCCGCGACATCTTCTCCCCCAACTTCGAAAACATCTACGTCAATGACAAAGAGACATTCGAACAGATTCAGAACTATATCTCCATCATCGCGCCCGACCGCAAGGATATAGTCAAGTATTACACCAAAGACGTCCCCATCTTTGACAACTTCAGCATCACACGCCAGATTAAAAGCAGCTTCGGCAAAACCGTCTCTTTCAAATCAGGCGCGTACATCATCATCGAGCACACCGAGGCGTTGCACGTCATCGACGTCAACAGCGGAAACCGCTCAAAAGCAGGCAACGACCAGGAGACCAACGCCCTGGAAGTAAACCTCCGCGCCGCCGACGAGATAGCACGCCAGCTGCGCCTCCGCGACATGGGCGGCATCATAGTGGTCGACTTCATAGACATGAACAAGGCCGAACACCGCCAGACGCTCCTCGAACACATGCGCGAAGTGATGGCCAACGACCGTGCACGCCACAACATACTGCCCCTCAGCAAATTCGGCCTCATGCAGATTACACGCCAGAGGGTGCGCCCAGCGCTCGATATCGTTACCGAGGAGACCTGCCCCTCATGCTACGGCAAGGGACAGATACAACCCTCGCTGCTTTTCACCGACAAACTCAAGGAAAAGCTCGAATACCTTGTCAATGACCTGGACGTCAAGAAGTTCACAATGTACGTACACCCCTTCGTGGAGGCATACATCAAGAAAGGGGTATTCTCCCTCTACGGCAAATGGCGCCGCGAATACGGCCGCGGCTGCAAGATAGTGCCCGACGAATCGCTCGCATACCTCCAATACCGGGTTGCAGATGACTCCGGCAAGGAAATAGACCTGCAAGAAGAGAGCGATCTGGACAGCAGTCACTCCAAGTCGCACACCCGCACCAAACGAGATAACGAGGAAAGCTAATCCCGACCTCCGGCCCGAAAAACCGGCCGGAGAAAACCCATAAAAGCGGATGCCCTCTCCCGGAGCATCCGCTAATTTTTATCAGCAAATCGCTTGCGTCCGCAATTTAGGCATGGAACATCCCAACTCAGGAGACAGTTACAAGATTCAAAAGATATAGGTAACGCAGTAAGTAAATGTGCATTTTGATTAACCAAAGTTCCTGAAGTATAATGCCAATAGTTTGCCGTTATATGTATTGCGTAGCGCTTCCTGACGGAGGCGCTGACGCAATTCGCGCTACAGTAAAATGCACATTTACTTACTGCGTTACCTATAAATATGTTTAAATCAATTCATATTCCAAAACATCCCTACCATCTATAATCACATTAATTAAGATTAACTAACAGTTGAGCTCGACACGAATATAGAGCATATCACAATGATCAAGAAAATTTCGCTAATCTCAGCAATCATGGCCACGCTGGCCATAACAAGCCTTACAGGCACAGAAAATGTCATATCATTCAATGCTTGCCAAGCAGCCTCTTACTCTCGTGACCGCAACTCTGATGGTTACATTTACAAAGGAACCATCGTTCTCACAAGAGTAAAATCCGGAATCCAGGAAAAGTTCTATCTTTTCAACAAACAAGGAGTAGAATATGTAGCTACATCCAAATCTGGTCCCTTCTATCGTCTTGCACGCCGTATGACAATAAACGGCATAGAGTACAAGTACTAAATGCAAAACTGTTGATTCAACAGAAGAGCCTTCTCTTTAAATCAGAAATAGAATTATAACGTGCTGCAATAATCGTTGCAGCACTATTTCAATATTAACTTTTTCTTTCTTCATAAAGATTCTCAATTATCTCGCATATTGACCTGCATTTAAAACAACTTACTTCTCGGTATCATTTCTTGTATTTCAGTCGTCGGGGGACGGCTCCGGGGACGGCGGGAAGGGCTGTACGTCAGGGGCGGATATGAGGGCTTTTATTTCCGCGGGCGTCGGAATCGGGAGGTCGCGGATCAGGACCGCGGCTTTCGGGAAGGTGGTGCATCCGTCTTTGCCGCCGCCGAGGAAGGCGAGCATCTTGGCGAAGATGGTGTTGAAGTAGGGGATGAAGTCTTTGTCGCCCATGCTGTCGATGGTGTGGTAGAATTCCCCTACGGTATATTTGTCGTTGTTGACGCCGGGGAGCAGCCCTTTTTCATCATCGGCGAGCGAGACGTAGTACACTAACCGCGCTTCGACGAGGCGGTTCACAATGCGGCTGATGATGGAAAGCGGAAGGTTGTATTTCGTAGAAATCTGGTTGAGGGTTATGGGAGGTTTCCCTTTGTCAAACCGCTGCACCACGATAGCCATTACGGCAAGGGTTATTTCGCGCATATAGTTGCTCGAAACGTTGGAGACGTTGCCTAAGTAGTTGTAGCCGAAGATATTCTGCATGGAATGGACCAGCACGCATCCGGAGAGCAGAATGAGCCACGAGAGCTGTAGCCAGATGAGTAGCAACGGCAGGAAGGCGAACGACCCGTAGATGGCGTTATATTTGGAGACGTATATCTGTCCGCTGACGAAGAGTTGCTGCACCACCTCGAAGCCGATGGCGGCGAAAGCCCCGCCGATGACGGCATATTTGAAATGTACCTTGGTGTTGGGGATGAGGAAATATGAGAGGGAAATGGCTATCCAGGCCAGTAACAGCGGCGAGATGTCGAGAATACCGTCTACCACCGGCGAGAGAACAGCCAACGGACTTGCGGTGTCAACCATCGTGGACATGAAGATGGAGATACCTGCCGAGCAAACCATCAGCACCGGGACGAGCAGGCAAATGGCAATGTAGTCGGTCACTTTTTTATATAAGGTACGGTCGTGCTTGACGTCCCAGATGCGGTTGAATACATTTTCAACGTTCGATAACAGCGAAACGAGTGTCCACAGCAGGACTATGAGACCAACGCCTACGAATATGCCCTGCGAGGCCTCGCTCAGATATGAGTCCACGAATTTGAAGGCAGTCTTTAGCGTCTGCTGCTGTGCCGGGAAATTCATGAAAAGCTCTTTTTCAATGAGATTCTGGAAACCGAAGCCGCGCGCTATGGCGAAAATAAGCGCGAGCGCCGGCACTATGCCGAGTACGGTGCTGTAGGTCAGCGACATGGACTGCGTCTGGAGGCTACGGTCCATGAAGGCCTGCACCGAAAGACTCAGGGTCTTTATGATCCTGACTTTCATGGTATTGCGCACCTCGCGCCATACTCCCGTGAAGAAATAGTCCTTAAATCCTATGATTTTGGCAATCAGTTTGTTCATTGCGGATGGTAATCTTGGATGTGGATAGCTGTCTCCATAAAGATAACACGGGAAGGGGTAATAACGTTCCCGCCGGGAGATAAAAAATAGGAGACAGAAGCCCTGTAAGCCGAGTTATGTGCCGTACTCCGCTCGATGGGACGCCGCGGAGCCGGTGTCTGTCATTTATCTAATCGCACGGTTGCCCGCGCGAATGAGCAGCCTACCCCCCGGCAGTGGGCGAGCAACCCTTGATTGCCGGTATATTTGGCCTTGCAACTCATAGGATGTACTGACGGCCACATGTCGCCACGGGCCCGGTGGGCTCTTACCCCGCCTTTTCACCCTTACCACGCGGCTCGCGGCCTGCGCGGCGGTTCTTTTCTGTTACATCTTGCCTGCCGTCGCCGACAGCTTTCATTTCGGAAGTATGACGCTCTGTGTTGCCCGGACTTTCCTCCCTGTGCTCTTAGGTGGCACACGGCGACAGACCGTGCTTCTGTCTCCTTTTTTATATCTTATACCGTAAGGCGGAAACCGCTTCCGCCACTTTACGGCATCGGTTATTTCTTGTTTTCGAGATACGAAACTATGAAGTCAACGATTTGCGGCGTGGTCATGGAGGAGGCGTCGATGCTGAGATGGTAGTTGTCGGCGTGTCCCCAATGGCGGCCGGTGAAGAAATTGTAATAGCTCTCGCGCAGACGGTCGCGTTTCTGGGCCATCTGGCGGGCGTCCTGCTCGGTGGCGCAGTTTCCTCGTCCCACTATGCGCACGGCCCTCTTGTCAAGCGGCGCGTGGAGGAAGAGGCTCACCAGGTTGGACATCTCACGCAGCACGTAGTCGGCGGTACGGCCAACCAGTACGCAGGGTCCGCGGGAGGCTATCTCCTCCACCACCTCGCTCTGCGCCTTGTAAAGGCCGGAACGCGACATGGCCGAAGTGGTGTAGCTCTCCACCGTGCCTGAAGCGCCCAGTCCGAACAGGCTTCCCAGGAACGAAGGACGGCTCTCGTCGGCGTTGCGGAACACCTCTTCGCGAATTCCGCTCTGGCGCGCGGCTTCGCGGAGCAGTTCCTTGTCGTAGTAAGGCAGCGAGAGACGCTCGGCCAAGGCATGGCCCACTTCGCGTCCGCCGGCCCCGAATTGGCGACCTATTACAATGATATATTCGTTGGCCTTCATTGTTTTTTATCTTTCCAAGCACAAAATTAATGGATTTTTGCGAAATCAGAAAATTTTTTGTTACTTTTGCACCATAAAAAGTGAGAACCGCCCGTAAAGAAGCCCCGGCTGTCCCTGCGGCGGTCCGCGTGTTAAGACAATATAGCATGAACGAAACTCTTAAACATTTGGAGCAGGACACCGACGGAATGATGGTGTACGATTATCTGGTGAACCATGCGGAAGACACCACGAACATGGAGGCGCTCATCGACCTGCTGGTAACGAAAGACACCACGGGACAGTTCCTCGCCAGCTCGGCTCGCTTCCTGCACGCCGTGAACGCTGAACGGTTCCATTCCCACATCGGGAAACTGGTGATGCACGCCATCGACAAAGACCGGGAACGCCGCTACATAGGCTCGTTGCTCGAAGCCCTCTGGGGTGCCGACTATGCCGACCGAGCATACGACCTGAGCCTCGAAGACGACAACTTCCGACGCATCTACAAACGCATTTTCAACACGGGATTCTGACTTGCCTCTCCTCCCGTCCCCCCCTTACAAATACACGACACAATGAAACTCGGAACATTAAAAATATTCTTGTCATTAATCATCATCATGACAGCCACTAATCTCAATGCCCCTGCCCAGGGCGCCCCGGTCATCGACGTAAAGACAACGCTCGGCGACTTCAAGGTGCTCCTCTACGACGACACCCCGGTGCACCGCGACAACTTCATCAAGAATGTGGAAAACGGCGTCTATGACGGCGTGCTCTTCCACCGCGTGATAAAAGACTTCATGGTGCAGGCCGGCGACCCTACGTCTAAGACGGCCGGACCGGACGCCATGCTCGGCGCCGGCGACCTCGGCACCACCCTCCCCGCCGAAATAGTATATCCCGCGCATTACCACAAATACGGAGCACTGGCGGCGGCACGCACCAACAACCCGGAGAAACGCTCGTCCGACTGCCAGTTCTACATCGTCACCGGCCGCAAATTCCCCGCTGCGTCGCTCGGAGACCGCGTGCTGCAAAGCGTCCGCAACGCCTATATAGAAAATAAGGTGAAGGAGAACGATGCCGAACTCCGCAAAATCTATCAGGAACAGGGCCGCGACGCCGTAAACGCCGTCATTGAAAAGTACATCCGTGAATCCGAAAGCGCCGTCACCGAAGCTCCCAAAGAAATCCTCGAGACCTACTCGACCGTGGGAGGCACACCTCATCTCGACGGCGAGTACACCGTCTTCGGCGAAGTGCTGGAGGGTATGGATGTGGTGGAGAAAATCCAGGACGTGGAGACAGGCGAGGCCGACCGTCCCGTGCAGGACGTCCGCATTATTTCCATGAAAGTGGAAAAATAAGGTGCTTCAAAGGTGCATAACCTGCTTAAACACAAAAAATCGGAAGAAAATTCCTTTAAAATTTGCCTATAAACTAAAATTGTTGTAAATTTGGCAATTGAAAGCACGAGAAAGCGGATCGGCTCGTGCCCGTAACCCCAACGGAAAAATTGTTGCGACCCGCTGACCTTTATTAATACCGGCCGCCCCGTGCAGCCTTTAACTACCAAGATATGAACGAGCTTGAAAAGACGCCCTCCCCCGAGCAGAGCGCAACCCCCACCCCGGAAAACATCACCCCCGAGGTGAATCCTACAGAAGCTGCCGATGCAGCAGAGAACAATGAAACGCCACAACCCGAGGCCGAAGTAAAGGCCGAGGAAGAACAGAGCGAAGCCATTGCCCGGGAGGCCGAAGAAACCGCCGAAGCCACCGCCGAGCTCGCGAGCGCCGAAGAAGACGCCGCCGATGCAGAGTCAGAGAAATCATGGCACGACATGAGCAAACAGGAACTCGTGGACGCGCTGGCCGAAATAGTGGAAAAAGCCGACATGCAGGCCCACCGCGAGGTAAACTCCATCAAACAGGCTTTCCACGCCCTCCGCACCCGCGAACTGGACAAGGAGATGGCCGACTTCCTCGATGCCGGCAACTCCCCCGACGCCTTTGCCGCGCATCCCGACCCGCTGGAGTTCCAGTTCAAGGACCTCTACGCACGCTTCAAGGAGGCACGCGCCGAATTCCTCAACGCTGAAGAAGCCCGTCTCAATGAAAATCTTGTAGCAAAACGCGCTGTCATCGAAAATATCAAGAATATCGTAGAAGACATCGACAACATAAACCTCCACTTTCCCCGCTTCCAGGAACTCCAGGCCCAGTTCAAGGAAATCAAGGAGATACCCCAGAGCGCCGAAACGGAAATCTGGAAAGAATACCAGCAGGTGGTGGAACTCTTCTACGACCGTCTGAAGATGAACAAGGAGCTGCGCGACCTCGACTTCCGCAAGAACCTCGAAGCCAAACGCGAACTCATAGAACGCGCCCGCGCCTTAGCCGACGAGAAAGATGTCATCGCCGCCTTCCGCACCCTTCAGGAACTCCACAAACAGTGGCGCGAAATAGGTCCGGTCGCCAAGGAATACCGCGAATCCATCTGGGCAGAATTCAGCGCCGAGTCGTCGGCTGTCAACAAACGCCACCAGCAATACTTCGAAAACCGCAAGCAGCAGGAACAGGCCAACGAAGAGGCCAAGACCAAACTCTGCGAGGAGATAGAAGCACTCGACTTCTCCGCCCTCGACTCCTTCAACAAGTGGGAGGCCATGACCAAGCAAGTGCTTGAACTCCAGGCTCGTTGGAAAGAAATAGGCTTCGCCTCCAAGAAGATTAACAACCAGCTTTTCGCCCGCTTCCGCAAGGTTTGCGACGACTTCTTCACCGCAAAGGCAGAATACTATAAACGCGTGAAGGAGGAATTGGGCGCCAACCTCGTCAAGAAGACGGAACTCTGCGAGAAGGCCGAAGCGCTGCTCGAGAACGGCGACCCCACACGCGACGCCGACAAGGTGATAGCCCTCCAGGCCGAATGGAAGACCATCGGCGGCGTGGCACGCCGCCATAGCGACGAAATATGGCAACGTTTCACTACCGCCTGCAACAAGTTCTTCCAGAGCCGCAAGGAACAGGTTTCCGCCACACGCAAGGAGCAGACCGACAACCTGAACGCCAAACGTGCCCTCATCGAGGAACTGAAAGGCGTAGATCCCGCCGAGAACGGCGCACTCCAGGCCGTGCGTGCACTCCAGGCCAAATGGCAGGAAATAGGCCATGTGCCCTACCGCGTCAAGGACAAAATCTTCCAGGAATACCGTGCCGAGTGCGACCGCATCTATAACTCTCTGAGCGCCGGCAACAAACGCCGCCGCATGTCGCAGTTCGAGGGCCACATCGAGAACCTCTCCGGCGACGGCAAGCTGAGCCGCGAACGTGAACGCCTCTACCGCACATACGAGCAGAAACGCGCCGAAATCAAGACCTACGAAAACAACCTCGGTTTCTTCAAGGTGAAGTCGACAGGCGGCAATTCCATGGTTCAGGAGATGGAACGCCGCGTGGAGAACCTCCGCAAAGACCTCGACGAGCTGAAACACAAAATCGAGCTCATCGACGAGAAGATAGAATCGAACGATAACAATACCGAAAACAAAGATTAAACGAACTGAAGGGAGGGCGTCGCGCAGCCGCAGACACGGCTTCGCGGTCGCTCGTCCCTCTTGTTTTACAAACCGCAAGCAATCCCCGTCTGCCTCTCCTCAATCGATGCCGACAGTTTTAATACGCTTCGGAAAACTTCCCTAAGCGGGAGGACACGGCGCGGCAGCGCACACCCCGCTTCCCGGGGAAGCTAACAAACCGTAAGCCATGAAGGATTGCAACTTTTCACCATGCCGCGCCGTCGCAGGCAAAAGGACAAGCGGGAAACATGACTTAACAGTTTCCTGCGGAAAGCCCGGGAGCCATCACGGCCGACGCACATAACCAGACTGCCGCCGGCGGCATCGGCTCTCCGGCAGCAAAGACATCGCGCCTGAGCATGGCGCAACGCTTATCCATACTATGCGAGCCTTGAACGAACGTTTCAGATTGGGAAAATACCTCAGAGCCACGCTAATCGTCGCTGATTTCGTGACACTGAACCTCATTTATTTTCTCTCCGTAATGGTTACCGGAACAAACGAAGTTTTCGCTTCCAAGATGTTCTGGCTGATACTGAACGTCTCCTTTATTCCCAGCGAATGGGTTTTCTCCGGACTGCATAACACCCGCATCGTCTATGCGGACCGCGTCGTGCTTACCGCCTTCAAAAGCACCTTGCTGACGGCATGCGTTCTGCTGTCGCTGCTTTACCTGCTCGACGTGCCTGAAATACCCTTCGTCAACATTCTTGTGCTATTCACATTCCTCTTCATTGGCATTTCCGCATGGTGGCTGATTTCCAGAAAGTTACTAAAAAAAGCACGCGAGCTCGGACTTAATTTCAAGCGCGTGATAATAGTAGGGTCCGGCCCGACTGCCGAGGCCGTTTACGACGAACTGAACTCCGACCTTGGCTACGGCTACCGCATGATGGGCGTCTTCGACAACAAGCCTTCGCCCGCCGCAAGCCTTGAAGACTGCTTCTACGGCTCCCTCGGTGATGTGGCCGACTTCGTGCACCTCAACCGCGTGGACATAGTCTATTATACACTCGACTTCGAGAACAACGAGCTGATGACACGGCTCATGGCAGTCACCGAAGAGGAGGGCGCCGAGTTTGTCTACGTGCCGAAATTCGACCGCTTCATCTCGGCAAACTTCGCTATGTCATCGGTGGGCAACCTCCCCTGCATGACCCACACCCTGTCGCCGCTTCACCTGCGCCGAAACAAGATAGCCAAGCGCGTGGTGGACCTTGTGATTTCCACCTCTTTCCTGATAGTCTCGCCTTTGATTTTCATCCCGATAGCCATCGGCATCAAGCTGACTTCGTCCGGTCCCGTCTTCTTCCGGCAGAAACGCACCGGCATCTACGGGTCGGAATTCGTATGCCTGAAATTCCGCACCATGCGCGTCAACGCCGACAGCGACAAGGTGCAAGCCACCGAAAACGACCCGCGCAAGACCAAGTTCGGCGACTTCCTGCGCCGCACCTCGCTCGACGAACTCCCGCAGTTCATCAACGTTTTCCTCGGCAACATGAGCGTAGTAGGACCACGGCCGCACATGATAAGCCACACCGTGGAATACTCCGCCCTGATAGACAAATACATGGTGCGCCACGCCGTGAAACCCGGAATCACCGGCTGGGCACAGGTGAGCGGCTACCGCGGAGGCACCAAACAGCTCTGGCAGATGGAAAAACGCGTGGAATACGATGTATGGTATATCCGCAACTGGAACATCTTCCTCGACTTCAAGATAATTTTCCTGACCGTCTGGAACGGCATAGCCGGCGACAAAAACGCCTACTGATTTCCCTCCTACGGTGCGTTAAAAGATTTTGGATTTATCGGAGATATGTTAAAACAGTAGATTCTTGCAATTTTGGGGTATTTGAGGCGTTATCCTTTTATGAAAAGAATATATGTATACGGTTTATTGATTGCCGCATCACTCGGTTGCGGCACGCTTGCTTCTGTCGCACAGACCCGGACCGATAACCCGATTTATAACGGCCACCCCGTTGCAGTTGACCATTCAGACAACACACGGGATGTAAAGGCCGAAAATTTCAACGAATACCTCACCGGAGCTAATAATGACGACGCCGAAAGCTGCCGTCTGCTCGCCATCTGCTACCAGCACGGCATCGGCACCGAACAGAATATCAAAGACGCGTTCAAATGGTTCGGCAAAGCCATCGCCATCGGCGACGACGAGGCGCTCTACGATATGGGCGTAATTTACCGCGACGGATACTTTGCGCAGCAGGATTACGAGGAGGCCGCCTACTGGTTCCGCAAAGCCGCACAACATAACCATCCGCTGGCCCAGCTGAACATCGGCCGTCTTTTCGAGGAAG
This sequence comes from Porphyromonadaceae bacterium UBA7180, assembly GCA_002491165.1. Lineage (GTDB taxonomy): Bacteria > Bacteroidota > Bacteroidia > Bacteroidales > Muribaculaceae > Lepagella. The sequence continues at coordinate 14,487 of DKVK01000094.1, forward strand.
GTAACGGCGTGTTGCCCGACCTCCGCATCGCTGCCGAAAATTACTGGCGCGCCGCCGAGCAGGACGTCCCCGAAGCACAATACCGCTACGCCGAAATGTGCCGCGACGGCCGTGGCATTCCCAAAGATATGAAAAAGGCCCGTTACTGGTTCGACCGCGCCGCCAAACACAATTACAGCGACGCCGCCGTCCAAGCCGCAAAACTGAAATAATCACCTCTCCCAACTCATTATAAAGCAAGGGGGTAAATGCCTTATATCATTGGCATTTACCCCTTGCTTTCAGCTTGTGACTTTATTGACCGCTCGCATAGTCTTGAAAATGAAAACCGGTTAGCGAGCCCATTTTTATGTTTTGCAGCACAAAAGGGGAATCCGGGGATAAATTTCCCGGTGTTTTATTTGCACGTTTCCGAAATTTTTATTACTTTTGTCTTTGATAGACGCACACTTATTTTTGCGCCCGTTTTAGATTTAAGATTGATTTTATGAAACCCCTATGCCGCCCTTCTTCCCCTCCCCTCTTCAGGCGGCTGCAAACGTTTTAGCATTAATGAGTTACCTGAAATTTGACAAAAGCCTCATGATTAATCTGGAGCAAAGCCTGCCCAAGGAAATGCTCCGGACCAACAAATCGGGAGCTTACCACTGCACCACTATCGTGGGCTGCAACACCCGCAAGCAGCACGGCCTTCTGGTGATTCCTATTCCCGAGATGGACGACAAGGCCCATATCCTGCTATCCTCGCTCGACGAGACCGTGATTCAGCACGGCGCCCCGTTCAATCTCGGCCTTCACCAGTACGGGCAGAACATCTTCTCCCCAAACGGCCACAAATACATCCGCGAATTTACTTGCGAAAGTACGCCCAAACTTACCTACCGTGTGGGCGGCGTAATCCTCACCAAAGAGAAAGTATTCATATCCCACCAAAACAGAATCCTAATCAAATACACCCTTTTGGAAGCCCATTCCCCCACAACCCTGCAATTCCGCCCTTTCCTGGCTTTCCGCAACTCCAACGACCTATGCATGGAGAACGACGCCGTCAACAAGAGTATCCGCCACGTGGACGACGGCATCGCAACATGCCTATACCACGGCTATCCGGAGCTCTTCATGCAGTTCAACAAGCCGGTCAAGTGGGTAGACGACGGGCATTGGTACAAGGGGATAGAGTATTACAAGGACCGGGATCACGGCATCCCCTACAAGGAAGACCTTTGGGTGCCCGGTTATTTCGAGCTTCCCATTAAGCCGGGCGAGTCGATTATCTTCTCGGCATCGACCGCAGAGAGCGACCCTGCGACCTTCGAGGGAACCTACGAGGCCGAATTGAAAACGCGCACTTGCCGCACCAGCTTCAAGAACTGCCTTAAGAACTCCGCCAAGCAGTTCTATCTGAAAAACAAGAACGGCATGTATATAATGGCCGGTTATCCGTGGTATAATGTCCGTGCTCGCGACGAACTCATCGCGCTGCCGGGCTGTACGCTGGCCATCAACCACCGCGAGGACTTCGAGGAAACGGCCGCCACTTTCTACGATGCTCTGCGCCGCTACATCGACAACGGCTTCAAGGACCGCACCATCCTGGAAATCGACCTCCCCGACATACCGCTGTGGTTCATCTGGGCCATACAGCAATACCGCCGCAACAACGGCACTGCGGAATGCCGCGAGAAATATGGCGAAAGCGTTCGCCGTTTGGTGGACGACATTCGTCACGGACGTGTCAACAACCTGCATCTCGACCCTTCGGGCCTCGTAGCCTCGTCGGGCGTCAACACGCCGGTCACCTGGATGTCGGCTTCCATCAACGGCAAGCCCATCATCCCGCGCTCAGGATTCATCCTTGAGTTCAATGCTCTGTGGTACAATGCATTGCGATTCGCAGCCTCGCTCTACGAAGGTGTGGACGCCCATTATGCGGCCGAACTCGACGCGCTGGCCGACAAGACCAAGGATTCCTTCCTGGAGACCTTCCTGAACGGCTACGGATACCTTTACGACTACGTCAACGGCTCATACGTGGACCTCGAAGTTCGCCCCAACATGGCCATCGCCTGCGGCATGGAATACTCCCCGCTCGACCGCAAGCAGACCCGCAAGGTACTGGAGTTCGTGACACGCGAACTGCTGACTCCGAAGGGGTTGCGTTCCCTTTCGCCAAAAAGCTACGCTTACCGACCGAACTATGTGGGCGGTCCCATAGAGCGCGAATACGCCGTACATCAGGGTCCGGCACGTCCATGGCTCTTCGGCTTCTACGCCGACGCATATTTCAAGGTATTCGGACTCGGCGGACTCGGATTCATCGAGAGGATGCTCGTCGGGTATGAAGACGAGATGTCGGAAGGCTGCATCGGCTCTCTCTCCGAGATGTATGACGCCAACCCGCCCTACACCGGACGCGGCGCCGTCAGCACCGCCAAAAATGTGGGAGAGATTCTCCGCACGCTCAAAAATGTGAATGAAATGAACAAACTCCTAACCGACGAAAACAACGACTGACCATGAAAGCATTAATGTTTGGATGGGA
>DKVK01000034.1 GCA_002491165.1 Porphyromonadaceae bacterium UBA7180
TGCGGTGCGTACGGTGCGTACGGTCATGGAGCGGAAGCATTCATGCCACGTTCCATAATACGGAATAACCGCAAACGGGCACTCCTTTAGCAACGGATGGCCCAGGTCGCGGCTATTTCCTCATCTTAGGCTCCTTACTCTTCGGGTTCGGGGGCGAAATCCTCCTTCCCTACGCCGCAAACCGGGCAAACCCATGAGTCGGGCAGTTCTTCAAACGGCGTTCCGGGGGCTATGCCGCCGTCGGGGTCGCCTACTGCGGGGTCGTAAATCCAGTCGCATACTTCACATCTGTATTTTTTCATCTCTTCATAATTTTTATTACGGTGCCGGAGAGGCCCGGGCGCGGGGCACCGCAGGGTTTAACTTCAGGTATTTTATCATAACAACACCGCCGGGGGCACATTTGTTCCCGAAATATTTGGATATGTCGGCGCGGGGTGTTACCTTTGCACAGTTTTGCGGGCCGCCACCCGGCAGGAGGCGCCGCGACACTGAAATTTGCCACAGACGATGACAAACGAGAGCGAAAGGGAAACAGCCGCACGGCTCCGCCTGGAGCGGTATTTGGCCTCGCGGGGAATGCGCAAGACCCCGGAGCGTTTCGCTATACTCAAGGCCGTGTGCCAGACTGAGGGGCACTTCGACGCCGAAGAGCTCTACGGCCTGATGGAGAAGAGGCTCTACCACGTCTCGCTCGTGACGGTCTACAACACGCTGCAGCTCTTCACCCGCGCAGGCATCGTGGACAGCCACCGCCTCTCGAAGCGCGGCTCGGTGTTCGAGCTGGCCAAACAGGGGCACATTCACCTGGTGTGCTCGCAGTGCGGCCGCGTGCGCGAGGAGAACGACCCCGAACTGGCCCAACTCCTCGCCTCGAAACATTACAAGGGTTTCACGCAATCGTCGTTCGGAATAGACGTCTTCGGCCTCTGTTCCTCGTGTGTGCGCAAAAACCGCAAGAATATAAACAAGTAACACAGATAAGCAATGGTAAAAGCTGACGTATTACTCGGCCTCCAATGGGGCGACGAGGGCAAAGGAAAGATAGTTGACGTGCTGACACCGCGCTACGACGCCGTGGCTCGCTTCCAGGGCGGCCCCAACGCCGGGCACACCCTCGAGTTCGACAACAAGAAGGTCGTGCTCCGTTCCATCCCTTCCGGCATTTTCCTGTGCCGCACCAACATCATCGGCGGCGGCGTGGTGCTCGACCCCGTGCTCTTCATGCAGGAAGCAAAAGAGATTGAGAACAACGGCATCGACCTGCACAAGATACTGAAAATCTCCAAGAAAGCCCACCTCATCCTCCCCACCCACCGGCTGCTCGACGCCGCCAACGAGAAGGCCAAGGGAGCATCTAAAATCGGCACCACCGGCAAGGGCATCGGCCCCACGTACACCGACAAGATTTCTCGCAACGGGCTGCGCGTAGGCGACCTCTTCGACCGTTTCGGCGAGAAGTACGAACGCTGTCTGAACCGACACCTCGACATGCTCCGGCGCCTCGGTGAAACCCCGGAAACCGCCGCCCTGGAACGGCAGTGGCTCGACGCAGTGGAATACCTCAAAGGGTATGACATCATCGACTCCGAATACTACATCAACGAAATGCTCGACAACGGCCGCTCGCTGCTCTGCGAGGGCGCCCAGGGCACAATGCTCGACGTGGACTACGGCTCTTACCCCTTCGTCACCTCCTCGAACACTGTCTGCGCCGGAGCCTGCACCGGGCTCGGCATCTCCCCGCACCGCATCGGCGAGGTTTACGGCATCTTCAAGGCTTACTGCACCCGCGTCGGCGCCGGCCCATTCCCCACCGAACTCTTCGACGAAACCGGGAAACACCTGCGCGACCTCGGCCACGAATACGGCGCCGTAACCGGACGCGAACGCCGCTGCGGCTGGATTGACCTCGTGGCGCTGCGCTACTCCGTCATGATCAACGGCGTTACGCGCCTCATCATGATGAAGAGCGACGTCCTGGACGGCTTCGGGACTGTGCGCGCCTGCACCGCCTACGAAATAGACGGCAAGGTGACCGACCGGTTCCCCTTCGACGCCGACGCCGTGGACATCAAACCCGTCTATACCGACATGCCCGGCTGGAACACCGACCTCACAAAGGCCACCAAGCCGGAGGATTTCCCCGCCGAGTTCAAGGCCTACATCGCCTTCATAGAGAAATATCTCGGAGTGCCCGTCCACATCGTCTCCGTGGGTCCGGACCGCACGCAGACCGTCGTGGTACGCGACCTCTGACTACCTTTTATATAACAAAAACTTAACTGATAACATAAACCTTATGGCAACGCGCGCCGGGAGCTTGACATACTGCCCGGCGACGCCCGCCGAAAATCCGACACCATGGCAAAAGTAAAACCGTTCAAGGGCGTCCGCCCGCCGAAAGAACTTGTAGAACAGGTGGTTTCCCGCCCCTATGACGTGCTCAACTCCGAAGAGGCCCGCAAAGAGGCCGAAGGCAACGAGAAGAGCCTCTACCACATCATCAAACCGGAAATCAACTTCGAGCCCGGCACAGACGAACACGACCCCAAAGTCTACGCATCGGCTGCCGAGAACTTCAAAAAATTCCAGGAAAACGGCTGGCTCGTCCAGGATCCCGAAGAGAAATACTACATCTATGCACAGACAATGGACGGCCGCACACAGTACGGCTTCGTAGTGGCCGCATGGGTGGAAGACTACATGGAAGGCCGCATCAAGAAGCATGAGCTTACACGCCGCGACAAAGAGGAAGACCGCATGAAACACGTGCGCATAAACAACGCGAACGTGGAGCCGGTGTTCTTCGCTTTCCCCGATGATGAAGTGCTCGAAGGCATCATCCGCAAAGTCACCGCCGGCGAACCGGAGTACGACTTCGTGGCTCCCGACGGATTCGGCCATACCCTGTGGGTAATCTCCGACCCCGAACTCATCAAGACCATCACCGAAGAGTTTGCCAAGATACCTAACTTCTACATCGCCGACGGCCACCACCGCTCCGCCGCCGCCGCCCTCGTGGGCGACGAAAAGCGCCGCAACAACCCCAACCACACCGGCAACGAGGAGTATAACTACTTCCTGGCCGTGGCCTTCCCCGCAAGCCACCTCAACGTCATCGACTACAACCGCGTGGTTCGCGACCTCAACGGCAACACCCCCGAGCAGTTCCTCGAGAAGGTTGCCAAGAACTTCGACGTCGAGAAGGTCGGCAAGGAAATCTACAAGCCCAACAAGCTCCACAACTTCGCCCTTTACCTTGACGGCAACTGGTATTCGCTGACCGCCAAACCCGGCACATACAACGACCAGGACCCCATCGGCGTGCTTGACGTGACTGTATCTTCCGACCTCATCCTGCGCGACATCCTCGGCATCACCGACCTGCGCAGCGACAAGCGCATCGACTTCGTGGGCGGTATCCGCGGCCTGGGCGAGCTCCAGCGCCGTGTCGACAGCGGCGAAATGGCTATGGCCCTCGCCCTGTATCCCGTCACCATGGGACAGATTATCAACATCGCCGACACCGGCAACATCATGCCCCCGAAGACCACCTGGTTCGAGCCCAAGCTCCGCTCAGGCCTCGTAATCCACAAACTCGACGACTAATCACCCTCACCCATAATAAAAAAGCAGGAGGCCGTGGAGCCTCCTGCTTTTTTATTATGGAGCGCAGGCCTCCCGGCCTGCGGAATAACCACCGCAAAAGCACCGTCGCTTTTGTAAACGTGCGGCGAGCTTGCTCGCCGTCCGCTTCGTCGCATAAACGAAAAAAGCTGCCCCGAAGCGCTCTCGGAGCAGCCGTTATATATAGGGCTAAATTTTCATCTGATTTCTTATTTCAGGACGCCGAGTTTTTTGCCTACCTTGACGAAAGCGGCGATGGCGCGGTCCAGTTGCTCGCGGTTGTGGCCGGCTGAGAGCTGTACGCGGATACGGGCCTGACCTTTCGGCACTACCGGATAGTAGAAACCGGTGACGTAAATACCCTCCTTCTGCATCTCGGCGGCGAAGTCCTGCGAGAGTTTGGCGTCATAGAGCATCACGGCGCAGATGGCAGACTGTGTGGGCTTGATGTCGAAACCGGCGGCAAGCATCTTGTCGCGGAAGTAGTTGACGTTCTCCATCAGTTTGTCATGCAGGTCGTTGCTTTCGCCGAGCATCTTGAACATCTCGATGCTGGCACCTACTATCGAGGGAGCCACCGAGTTGGAGAAGAGATAGGGACGCGAACGCTGGCGCAGCATGTCGATGATTTCCTTCGGGCCGGTGGTGAAGCCGCCCATGGCGCCGCCGAACGACTTGCCGAGCGTGCCGGTGAAGATGTCGATCTTACCGTAGCAGTCGAACTGTTCTGCCACACCGTGGCCTGTGGGGCCGACCACACCGGCCGAGTGGCTTTCATCTACCATCACGAGGGCGTCATACTTCTCGGCGAGTTCGCAGATTTTGTCCATCGGGGCCACGTTACCGTCCATCGAGAAGACACCGTCCGTGGCGATGATGCGGAAGCGGCAGTCCTGTGCCTCTTTCAGTTTCTCTTCGAGGTCGGCCATGTCTGCGTTTGCATACCGGAGGCGTTTAGCCTTGCAGAGGCGCACGCCGTCGATGATTGAGGCGTGGTTCAATGAGTCGGAGATGATGGCGTCTTCCGGGCCGAAGAGGGGCTCGAAGAGGCCGCCGTTGGCATCGAAGCAAGCGGCGTAGAGGATGGTGTCCTCGGTGTGGAAATAATCGGAGATAGCTTTCTCCAGCTCTTTGTGGAGGTCCTGGGTACCGCAGATGAAGCGGACTGACGACATGCCGTAGCCACGGCGGTCCATGGCCTTCTTGGCGGCGTCGATGAGGCGCTGGTTGTCGGAGAGGCCGAGGTAGTTGTTGGCGCAGAAGTTGAGTACTTCGCCGGGGGTGTTTTCAACCTCGATGTCAGCCTTCTGCGGGGTGGTTATGATGCGTTCGTTCTTGTAAAGTCCTGCGTCCTTGATGTCCTGGAGTTCCTTTGTAAGATGTGTCTTAAATGCGTTATACATGATATTATGAGTTTAGATTGGCCAAAGTTAGCAAATTTTCTCCGAACAGAGGGTCTTTTCTCCGAAAAATTTAACAATTTTCACCTAATTTATTTTCCGGTTATCGAGATTATAGGTAATTTTGCACCATCTAACGAGACCAACCATCTAATCGAATGAAAAATATTTTGATTATCGGAGCCACCGGCCAGATAGGGTCGGAGCTCACCATGAAACTGAGAAAGGAGTATCCCGCCGGCAATGTAGTGTGCGGATACATCAAAGGCGCCGAACCCAAGGGCGCACTGTTGGAATCCGGACCGGCCGAGGAGGTTGACATCACCTCGCCGCAGATGATTGCCGACGCCGTGGAGAAATACAACATCGACACCATCTACAACCTTGCCGCGCTGCTGTCGGCCGTCGCCGAGTCGCGTCCCCAGCTCGCCTGGAAAATAGGCGTCGGCGGCCTCTACAACTGCCTCGAAGTGTCGCGCGAAAAGGGCTGCGCCCTCTTCACCCCCAGCTCCATCGGCTCCTTTGGAGAAACCACCCCACACATCAAGACACCGCAGGACACCATCCAGCGTCCCGACACCATTTACGGCGTCACCAAAGTTACCGGCGAGATGCTGAGCGACTACTACGCACGCCGCTTCGGCGTAGACACGCGCTCGGTGCGCTTCCCCGGCCTCATCTCCTACGTGGCGCCTCCGGGCGGCGGTACCACCGACTACGCCGTGGATATCTACTACAGCGCCGTGAAGGGCGAGAAATTCAAATGCCCGCTCAAACCCGGCACCTTCATGGACATGATGTATATGCCCGACGCCCTGCGCGCAGCCGTTGAAATCATGGAAGCCGACCCCTCGCGCCTCAAACACCGCAACTCCTTCAACATCGCCTCCATGAGCTTCGACCCGGAAATCATCTCCGCCAAAATCAAGGAATACGTTCCCGGCTTCGAAATGGAATACGAGCTCGACCCGCTGCGCCAGGCCATCGCCGACTCATGGCCCGACAGCCTCGACGACACCTGCGCACGCGAAGAATGGGACTGGAAGCCGCAGTACGACCTCGACTCCATGACCGAAGACATGCTGAAGAATCTGCGCATAAAATTCGGTATCGCCGAACCCGCCATGGCATAATCCTTTCCCAAAATAAAAGCCACAAGCCGGACGCCCACCCGCGCCCGGCTTTTTTCGTAATGAACAACCTGCAATCTAACGAATTACGTCAGCGCTTCCTTCCGTCAGGAAGCGGATTTACCGTAACCCCACACGCCCGACGGCGTGTGGGGTAGGAATGGCACGCGTTAACCCAGGCCTCCGGGAAGGAGGCCGATTATCATTACGAGATATTATTTTGGCGTAAATCGCTCTGCGACCAAAGGCATTACGCAATACTAAGAGAATCGGTTCATTTTTGGTCAATTTTGCTTTACGGGACTGCGGATTTGGAAAGATGGATATAAATTACGAAATAAATTTTGTTCCCTCCAAACGAATTTGTTAAAAATCTATATTTTTTGTAAAGAATCCCGACGAAAAGGAAGCCTCGCGGCCGTAACTGCCTGATATCTCGCGGAATCCGCAGCTGTGGACGGTAGCCCGGAGAAGCCCGGGAAGCCCGATTAATCGGGACAAAGCGGGATTAATCTCGGAAATGGCACCTGGCGTCCGCATCGGTGCGCAGAAGCGCGGCCATACGCGCCGCCGGCGGGAACTCTTCGCAGAACTCCGCCACCACGGTGCCCGCGGCGTCGGTGAGGTAAAGGCGCGGAATCCCGGCATCAGCAAACAGCCGGTAGACGCCGTCCCCCTCTTGTGCCGAGTAAGGGAGCGTCAGAGAGTTGGTGTGCCAGTATGAGGCGATCTCCGCCGCGCCTTCGGAACGCGCGATGCACACCACCCTAAGCTCCGGCATTATCCCGCTCAGCTCCTGAACTACCGGAAGCTCTCGCTGACAGTCCGGGCAACCCGTGTGGAAAAACATCACGGCCGCCGGAGCGCCCTTCAGGCTCTCGTTGCTGACGAGTTCGCCGCCGTCAGTCACAACCGAGAAAACGGGCAACCGGTCACCGACCTTCACCTTGGAGTCATAGCTGACCTCATCCTTGACGCACCCCGCCATCACGACCGCCAACAAGACCACTAAAATGCCTAAAATCTTCTCCATCGCTGTCAAAAAATTCAAAACGTTGCGAAATTAACAAAATCAGGCCGGAACACCAAATTATATCAGGAAATAAAAAAAGAGTATATCCGCGTGAAGAAAGAAAGCGCGGATATACCCCATAATCCTAAAAAATTCTCTAACAAATTCCCGTTTCAGGACCGGGAATCCTAATTATCAATTAATCCAATTACTAATTCTATACCGGTCGTGAACGCTTGCCGGAGGGTCGCGGCGGATTCTTGTCGTTAGGACCGCGCTCCTGCTGGCCGATCCGCCGCACGAAGCACGCGTCGGAAGTCTTATTATTTCGCGTTCCTCCCCACTGTTTGCTCTTGATAACATTACCAACACTAATGGAGTTGACGTCGAAGTTGAAGAAATTTATATCAAGGCCGATTGATGTTGCCACGTCAGCCTCAGAACCGATATCATAACCGTTGCCCTCGGCGCGAGCCCAATAAATGGCACCCTTACGTCGATAAAGGTCATAGAACAGAGGCATCCATAGGGTTTCGTACAAGTCAACACGACTACAAGCGTATCTCAATGCTCCATGCTGAGTACTTTCGCCCGAACCCGGCCCGGTCCAATGAGCACGATGTCCGTAACCGGAACGTCCGATAGGGAAGAATAAATTATGCGCCGTAAAACTGGCATTCTGGTTCTCTGGATCCCAATAGTACACGAACATTCCACACATACCGCGTATCTCCGTTCCTTCATCATGTCGGCAATAACCGTATACATTCTTGGAACTAAACTGAGTGGTTGTGGCTCCATCGGCATACAGCACGCCGAATCCCTGCAATACATGTTCACGGTTGTAAAGTTCCTCAAAGTCTTTCATTTCCGCGACACCGGAATTGGCTGCGAAACATTTATCAGGAAGATAATTGGCATCATAGCCGCCCCAAGTCAACGCATCCTTTTTTGGTTTCATTATATCGGTTTTCGCCTCATAGAAAGGTGTATTGACAATTGACTGGAGTTCTGCCTTAGTAGGCGTAGTGCAATCATCATTATAGAAGTTGCTCTTCACGTCAATTCCGTGCGTAAAAGTGCCATACTTGAAGAGAGAACCTTCATCACGGGGATCGAACGCTTCGGCATAAGTACCGTTTTCGTAAGCTATAACGTTGCCGGTATGCCAATATTTTCCTCCCGAGACAATCTGCTGGGCGGAATAGCCCTGGCGCACGAATATTAGATGCACACATGAGTAATTGTGATAACGGATACGGATCACTGCATTTCGCACCTTGTTATCTCGGTTCATCTTGTTGAACCGGACATTGAATCGTATTTCGTCGTTGTTGCCCTTAATCGTGCTTCGGCCATTGAGGTTTATGAAGTTGGCATCGCCAATAACTTCGGCCATCCAGGGACCGTCGGATTTAAAAGCAGAGAACGACTTGCTATTGTCACCATCCTTTTGGGTAAGAACAACCTCGAAATTCTCGTTATTTCCGGAACGACGGTAAATTCCTGTGGGATTGGTGATTCGGGGAACCTGTTCCATCCTTAGAATCTTCGTCTCTTGTCCCGTTGAGCCATCCTTCCTCTTAAAAAAGACTGTAACCTTGATTTTGGCATGACGCGATGCACCCTCATAGGGATTATTAGCGGTATAGCCAGAATCTTTTATAAGATTCTTGGCACGCGTGAAAACCGGGAAGTTTATCATGTAGGACTCACCTAATTTCCTTACAGAATAAGCCTCCTTTGCGGTTCCATCGTTGCGTCCATCGGCCCAATATCTACGTTGACTTCTATCCTTAAGACCTTTTGACTCATCTCCATAGAAGTAATTGTCATTCATAGACTTATTTGCTTCAACTTTTGCCCAATTATTTGAGCTTACACCAAGGTCACTGAATTTAATAACCGGTTTGGACGTTTCTCTAAGAGACAAGAAGCCGTTACCAAGATATTTTATTCGACCGGCATATTTATGTCCCGCAGGATATAGTTCACCTTTGCTTTGTTCCGCCTGAGCATCTGTATTATATGAAGCTTTGGGGTCGCTCGGCCACCAGTTGTTTTCGATGATTTCGGCATCGAGGTGGTCTATGGTGGCACCTTTGGGCGGTGTATAACGGAAACGCACAGTAGAGTCGTGGCTATAGAGGTACGACACATAGTACGGGTCCTTGTACTCGAAGCCGCTCTTCTCGTAGTAGTCGATGTGCCAGTCCACGTCGTTGGCGTAGCCACGCGGACACATCGTTATCTTATAATGGTAGTTGCGTTCCACCTCGAAATTCTTCTTAGTGTCCTTGCCGAGCATGAAGCGGTAGATTATCTTGCCTTCTGATTTCTGGTTGGTAAGATTGGTACGCTCGTAATAAGCTTCCACTTCTATGTAGCTGCCGTAATCAACCTTGTCTTTCATATCGTCGGCGCCGATGACGGTACCCTGTTCGTTGGAGTGCTGCTCCTTGTTGGTCTTGTCATCGTCGCTGTCGGGCTGCATGTTCTCGTAGAGGAAGAGCGACGGGGAGTCGTAGTTATGGAACTCCTTGCGTTTGCCTCCCTCCATGATATAGGGCGTTTCCTTGGTAATAAGAGGCCATGCGGTGTAGACATCCCCCTGGCCGAAGTCTATATGGTCGGCGGTATTGTCGGGGCTATAGTCTGTTTTCTTATGAGTGATGATTTCATTTGCGGCATCCGGGGCATTGGGCGCACCGATGGCGCACGACACCGGTATGTCGTGGATGGTGGCGCGGCGTATATAGAGTTTCACGTTCTTGTCAAGGCCGCTGCCGTCGAAGTCTATCGTCACTTTCGAGGCACTGCGCCGCAGCCAGCAATGGAGCGAAAGTCCGGGCTTGTTGACGTCCACTGGCTTATCGTTCATCTGCTTGCCTGTGCTCGGCGAGGCCTGTTTACCGGCTGTAAAGTAGCCCAGCATCTCGCCATTGTTGAGCATTATGTCCTCGTCCCAATCCTGGGTAGTTTCGAGAAAAGTCTTACGGTCTGTAAGCACTCCTTCCTTGCGAAGCACGTCGATAGTACGGCTGATGTAATTGCCGGAAGCATCATATTCGCCGAGGTTGGCCACACCGTAGAGGTAATAACGTCCGTAAGGCACTTTCAGTTGGAAAGTGGCATGATATGTCTTCTCCTCACCTTTATGGTTGTTCGAGGCATCGGCATCTTCCCGGGGAATCAGATTTGTCTCCAGATTATGTTCCCCTTTTGAAATTTCTACCGGAAAACCTTCCATAAGGTTTCCGTCTTTGTCGAAGGCCACTACACAGAGGTCGTCGAGGCGGTTGAGCGAACCGCCGTCGTGGGCGCGGCTTCCAACGCTCTGAACCGTGAACGGCTCGAAATCCATCTCAACGTTGAGAAGTACCTCCCCTTCGGGATATCCGTCGGGTATGTCGAAGCGGTCGTCGGAGCAGCCTGCCGAGACAATCAATGCCGCGAGAAGCATCACAGCAGTGAATAAATGGCTGATATATCTTTTCATCTGATAAGATTCCTATTTATTGCGATTCAATGAAATTTATTGTAGCGACGCATCTTCTGAAGCAATTGCTGTATGCGTGCGCGGCTCACAGGTGTCACGAAGCTGCGGCGCTTCTGCGTCTTGTCTTTTATCACAGGGTCGTCTATACCTTTGTCCCAGTCGAGTTTTGTACCGTCCTTATAATACCGCAGTTCTTCATCGCCATTGGCAAGACGCACAACGTATGTGCCGATGTAATGCTGCATCTCGCCAACATTACGGAACTGGTAACCGTTTGCCTGAATGATTAAGTCCCCCTTCATGTCAGTGTCCTGATAAGTAGGGTCGTTCCCGTCTGTATGGTAGACTATGTATTTGAAGTCTCCGGTTTTGGTTAGCACGAACAGGGCACGGTCATCCATTTTGTGGTCATAGTCGGGGAGGTTGTCGCCGTGATATGTTCCTCCCACACTTTTCTGACGCATTATTATCATATTGCCGCCGGCAAAGTCTTTCTCGAAGTAATAGCGGTAGTCGACTTCCGATGTATCATGGATATAGTCTTTCAGCACTTCTTCAACGCAATACCATGAGCCGTCGCTGAACTGTTTGAGCATCTGGTCGCCGTCCGAGTCGTGTGTCACTATTTCTCCGTTGGAGATAACCTGGTAGGTTCCGTCTTCGTTACGGCTCACGATAATGTTTCCGTTCTCGTCGCGTTCAAGACCGTAGAAGGGTTTCACTTCCACTACGGAGTAGGGCTGGACATCGACGTCGAAGGTGTATGTGTTGTCGTCGAGGATGGTTATGTTTACCACTACGTGGCAGTTGCGGGGCAGGTCGAGCATCGGCGTGCCCGGTGACGTTTCCGGGTCTTCGGGGCGTCGCCAGTTCAGTGCTCCCCAGATTGCCAGCGGCGCGCCGTTGAGCGTTATCGACACGCTGTAAGGGTCGGTGCCGGTCTTACCCTCCGGGAGATAGATGGGGGCGATGGGTTCTATGGCCTCGGTCATCCCTTTGGGAATGGAGACGTTGAAGCCTTCGTATTTATATTCTGTCTCTTCGGCGTCACCGGGCGTACTGTAAGAGGTCATTACCTGATGGCCCAGGTCGTTGGTGCCGTATTCGGCGTTGGGGAAGAAGTATTCACGGTCGGAGAAGCGGCTGACGCGCACTCCCTCGAAGGTGTGGTTGAAGTCCGATTTGTTAATGATGCGGAAGCTGAACTTTACGGCGGCGCGGTGCATTACATATTCGCGCTTCACAGTGTCCTCCTCTTTTGTGGTCTGTATGAGTTCGCTGTGTACCGCCGTTATGGGGAGGGGTTTGTTCATGTTCTTGCCGCGGGAGTCGGCCTGGAGGTTGTCGTCGAGGTGTAGCGTGAAGAGCGCAAGCTTCTTCACGTCGATGTATGAATTGCGGGGGTGGCCGTCGAAGTATTCCGTTACGGAAATCTTCCCTCCGGTGTCGGTATGGATATTGCAACCGGTTTCGTTGGCCACGAGGAGCACGGTCTTGCGGTCGTTGTTGCGCACCTGGTAGGTATATGCGTCGCTGCGCGTTATGTTGTTCAGGTCGGTATAGTGCTCGTTGACTTCCACATTGCCGTTACTGTCAAGGATTACGATGCGGAGTTCTTCGATGTTCTCCCCTTCCCTGCCCCACTTGTCGAGCTGGTTGTCGAAGTTGTCGAAGTCGCCGCGCGTGGCGGCGCGCGACGCACCTTCGCTTCCCGGCAGGGATACGGAGAGCGCGATACGGCTGAACTCGGGATAACCCGGCACCTCGGGTTCGTCGCCGGAGGTGCATGACACCACAAGCAATGCCGCAAGCAATACTGCCGTTATGTCTGTTATTCTCAATTTCATTTGTCGAGTCCTTAAGTATATTGCCCGAGTCGGTGTTTGTTTCGTTGTGTGTATGATGTTAAAAGAGATGCGGGGGCCGTCTTATGGTTTGGCTTCGATGTCGTTTATGCGCACCACCCAGTCGTCTATCTTTATGCTTACGGTGTGCCACTGCCGCGGGTTGTCGAGCAGGAAGATGAGCGACCAGTCGCTCTTGCGGTCAAGGTATTCCTGGTCGCCACACCAGTCGTAATGGAAGCTGCGCGTGGCCAGCAGGTACTTGTTGAGCGGTATGGAGATTATCTCGTCGCCGGATTCCTTGTGGACCACCGAGAGGCGCGGCGCTCGCATGAGCATGAGGCGCGACGTGCTGAGGTCGGCGTATGCCACCTTCACCAACGTTTGGTCGGGACCTTCGTTGTCGGCGGCCTTTAGATCCACGAAACCGTCGGAGGCGGTTCCCAATTCTATTGCTCCCGTAGACCACGGGGTGTATGTTATCTGTCCGTTGTCCACGAGCATATTCGTGTAGTCGAACAGGGAGTTGTCATCTGTAATTTTGAACTCGTAGTCACGGCCGTCGAGCGGCTCGTAGGAGAGCTGCTGCAGGATGAAGCGGAAATGGTTGGTGTCCTTCATCATCTTGACAGTGACCTGCGGACGTTCGGGAGAGACTTTCACGTCGGCTTCGAGCCGTCCGTAGAAATGGTCGTGGAGGTGTCCTTTGGGATTTCCGGGTTCAAGCGTTTCGGGCTTGAGCTGCATTCCGAGTTCGGAGATGTCGGAACCTTCGGCCGGCACATTGGTATGGCTGAATGAAGCCTTGTCACATTCCACGCCGCCGTATGCTATTATGGTGTAATGGCCCTGCGGGAGGTCTACCGTCATGCGGTAGTCTTCGTCGGCGAGCACATCGGTGGTTTCGGTGCGTGTCATCACGTATTTGCCGTCGGCGTCATAGAAATGCACCGTCAGGCAGTCCACCTGGTTGTGGAACGCGTTGGCACGTTCGAGGTTGTAATCATACACGAAACGAATCTTCAGACCCACGGGACATGGTTCCGGCTCATCGTCCATAATGGCGCTGCATCCGGTAAAGGAAACGACACCTGCAAAGGCGACTATTGTTGCGCCCACTAAGCGCGCTATTCGTTTCAAGAGATCGGTATTCATTTGTCAATGATTTTTACGTAGTGTCTGCGTGGAGAGAAATATCGCGGAAAGAGGTGCGGTTGTTTTCGGAGGGAGGATTTGTTTTTAACAAGAGTGAAGAAAGGGGGAGCGGAGGCAGCCGCCGGCCGCTCCCTCTTTCGGTTATGTGTGTTGCGGATTACTTAGAATCTTCCGTGAAGGTTCGCTTAGAACGGGATGTTGTTGATGCGAACAATCCAGGGGAGTACGCGGCAAGAAACCTGGAAATAGGTCTTCGGGGTCTCGTCGGGATCTTCGGGATTTTCGGGATCGGGATCATCCTTCGGGTCATTGGTATGGCCAAAGTCGGATACCTTGGTGACGGAGAGTTTGTAGACGTTGTTACGGACGGTGGCAAACTCCATTACACCCATAGAGTTGTTGTTGCCGTTGTCGTTGTGACGGTTGTAGTAAACGTAATAAACGTAGTACTGGTTGTCAGCAGACGGACGGATAATCTTGAAAGTACTGTTGTTTTCGGCTGAGGTGGCGTCCACAAGGTCATTATCGAGAACTTCATAAACACGCTCGCCTTGGTCATTGGTAGAATATTTCAGATAGTTCTTGCCGGCGAATACCTGCTCGAATTTCAGACGCATAGCAGCGCTCGGATCGAGGTTGGCAACTACGCGGCGGAGATTTGCGATGTCACCGTAGCAGGTACCGTTGTAGAAGTAGATGGGCTTATGGTTATTCATAGCAGAAGCCATGAGACTGCCTTCGGCGGGGTTGGTGAGACGACCTTTGAAGACGACACCGGTGGTGATACCTTTACGCTGTTTGTCAATTTGCGGAATGGTGTTCTCTGTCACATAACGCCAGATTTTGTAACCGTCCTTATCTGTGGCTGTCCAGTTCTCATCGTTGTCATTGTCAGCTGTAGCATACCATTCTTTGATGTTAGCATACATAGTGAGAGCCTCATAGTTTGCAAGGCCTGAGAATGCTTCGTAATAATTCCCGGCAAGACTTGTGATGCTGTTGGTTATTTTGTCAGCATAATTCGGAGTTACGACATAGTTGCCGACACCGGTAACACGGTTATAAACTTCGTCACCACAGATTTCCCAGCCATTATCAGAGCCGTCGGCAGACACACGGGGAAGTGTATAGAAGCTCTTGGCGATATTGAAGGGAGCCATGGAAACCATCTCTACCTGAGCCACTACATCACCTGTATTGATGTCCTTAATGTCATAAAGGTTCTCGTTCACAGGTTTGTAGTCGAAGCGGGCGGCGGCGCGGGCCACGTCCACTGTTCCGAGATTGAGGGCTTTCTCAGGCGAGTTGTAGTTGTTGAGAAGGGTTTTCTCATCCGGCATATCATATGTCGGGATGTCACTGTTGGGAGCGTTGACCATCATGAAGTTGCTTTTTTGCCAGATTCCCTGGTTTGTGGCGGCCGACTCCATCTTGCTTTCCATGACAGACAGGTCTACGCCCGGCGTGAAATTAGCATCGCTGAGGGTAGTATTGCAGTATGCGAAGATGTGTACAGTCTGTTCCTTAAGTTTCGCGATGAGGGTGTCCTGGAACTGGATGGTGTAGACATTGTTCTCCGTGGGAGAGGGAGCGGCGCTGTTGCTTGTGTAAGTGCCGAAGGCCTGTGCCTTGTAGACATTGTTTTCGAGGGTTGCGAGCACAATGGTCACATTGTTGATATTGTTCTCGTAGGGTTTGCCCACCTCGTAACCGTCGTTCGAGTTTGTATTCTCGCCGGGAGTTTCGGTTGTTTCGCTTCTCGAGCCGGGCACGTCAAGCTTGATGGTAGCGTAAAGACCGCCTTTGGTGGACTCGCCGCCGGTGTTGACACCGGGCTCGTCCGATGCACAACTGGCAAGCAACATTGCGGGTAGTGCAGCGACTAATAACTTTTTAAAATTCATTTGTCTGTTTGTTAAGATGATTTGTTATTGTTACTTGTTTCTTTTTTCTCTTCGCGGACGCCGGTCGCGTCCGCGTATCTCTTTTCGTGAATGTGTCGGTTTTCTTATTCCTCGAGCAAGGCCTTGTTCTTCAGGGCTTCGGGGAGGTTGCCCGCCGCGTCGAAGTATTTTATGGCCTGCTCAAAGTTACCCTCTGCGGCGGCAAGCACGCCGCGGGCGTTCTCGGCCTCGGGGCTGTCGCCGGCTTTGGACAGGTATTCGCACGCCGTTTTCAGCTCGCCGGCTTTCAGCGCCGCCACGGCGGCGTTGAGGTTGGCAACCGTGTCATCGGGATAATACTTGCGCGCTATCGCTATTACGTGGTTGAACTCTGCCGAGCCCTCCGGGTAGAGGCGTGCCACGCGGAACATCTGGTTGAGCGAGAGCATCTGCGGGTGTGTCTCTATGAGCTCGGCCAGCTTTTGGTCCGAGGTCGGTTTCAGGCGTGTGCGTATCTCGAATTTGGTGCAACGCAGTTTCGGGAACCAATCGGGCAGGATCTTGCTGCGGTAGAGGGCGGCAAACTTGGGCGAAGTCTTGAGTTCGCGTTCTTTGGCGTCGTAATCCGAAGCGCCGTAGGCCGGACGGTCTATGAGTTCGAGCAGGTCGCGGCGCTGCGCCTCGGTGATGTCTGTGGCATCCGTTACCATCTTGCGGAAGTCGGCCCAGTTCTCGGGCACGGACGTATAAGTACTCTTGTCGGCGGGAAGTTGGAAGCATTTCCCTATATATTCGGAGAGCGAGCGGGAACGGCCGGAGGCCAGTTCTTCGTTGTGCATATAGGGAGACTCGGGGGATGCGTAACCGCATATATTGATGCGTGCTATCTCCACATTGGGGTCGGAGAGGGCGTAGCGCACGGAATCTTCGATGACGGCGAGCTGTGCGCGGTTGTCTATGCGGCGGCCGTTGCGGCAGACGTATGGCTCGGCATGGAGCTCGGTGCGGTCCACTTCATACTGCACCTGTGCCTGCCCCTCGTGTATGGCCACGGGCTGTTCCGTTACGGCCGGTGTTATATAGGTGAGGCGCATACGGGGCGCGGGGTTGAGACCGAGCGGCTCGGGAGTGCCTGCCGAGGAGCCGTAGGCATGGCCGCAGCCGCAGGTGTCCACCACGAAGCGGATGGAAGCCGAAGGGTCGAGCATCCAGCTTTGCGCCGGGACGCTCGCCTTATAATCGAGGCTCTGTGGTTTGCCGTTGTGGCGGCGCACCTCGTAGCCTATCTTGTAATCGGGCACGTTGTCACGGCGCATCGAGCCCCGCTCGTAGGCGTAGTGCATGTTGCGGCCGTTGACGAGCACCGAGGGGAGCACTTCGCTCTGGCCCGACGGGGATTCTATAATAGGAGTAACGTATATCTGGTTGTTGGCACCGAGATGCAACGAGTCGAGGCTAAGGGTGGATTTCACCACCAGCTCGTTGTCCACCTTGCGCACCTTGGTGTCGCGCGGCGAGATTTTACCGATGGGACGGCCGGCGTATGCCAGGCCGCAAACCAATGCCAGCAGGAGAGTGGTGTAAGCTATATATCGTCTCATATCGTCAGGCTGTTTTTAGAAAATGTACATTATGGAGAGACCGAGTTTGGTGACGCCGGCATAGTTGGTGGTTCCGGAGCTGACCTTGCCCACACATTCCTCGCATGAATACTTGTCATACCAGACGTGTCCGTAGCCTACGCCGACTTCCGCCTCGAGGTTCCAATGGCGCGCCAGTGCCCATTGGTAACCGTAGGTGACGCCCACGCCGGCGAACTCGCCCTGGTAACGGTGACGCTTCACCTCCTTGGTAAGGTTGTCGCCGCCGAAGAATCCACCGGGAATCGGGAGGCTGACGTTCTGTGCGTTCATCTGTCCGCCGAAAGCGTGTACGCCAAGGAAGTGGCCGTTGAAGGGGGAACAGGTCCACCAGCGGTATTCGGGCATCACCACCCAGTGCTCGGCCTTGCGTTGGCCGTGCGTCTTGCTGCTGAACTTCCAGGGGTTCAGCCCGTACACAAGATTGACAGTGGAGCGCGACCCGACCCTCACCTCTGCGCCGAGGTTGGGAGTGGTCGTCGCGTCATAAAGCAGGTTAGTCTTTATTGCCAGCTGCGCGGAGGCACCTATTGTGGCCGCCATCATAGCGAGCACTAAGAGAATAAGTCTCATATTTCGATTAGTTTTCGTTCTGCGTTCCGGCAACCGTAGAAAAGCAGACATTCAGAAATCCGGACAGTATATAATAATATATTAAGGTGTCCCGACCCGCAGGGGTCGCGCGTTTCCAAGCCCCGGGAGCCGGAAAACAACCGGATTCCCACTACATCTTTTTCACAGGCAGCCTTGTTCACCTCGATACTCCGTGCAGAAAATTCCGAAACATAAAAGGGGGTTGCAAGTCAGTGGTCATGGCAGCGGGCCACATTCCATTAGGCAACTGTGCTTTTCAATAAGTGAGTATGCAGATATGCGCATTCCCGTTATTTTAGCGTTTCTGAGGTGAAAGAAAATGCGTATTTGCTTTGGCCTTGCGACTAGATATTTGACTGGTCTGTAGAGTCAGGTATCATTGCCTCTATCAGGTCGAGAAGTTTCTTTCAGTCAGGTTTAGTATGTATCGGTCAAATCTCGAAGAGTATCGAAAATTTACACTACTAAAGCTTACAATATAAATTTGTAGTCGTACATTCCATCTTCACCGAACTACGTCCCGCAGGATACGTATGGTGAGGTTGTTATGAACTTTGGCGCAAAGTTAATACTAATAAATGGCTTTTACCCCCCAAATGTTAATTTATATTAATAATATGTTAACGAGATGTTATTTATCATCAAATTCAGTTAAATTGGTCTAATTCTCAGAGTTGTGTACCAATTTTTACACACAAAAACAGGGGTTGCTTCCCCTCAGCCCCTCTCGGTTCGTCTCAATTTCAACCGCAAAGTTAAAACAAATATTAGAAAATTCCAAAAAAATTATTATAGGTAACGCAGTAAATAAATGTGCATTTCACGGTATGATGACTTGCGCCAGCGCTTCCGTCAGGAAGCATATTTTTCCATAACCCCGTACGCCGCCAAGCGTGCGGGGAAAATGCCCGGGCGTTCTCCGGTAACACAAAAAAAGCAGGGACACCGTCCGTTAGGAGGCGTCCCTGCCTAAGCAAGTGTTCTGAAACTTTGCTTATTTTTTCTTGCGGTTTCCGTAGCGGCTGCGGAACTTGTCCACACGTCCTGCGGTGTCCACCAGTTTCTGCTGGCCCGTGAAGAACGGGTGCGACGAGCTGGTGATTTCAAGCTTTACCAGAGGATACTCTTTGCCGTCTACTTCGATGGTTTCCTTAGCGGCTACCGTAGAGCGTGTGATAAAGATTTCGTCGTTCGACATATCTTTAAACACTACCTCACGATAGTTTTTGGGATGGATGTCTTGTTTCATTTCTTTTTAATCTGCAGTTTAAAAAATAGTTTTTAAAGCTCAGCAGGTCGCGATCCCGCTGAATTGGCGTGCAAAATTACTAATAATTTTCATTACCGCCAAATTTCCGCGATTTTTTTGCCCTTTTTGCCCCTTTCAGTTGTTATAATTCCAAAGCTGAGGAAACAACTTTGTCGCACCTCGAATGAATTATACTATGAATTATACCACACGGCGGTGTCTGACGGCACTGGTTTCCATATTATTAGCAGCCCTGGCAGCGCAGGCCCAGGCTCCGGTAAGCCTGGAGCTACCCAAGGCCGTGCCGCCGGATAGCACCGACGTGGCACGTGCCGAAAAGCGGCACTTCTGGCGTGCATCCGCCGAGGTGGTCGGCTTCAATCTCGGGCTCTGGGCCTTCGACCGATACGTCCAGAAAGGGGACTTCGCATACATCTCCTGGAACTCCATCAAAGAGAACTTCAAGGTAGGCTTCAAGTGGGACAACGACAACATGGGCACCAACACCTTCCTGCATCCCTACAACGGCTCGCTCTACTACAACGCCGGGCGCGCCAACGGCTTCAACTACTGGCAGTCGGCCATGTTCGCAATCGGCGGGAGCGCCATGTGGGAGATGTTCATGGAACGCGAATATCCCTCGACCAACGACATCATAGCCACCCCCATAGGCGGCACCTGCCTCGGCGAGGTATTCTTCCGCGCCAGCGACGCCGTGCTCGACGACCGCACCACCGGCATGAACCGAGTGGGGCGGGAGTTCGCAGGCTTCATCCTCTCCCCCATGCGAGGATTCACGCGTCTGGTCACCGGCGACATATGGAGGCACCGCCCCACCTCCGGGCGCGTCTTCGGGACGCCCAACGTGGCGCTCCAGATTTCAGCCGGAATGAAGACCCTGGTATGCCGCGGACGCTTCAAGCACACGCTCGTGGGCGGCTCACTGAGGATTGACCTCGAATACGGCGACCGCTACGAGATAAAGTCCAAGAAGCCATTCGACTATTTCACCTTCACCTGCGGTCTGCAATTCCTGCGCAACCAGCCCATGCTCTCGCACCTGAGTATAAAGGGTCGGCTCCTGGCGCGCGAATACCTCGAAGAGAAGGATACGCACCTGAGCATAGGCCTCTTCCAGCACTTCGATTATTACGACTCCAACACGGTGCCCGGCACAGACGAGAACCCCTACAAACTCGGCATCCCGGCCGAGATAGGGGGCGGCATCCTGTTCCGCGACGTGGAGCGCAACCGCTGGACCTTCGACGCCTACGCCCACTTCAACGGCGTAATCCTCGGCTCCATACTCTCGGACCACTACGTGGAAAACAACCGCAACTACAACTGGGCCAGCGGCTTCGCGGCCAAGCTGGGAGGACACCTCGTCTTCAACCGCGACAAATTCTCGCTGACGGTCAACAACGAATTCTACCGCCTCTACACCTGGGTGGGATACCGCACGGGCACCGACCTCTCGAAAGTAAACGAGCGGCTCCTGAACGTGCAGGGCGACAAGAGTTCGGCCTACTTCAATGTAACGGAAGTAACGGCACAGCTGCGGCTGTGGGGGAACTTCTACGGCTCGCTGGCCTTCACCAACTACTGGCGCTACACCCGCTACCGCGACTACCCCGACGTGCGCAGCTCCTCGATGGCCCTCTGCCTGCGCCTCGCCTGGAAACTGTAAGCGAAGAAAGCAAGCCGTTCGGCTTGCTTCCGGTTTAAGCGGTTCTAAAACTTATAAGGCTTATAACAAGCGTCGGCTCAGCTCACCACATTTACAGGGTGGCCGTCTGCCCAGGCGGCGAGGTTGTCGAAGGCTACCGTCAGCAGGCGGCGGCGTGCCTCTTCCGTTGCCCAGGCTATGTGCGGCGTCACGAAACAGTTGCGCGCCGTGAAGAGCGGATTGTCTTCGGCAGGCGGTTCCTGCGTCATCACGTCGAGGCCGGCGGCGTAGATTGTCTCGTCGTCGAGTGCCAGCGCCAACGCTTCCTCGTCCACGAGGCCGCCACGGGCCGTGTTTATCAGTATGGCGGTGGGTTTCATCAGCGCCAGGCGGCGTGCGTCCACCATCAGGGCATTGTCGGCCGTCAGAGGGCAGTTGAGGCTCACCACGTCGCAGGTGGAGAAGAGTTCGTCGAGGGTTTCAACTTTCTCATAGCCGTCAGGGAGTTCCTCCTGCGCCTTGGAGGTGAAGAGGCATACCTGCATAACGAAGGCGTCGGCGATGCGTGCCGTGGCCTTTCCGGTGTTGCCGAAACCGACGATACCGAAGCGTTTGCCGGCAAGCTCGTGGAGCGGGAAGTCCCAGTAGAAGAAATGCGGCGAGCGTGCCCAGCGCAGGCGGCTGTTCTCCTCGGCATAATGCTCGGCGCGGCCCACGATGGCCAACAGCAGCTCGAAGACTTTCTGGGCCACCGACATGGTGCTGTATGCCGGTATGTTGGTAACGGTGATGCCGAGGCGTCCGGCCTCTTTGACGTCCACCACGTTAAAGCCGGTGGCGAGGATGCCGATATATTTCACTTCGGGCAACTGCCGCAGCATCTCGGCCGTGATTTTCGTCTTGTTGGTGAAGAGCACTTCGCTGCCGCGCGAGCGCGCCACCACCTCCTCTTGCGGCGTGATGTCGTAGCACACGACCTCGCCGAATTTCTCGAACTCCTTGAAGTTGAGGTCGCCCTGGTTTAGACCGAAGGCGTCGAGTACTGTAATCTTCATTCTGGGCGGAATTTAAAGCGGATTATACGTGAATATTTCTCTCCGGGAGCGAGGAACTGCGAGGGGAAGACGGGCTGGTTGGGGGCATCGGGAACGCCTTGCATCTCCACTGCCACGCCGTCGTAATCCTCGTAGCTGCGGCCCGAGCGGTTCTCCGGGGAGCCGTCGAGCCAATTACCGGTATAGACGTGCGCCGCGGGCTGGTCGGAGTCGATGAGCAGGCGGCGTCCGCTGCGCGGCGCCACTATCTCCACGGCGTTTTCGATGAGGCGCCCCGGTTCCCACTCGTCGAGCAGCCAGCCGGCGTCATACCCTTTGCCGTATTTCAGCGGGGGGAAGTCGGCCTCTATGTCACGGCCCAGCTCCTTGAAGTCGGTGAAATCCATAGGCGTGCCCTCCACCGGGGCTTTCTCGCCCGTGGGGATGAGGGTGTCGTCGGTGGGGATGTAGCGGTGCGAGCGGAGGCGCATACGGTGTTTCAGAACACTGCCGGAGTCGGCGCCGTCGAGGTTCCAGTAGGAGTGGTTCGTAAGGTTCACCACGGTCTCGGCATCGGTTTCAGCCGAGAGGCGGAGCGTCAGCTCGTCGGCGTCGTTCCAGGTATATTCCGCCGTTGCGGTGAGGTTGCCGGGATAGTGCTCGTCGCCATCGGGACTATGGAGCGTGAAGCGCACGCCGCCGGGAATCTCCTCGGCCTCCCAGATGTGGTTCTGGAAACCGGTGGGGCCGCCGTGCAGGGCGTTCGGGCCGTTGTTAATGGCGAGTTGATAACTCTTGCCACCGACGGCGAGTCGGCCGCCGGCTATGCGGTTGGCATAGCGGCCCGGCACCTTGCCGAGGCAGGGACCGTCGGCCATATAGGAGGCGGGGGCGGCATAGCTGAGACATACGTTCTCTATCTTGCCGGAAGCGTCGGGGACATTCACGGCCAGGACGCCGGCGCCGAGGCTCGAAAGCTCAACGGAGGCGCCGCGACCGTTCATAAGCGTGAAGAGAGAGACCTCCCCGAAGGGGGTCTCCACCCTCTTTTTCGTTACTTTAACAGACATGTGTCCTGCGGTTTATTCGGAGATACGGCGGGCGCCGTCCGAGATTATCACATCGTAGACTTTGGGCTCGTGGCCATACTTCTCGGCGAATCGCTTCTTGGCGTCGGCGATGAAGCGGTCGTGGATTTCGTCGGGCACGAGGTTGATGGTGCAGCCGCCGAAGCCACCGCCCATTATGCGCGAGCCGGTGACGCCGTTTTCGCGGGCTATGTCGTTGAGGAAGTCGAGCTCCTCGCAGCTCACCTCATAGTCCTTGGAGAGGCCACGGTGTGTCTCGTACATCTTTTCACCCACGGTCTTGTAGTCACCCTTCAGCAGGGCGTCGCAGACGGCCAGCACGCGGTCTTTCTCCTCGATAACATATTTTGCACGGAAGTAATCTTCGGCGGTGATTTCACTCTTCACGGCGTCGAGCATCTTCATGTCGGCGTCGCGCAGTGTTTCCACGCCGAGAGCCTTGGCCACACGTTCGCAGGATTCGCGGCGGCGGTTGTAGGGGGAGTCCTTCAGCTCGTGCTTGACTACTGAATCGATGAGCACCAGCTTGTAGCCGTCTGGGTCGAAGGGGAAGTATTCGTGCTCCAGCGAGCGGCAGTCGAGGCGAATGAGGTTCCCTTTCTTGCCGAAGACGGAGGCGAACTGGTCCATGATGCCGCAGTTCACGCCGCAATAATTGTGCTCGGTGCCCTGCCCTATCTTTGCCAGCTCGAACTTGTCGATGGAGTTGCCGTTGAACATATCGTTGAGGGCAAAGGCGAAGCAGCTTTCCAGGGCGGCCGACGAGCTGAGGCCGGCGCCGAGGGGAACATTGCCGGCAAAGACGGCGTCGAAGCCTTCCACGGTGCCTCCGCGCTTGATTACCTCTCGGCAAACGCCGAAGATGTAGCGTGCCCACCCCTCCTTCGGAGCGTCTTCTTCACGGAGACCGAACTCTACGTACTGGTTGATGTCGATAGAGAAGACACGGCATTTTTGCATTCCGTTGGAGCGTATTTCGGCCATAATTACCTTATCGATGGCACCCGGGAACACGAAGCCACCATTATAGTCGGTGTGTTCGCCGATAAGGTTGATACGACCTGCCGAGGCGTAGAGCGTTCCTTCGCCACCGAAGCGTTCGGCAAACACTTTCCGGATTTTCTCCTGCATTTCTTCCATTGTTATCTTTTATTTTAGGTTATTTTTCTTCTTTCGGGATTAATCAGGAATAATCGGGATTTATCTCGACTATTCGGGATAATTCGGCTTTCTTAGTCCAAAGTCCGGGGTCCTTTCGGGTTATTTTACGGGAATTGTGATTTTGGCGCCTTTCACGCCGGGGGCCTTGGCCTCGAAGGTCACGGTGCCCGGTTTGTCGCCGGCCTGCACGATGGCTGTGGCGGCACCGGCGAAGAGGGGCATCTCGGGGAGATGGAACAGGTCGAGGTTCGTTGGGTCGCCGTTAGCAGTCGCGCGGAACTTGCCGGCACCCTTGGCCGAGAATTTCACACGGCGAGTGTCCGTGGGGACTATGTTGCCATCCTTGTCGGCCACCTGCACGGTGATGTATACAAGGTCTTCGCCGTCGGCGCTAAGTTCCTTGCGCGAGGGTGTGAGCACGATATGGTCGGGCTTGCCGGCGGTGCGCATCATCTTCTCGGCCACGGCGTTCCCTTTGTCGTCGTATGCCACCACTTTCACTTCGCCCGGCTCGTAGACGGTTTCCATCCACATCAGGCGGTAGCGGTTCATGTTCGTGGAGTCGTTCTTCTCGCGCACGCCCTGGCTCTTGCCGTTGATGAAGAGCTCGGCCTTCGGATAGTCGGTGTAGACGAATACGGGGGTCACTTCACCTTCGCGTCCCTCCCAGTTCCAGTGCGGCAGGATGTGGAGCGTATGGTCATCTTTGTTCCACTGCGAGCGGTAGAGGTAGTATCGGTCTTTGGGGATGGAAGCGAGGTCCACGATGCCGAACACGGAAACGTGGCTGGGCCATGCGTCAGTGTCGTAGGGGGAGGGTTCGCCGAGATAGTCGAAGCCTGTCCATACGAACTGGCCGAGATTGTTGGCGCGGTCATCGTCCTGCACGAAGTCATCGTCGGGGATGTTGCTCCAGTCGCAATACTCCACGTCGTAGCTGTTGCTCTGGTTGCCGGGGTGCATCATCGAAGAGCCTTTCTTCACCGGGAAGAAGTATTGTCCGCGGCTCGAGACGGTGGAGGCCGTCTCGCTGCCGAGTACGAAGTCCTGCGGCAACTTGTCCATTATCTCGTGGTAACGGTTGGTCTTGTAGTTGAAGGAAGGGATGTCGAGGGCGGCGGCGAAGCCGTTGTTAACCACGGCATCGAGCTGGTCCATGCCGCATGTCACCGGGCGCGTGGGGTCTTCTCGGTGAACTATGTCCTGGAGCATCTTCAGCTCCGAGAGGCCGTCTTCCCACCACTGCGAGGGAACTTCGTTGCCGATGGACCACATCACCACCGAAGGTGAGTTGCGGAAGTGGCGCACCATGTTCACGACGTCCTTCTCGGCCCAGTCGTTGAAGAGGGTGCCATAGCCGTTCTTGCACTTGGGACGGAAGCCCCAGTCATCAAACGGCTCTATCATCAGCATGAAGCCCATCTCGTCGGCAAGTTCCACGAGCTCGGGAGCCGGCATGTTGTGGGAGGTGCGGATGGCGTTGACGCCCATGTCTTTCATTATCTCCATCTGGTGGCGCAGGGCGGAGCGGTTCACGGCGGCGCCGAGCGGGCCGAGGTCGTGGTGGTTGTTCACGCCGCGGAACTTGGTCTTCACGCCGTTGAGGTAGAAGCCGTCGCCGGCCACATATTCTATGCTGCGGATACCGAAGCGCGTGGAGTAGGTGTCACACACACGGCCGTCGCGGCTCACCGTGGTCTCGGCGGTATAGAGCGCGGGATTCTCGGGACTCCACAGGTCGGGACGTTCCACGCGCAGGTTCTGCGTGAAGGGGACGCCGGGATATGCGTAGAAATCGCCCTGCGCGGTGGCTACCGTGCGGCCTTGCGGGTCTTTGATTTCGGTCTTGAGGTTCACCTTGCCGCGCTTCTCCACGCCGCTGACTTCAGTGACGAGGCGCACGGTGGCGTAGTCCTTGCTAACCTGCGGGGTGGTGAGGTACGTGCCCCATACGGGGATGTGCACGCGGTCGGTCTGCAGCAGATGCACATTGCGGTACAGGCCGGCGCCGGGATACCAGCGCGAGGATTCGGGGGGATTTTCGAGGCTCACCTCCACGGTGTTGACGCCGGGACGGACCACGCCGTCGAGGTTCACGTAGAAGGAATTGTAGCCGTAAGGCCAGTATGCCACCTTCTTGCCGTTGACGTAGACGCGGGCATGGCTCATGGCGCCGTCGAAGAGAAGGTCGGTAGAGAGGCCGGTGGTGTCGGCCAGCTCGAAAGTGTTCTTATAGTAACCCTTGCCTACGTATGGAAGGCCTCCGGTGCGCCCGGTCTTCCATGTGGCTTCGGTCTCGCCGTTCTGCTCCACGGTCACCTTTTGCAGGTCGTTGTTACGGTCGAAGGGGCCGTAGATAGCCCAGTCGTGGGGGATTATCACATTGTCCCACTTCAAGGAATCGCGCGAGAAATCCCACTGTTTCAGGGAGCGTTGGGAGCGCACGGCCGAGGCGGTGAAGGTAGCCGAAAGGACTACGGCAGCCAAGGCAAGACATTGAAATCTAAGCATAAAATCAGTCTAAAAAACCTATGAAAAAGTCAAATAAAACGCGAGTGTACGCAAGGGTTATACAGAGTATGTCGGCGCCGCAGGCGGCGTGAGAGGAGAGCCGGTGAAAATCCTGAAGCCGCATAATTACCTTAAACAAAAGCTACACGCGCTCAAAGTCGATGCAAAGATAATAAAAAAACCGGGTGAAAGCAACCCCCGCAACAATAATTCCCAAAAATTAACGAATATTAGAGCGCGCCGAAGCCACCGGGCGGTGCCCGGCTCCGGCGCAATATTCATCTTACAGCAATCACCGATATACATACGGTGTATTAAAAGAGGCTGCGTCAATCTAAATTGTCGCAGCCTCGGCATGACGTGTCTTATTTCTCAAGATGCAAATTACTTAACCATAATTTTGGCTACCCGGTTCGCCACGCGAACGATGTACATTCCCGGTGTCAAAGCGATAAACCTTCCGGTGTTGGGACCGTTATAGACCGTTGCGCCCGCGGATGTGTAAATGCTGATGTTAACCTCCTTGTCGTCAACGATTATGCCCCCCTTCAGGACTCTCATATCCATGGGAGCAACATCGTCAAAGGTCGCCAGGATTCCTGTCTGCTCACCCGATATCGCCACCTCACTGACAGAGGATTCATTATTCCCGTGGTAGAGCGAAGCCACGGTGTAGGTATGCATTCCGGTAGAGAACAGCCGGTCAACAAACATACGCGAACTACAGGAACCTATATATTCACCGTCGCGATAAACGGAAAATCCCAAAGGATAGAAGAGATCTATAATACTCCCCGATTTTCA
>DKVK01000011.1 GCA_002491165.1 Porphyromonadaceae bacterium UBA7180
CACTTGGCTCCTCGGAGCCGTTAACAAATTCTCAAAATTAACCCTTAAAAAGCTTTTTTTAACAGTTGATGTGAAATTAACAATCTGAAAATACCCGAATTTTAACACCTAAAACCGGATAAGTGTCGATTTTAGGCCGAAATATGGCTGCTTCATCACATACGCGCGCGTAATATAGAAGAACGCGCGAACATATTAGAGACATAATATTGGTATAATTTTACACCCATCCGGCGAAAACGCGCGGCATCGCAAACACAGATTTTGGTTCACTTACGAGAATAAATTTTTAGCATATTAATACATTTTGTAGAAAAAATACGAATATAGAATGCAGGCCTCCCGGCCTGCGTTAAAACCGTAACAAAAGCAACCCGACGCGAGCGTGCCGTGTTTTTCGCAGGCATGGAGACCTGCGCTCCTTATTTATCGGCGATTTTTCTCCCTCCTCTCAAAAAATTTTTGGCTGTACGGAGATTTTTCACTAATTTTGCAGCAAGATGAGCCGGCACGCCCTTACGCCGCCTTGAAATCGGCTTAAACACAACTCTCCCCGCCGCGCTCCAAAACCTTTTATTTATGACCAACCAGAAAAACAAACGCACGGCTATTTTGAAATTAGCGGGCCATCTCGGCGCCATTTTCACAATGATGTGCTGGGGTTCATCCTTCATCAGCACCAAAGTGCTGATGGGCGACGATGTGGGCTTCACCCCGCAAGAAATGTACACTTACCGTTTCGCGGCCGCTTACCTTATCCTTCTCGCCATCTCGTTCCGCAAAATTTTCTCCGACTCGTGGCGCGACGAAATCTCCTTCATGATTTGCGGCGTCTGCTCAGGCTCCTTATATTATATACTGGAGAACTACGCGCTGCAGATGACCACCACCGGCAACGTGTCGCTGCTGGCCTCCATCTCGCCGCTGTTCACCACCCTGCTGATGGCGGTGCTCTTCCGCACCAGGATTTCGAGCGGGACATACATCGGCTCGGTACTGGCGTTCAGCGGCGTGGCATTCGTAATCTTCAACCAGGGATTCCAGAGCCTGGAGATACATCCGCGCGGCGACCTGCTGGCGCTCTGCGCATCCCTGGCATGGGCCGTTTATTCCATTGTTGTGAAGCGGCTGCTGCCCATCTACAACGGAATCTTCATTACACGCAAACTCTTCTTCTACGGCGTGCTCTCATCCATCCCGTTGCTGCTCATACACTTTGACCCCAACCACCTGGGAATGCTGGTGGATTTCCACCGCCCCAACATCATACTCAACTTCCTCTTCCTTGTGGTGATGTGCTCGATAGTCGGATTCCTCATCTGGAACGAGGTGATGCGCATCCTCGGCCCGGTGACGGCCAACAACTACCTCTACATGCAACCGCTGGTGACGCTCGTGGTGGCATACTTCGTCTTCGACGAAAAGATTTTCCTGAACGGCTACCTGGGGTGCATCCTCATCATAGGAGGCCTGATAATCGCCGACAAATGGAACCCGCGCGTGCGAGTCAGGTTCCCGCTGCGCACTTTCAGCAAGCGGAAGCTTAAACAGTAGCACCAGCACGATTGTTTAAAATAGAAACACATTATAAAACAAAGACACGAATATGATACGACTCAACTGTTTCATACGGGTAAAAAGCCCTGAAAACCACGACCAGGTATTGTCAGACGCCCTGCTTCTGACCGAAAACTCACTCACGGAAAACGGATGCATCGCCTACGATGTCTTCCAATCAGCATCGCGCCCCGATGTGCTGATGATATGCGAGACATGGGCCGACGAGGCATCTCTGGAAGCCCACTCCAAGACGGAACTCTTCCACCGCCTGACGACAAACATGCGCGCGCTGGCCGACTTCAAGACAGAGCGCTTCACTTTCTGACGTGAACCATCACTCCTATAGCAAACCCAACGCAAAAGCGCCTCGGAACGAGACGCTTTTTTTCGCTGGGTTTATTTGCTCGATACTATATAGGCACAGTAAGTAAATATGCATCTTGGTTAACCAAAGTTCCGGAAGTATAATGCCAATAGTTTGCCGTTATATGTATTGCGTAGCGCTTCCGTCGCGGAGGCACTGATGCAATTCGGGCTACAATAAAATACACATTTACTTACTTTGCCTACTATAAAGTGAAAAAATTTCCACGGCGATGATAGATTCCTCATAATGTCGGAATCCCTTACAACAAACAACTAACAACCAACATCACAAAATCATGGAAGATAACAACTATCAACAAACAAAGCCGTTATCATCAGGAAACGTAATGGACACGGAGGTAAAAGAGCCATCAAGATACTGGTTAGGACTGGCTGCCGGGATAATATCAAGTGCTGTACTCGGCGCCCTGGCGGCGGAGATTAGCATCCTGTTAGGAAGCGTGTACATCTATATAATGGGATTTGCAGCCGCCGTGCTGGGTGCTATAATCCACGGTATTTGCCGAAGGCCAGGAATCATCACAGGTTTGATCGCAGCTATTTGCTCAGCCGCTTCGGTAGTGGTTTTCACATACGTAATCGAAGCTCAAGACTATGTGTGGGATGACGGCAGTTCAATTTCAAGCTCCCTTTATATCACTATGGCAATAGCATTTGTATTAGGCGGCTGGATCGGATTCAAAGACTGGGACGCTTCTGATAAATAACGGTACATCCCCCCATAATAAAAAGATAACGGACGCGGTTTGTCGCATCCGTTATCTTTGTTTATTTGGATATTTTTTAGCGGATTTCGATGCTGGCGGCGTCCTTATAGGCGAGCGGGAAGGTGAGCGTCGCGGTACGGGCGTTGTAGGTGTAAGTGCCTTTGGCGAGCGGTTTGCCGTCGATTGAAACTGATTTCGGAGTCGTCTTTACACCCACTATCTCGAAAGTGAAGTTGATGACGGGCGACATGCCGGCGTATTCCTTGCCGGTCGTCTTTATGGTGATATAGATGTTGCGGCCGTCGCGCTTGCCGGTGAAGTTTATCAGGCGGTAAGCACCGTCGGAGAGCGACATGCGCGAGGTGCGGTCGTCGTCATACAGGGTATAGCTGCTTTCGGCGCCGGAGGGGAAGTAACGCACGGTTAGCTGCGAGGGGTCGTACTGCGTGGTATTCTCTATTTCCTTGGTGCACTGCGGGATAAAGGCGCCGGCACGCACGAAGAGAGGCAGGGTGCCGAGCGGTGCCCTGACAGTCGCTTTGGTTCCCCCTTTGTATTTGAGCGCCGGGTTGTTCCAGTCTATCCACTCGCCGTCAGGGAAGAGGACGCTGCGCGAGCGGGCACCTTTTTTCATCACCGGCGCCACGAGCACGTCGTTGCCCCAAAGGTATTCGTCGCTCAGCAAAGTGTATTTCTTGTCAGTGTTCTTGCCGTTGAAGTTGAGCGGGCGTGCCAGCGGCAGCCCCTTCAGTGCGTTCTCGAAGGCAAGGGTATAGTTGTAAGGAAGCCACTCGTAACGCATCTTGATGAAGCGCTTTGAGATGTCCTCGACTTCGGGGTAATGGTACGGTTCCGGTTTCAGTTGCGCGTGCGTGCGGAGCATCGGGGTGAAGGTCCCCATCTCCAGCCAGCGTACGTAGAGCTCGCTATCGGTGGGATGCTTGGGGTCAACCGCGAAGCCGCCGATGTCGCTGCTCATGTAGCCGAGGCCGCTGAGGCCGCTTCCCAGCATTATCCGCACCTGCGGCTCCAGGCCGCCCCACGAGCGGGAAACATCCGTGGACCACGGGAAGACGTTGTATCGTTGAAGTCCGGTGGTGCCCCCGCGCATCAGCAGCATGGAACGGCGCTCGGGGTAAGCCTGAGCGAACCCTTCGTAGAGGATGCGGCTCCACTCGTTGCCGTAGACATTATGGTACTGCCGGGCGGTCATACCGTTATTGTGGACGATGTTCCCGGGATGCACTTCCGGCTCGCCGAGGTCTCCCCACCATCCGGCTATTCCGTCTTCGGTCAGGGAGTGATAGCGGTTCCAGAGCCACTCGCGTGTGCCGGGGTTGCTGACGTCGAACATTCCGGCCTCCCCTACCCAGGTGGTGACATCGGCCGGGTCGCCCTGCGCATCACGGGTCAGGTATCCCAACTCCGTGAGGTGCTTATACTGGTCGAGGGCTCCTATCTTGTTGATGTAAGGTTGGGAGATGGGGACGAGGTTGACTCCCTCCTTGCGCAACTTGGCGAGCATCCCTTTAGGGTCCGGCCACTGCTCCGGGTTCCACTCCAGGCGACCCATGTCGGTCTCCTTGCCGTACCAATAGAGGTCGAGCACTATGCCGTCCACCGGGTAACCGCGCGTTTTCAGCGTGTCGATTACGCCGAGGGTCTCGGCCTGGTCGCGATAGCCGTATTTTGAGGTGATGTAGCCCAGCGTCCAGAGCGGCGGGAGTTCCTGGCGACCGGTGAGTTGCGTGAAACGCTCGGTGGTTCCGGCCAGGTCGCCGCCGCCGTTGATGAAGTAATAGGAAAGGAGCGACGGCGGATTTTCGGAAACATACTTTATGGTATCGCCGAGTATGAGTTGCGCCATGTTGTAGTCGTCGACGAGCAGGCCGTAACCGGCATCGCTGGCCACGTAAGGCATCGTTATGTTCATCTGGCTTATGCGCGGGTCGGTGCCGGTATATCCGTAGTTCTGGCGGTTGTACATCACCAGGGTGTCGCCGTTGAGGTTCAGTTTGTGGCCGCGCTCTCCGGCGCCGAAAAACTGCTGGTCGCCGGGATTGAGGAAAGTGATTGTCTTCACCTCGCCGCGGTTGTCGAGACCATCGGCTTCCTGAAGCAACGGACGGCCATCCTTGTCGAAGAAGGAGACACGGCCGGTCTTGCGGTTCACCACCACGCTGGTTGTGGGGGACGAGATGGTGACGTCGCGCTGTGCGGCGGTGACACGCACATCGCCAAAAGGATTTTTCAGCACGGCGGCCTGCGAGGGAAGGTACTTGGCGCCGCGGGCGTCGTCCGGTGCCACGGTGACGCGGAAAATATCGTTGGTAAGAGGTGTGATATGGAGGGTGCCGCGATCGGTGCGCACCTCTATGGAGCGGCCGTCGGAGCTGAGGGCACCGTCGGTCACGGCAGCGACAGCAGCCGTCGCGCCAACCGCAAGGGCCATTGCCGGCCAGAATTTGCGAAGTTTCATCTTTACGATAGCAATCTGTAAGTAATTTATTTGTCAGTAGCGGGAAACGGGGCGCGGGAAGAATGTGCCCCGTTTTGCGGCACATTCTCCTGCGCGCCAGCGTGTTATAATTCTATGTCGCCGTCAGCCTCCACATGCCAGGGCAGTCCGTCTTTGGCAAGCTCTTCGAGGAAGGGATCGGGGTCGAACTCCTCGACGTTATGCACGCCGGGCATCACCCACTTGCCGGTTAGGAACATCATGGCGCCCACCATCGCCGGAACGCCGGTGGTGTAGGAGACGGCCTGTGCGCCGGTCTCGCGGTATGCCTCCTCGTGTGAGCAGTTGTTCCAGATGTAATAGGTGGATTCCTTGCCCTGCTTGTCAAGGCCGCGAATGCGGCAACCGATGGAGGTCTCGCCGGTGTAGTTCTCTCCGAGCGAGCCGGGGTCGGGAAGCACGGCTTTCAGGAACTGGATGGGGACTATCTCCTTCCCCTCGTACATAATCGGGTCGATGCGTGCCATGCCTATGTCCTGGATTACACGCAGGTGCGTAAGATATTCCTGGCCGAAGGTCATCCAGAATCGGGCACGGCGGATGGTCGGGAAGTTCTGGACCAGTGACTCCAGTTCCTCGTGGTAGAGGAGGTAGGATTCGCGTTCGCCGATGCCGGGATAGGTCAGCGGGCGGTGGATTTCGAGATTCTCGGTCTCAACCCACTTGCCGTCTTCCCAATAGCGCCCCTTCTGAGTGATTTCGCGGATGTTGATTTCGGGATTGAAGTTTGTGGCGAAAGCCTTGCCGTGGTTGCCGGCGTTGCAGTCCACGATGTCGAGGTACCGCATCTCGGAGAAGTGGTGCTTGGCGGCGTAAGCCGTGAAAATGGCCGAGACGCCCGGGTCGAAGCCGCAGCCGAGGATGGCGGTGAGGCCTGCCTTCTCGAAACGCTCGCGGTAGGCCCACTGCCACGAATACTCGAAATGGGCCTCGTCCTTCGGCTCGTAGTTGGCCGTGTCGAGGTAGTTTACGCCGGCCTTGAGGCATGCTTCCATGATGGTGAGATCCTGGTAAGGCAGGGCCACGTTGATGCAGATGTCCGGTTTGTGGCGGTTGAAGAGCTCCACGAGCTGGTCAACGTCGTCGGCATCCACCCGGTCGGTGACTATGTTTCCGGCTCCGATTTTAGCCGCGAGGGCATCGCACTTCGATTTGGTGCGCGAAGCTATCACTATCTCCTGGAACACCTCGGGGTGTTGCGCGCATTTATGAGCCACGACGGTACCGACGCCTCCGGCTCCGATGATAAGAACTTTTCCCATATTTTCGTATTTATTTTTCGTTCAAGACGTAAAAATGAAGTCGGCGAAAAACGCCGCTCCCTATTATCGGACAAAATTAATAATAAAAATCCGGATTAACAAACGCCGGCAATAGAAAAACATCTTCGCTGTCCCCTAAAAAACAATCCGCGGCGGCGGGGGGTTGCAGGTTAGTGAAAAAAATATTAATTTTGCAGCGCGTTTCGAGCCGTGTCGGCTCCGGACTATTGTTTTTTCGCGGACTCGCGGTGCCGGTCTCCGTAACGGGTTTCCCCCTTCATTGGCCGCCGGACTGCATCCTCGCTTGATTTTTTCGCTAATACAATGGATTGGTTGTTAGAACTTTTGAGACCCGGAAACGTATCGTTGGCAGCTTCGATACTGCTCTACTCGTTCGTTATCTTCGCCGGTATCTATCTTGGTAAAATCAAAATCTTCGGCATCTCGCTCGGTGTCACCTTCGTGCTGTTCGTGGGCATCGTGATGGGACACTTCGGCTATGTGGTGCAGGACGACACGCTGCATTTCCTGCGCGAGTTCGGCCTCATACTCTTCATTTTCTCCATAGGCATGCAGGTCGGGCCCGGCTTCTTCTCCTCTTTTAAAGAGGGTGGCGTGAAGCTCAACATGCTGGCCACGGCGGGAGTGCTGCTCAACGTGGCGCTGGCCGTCGGCATCTTCTACATACAGGGCGGAGCCGACGGCGAAACCACCATCGGGCAGATGGTGGGCATCATGAGCGGCGCCGTCACCAACACCCCGGGACTCGGTGCCGCGCAGCAGTCCGTGCTCCAGGTAAACCCCGAGGCATACGACATTTCGCAGCAGATGTCGATGGGCTACGCCGCCGCTTATCCCCTCGGAGTGGTGGGCATCATCCTGGTGATGCTCATCATCAAGAAGGCTTTTAAAATCAATGTAGACAAGGAGATAGAGGAGGTGGAGCAGGAACAGAGCGACTCGCTGCTGGCGCCCCACGTCATCACCGTGGCCGTTACCAACGACCTCATCGACGGCATGTCCATGAAGCGGCTCCATACCCTCATCCAATGCAACTACGTCATCTCGCGCATCGAACGCCCCGACGGCACCATGATAGTGCCGCACTCCGACGACGAAATACACAAGGGCGACCTGGTGCTGGTGGTCTGCTCAGTGCAGGACGAGGAGATTTTCGTGCGCTTCATAGGCCCGCTGGTCGAGAAGAAATGGGAACGCGACCAGGGACCTGTGGTATCGCGCCGCGTGCTCATCACCAAGACGGAATACAACGGCGTGAAGCTCGGCTCGCTGCGCCTGCCGCGTGGATATATGCTCAACGTTACGCGCGTAAACCGCGCCGGCGTGGACCTTCTCGCCTCCCCCGGCCTGCGGCTGCAAATCGGCGACCGCATCACCGTGGTGGGCAAACTCGGCGACATCAACCGCTTCGCCGAGCGTGTGGGCAACTCCATGAAGCGCCTCAACGAGCCCAACCTCATCACCCTCTTCATCGGTATTTTCTTAGGTATCGTATGCGGTTCCATACCGTTCGCCATTCCCGGCATGTCGGTGCCCCTTAAGCTCGGCCTCGCCGGCGGCCCGCTCATCGTGGCCATCCTCATCTCGGCCTACGGCTCGAAGTTCCACCTCGTCACCTACACCAACTCGGCAGCCAACCTGCTGCTCCGCGAGATAGGCATCTGCCTCTTCCTCGCTTCGGTGGGAATCGCGGCCGGCAAGGACTTCGCCGCAACGGTGTTCACGCAGCAAGGCGCCCTGTGGGTAGGATACGGTTTCATCATCACCGTACTGCCGCTGCTGGTCATGGGCATCATCGCGCGCGCCAAATACAAGGTCAACTATCTCTGGATAATGGGTCTTCTCTCCGGCGGCTACACCGACCCGCCGGCACTGGCTTACGCCAACAAGGTGAGCGGCAACGACGCCCCGGCGGTAGCCTACTCCACGGTCTATCCTCTCACGATGTTCCTGCGCGTAATCATGGCCCAGCTAATAATCCTCGCCCTGCTTTAGCGGCCTTCGCAAACCGTTATTTCTTAGCATTGAAAGAATTTTGTCAAAAAATTTGCAAAGACCGGTTTTTGTGGCTAAAATTGCAATTCGCGAATCGCAAATCACATTATCTAAATGGCTAAAAATCACAACGGTATGCGTCCCCAAGACATAGTAATCCTTCTAAAAAAAGTGACCCCTACGGGTCGCAGCATGACCAATGCCATGATAGCGAAAGAACTCGGCATAAGTGCGTCCGAAGTTTCTGAAGCACTCGAACGTTGCCGCATAGCGCGCCTCGTCGACAACCTCAAACAGAGGGTCAATATCCTGGCTTTGAAGGAATTTCTAATTCACGGACTAAAATACGTGTTTCCGGTCATTCCCCAGGCCAAAGTCCGGGGAATGGCAACCGCTGTCTCCGCTCCTCCGATGAGCGAACAGATAGCACAAGGGAAAGAGGCATACGTGTGGCCCGATGCGAAAGGTTGTTTTTGTAGGTGGTTCTGTTGCCGAACTGTATGCTGAAGACCCGACCGCGACCGATATTCGTCCTACCATGGACGTTGACTGTGTTATAAAAACCGAAAATACGCCAATTTAGAGGAGTTTGAAGACTTGCTGAGGGCTCGCAAATTCGAGAATTACATAGAATCCGGCGTAATTTGCCGTTGGAGATACAAGGGCGAAATCGTCGACATAATGCCCGACCGTGAAAGTGTCCTCGGGTTTACAAACCGTTGGTACCGCCCCGGCATCCAAAACCGGATGGTATTTGAAATTCAGGACGGTATATCGGTGTATATCCTACCGCCTCTTTATTATTTGGCCACAAAAATCGAAGCGATAAAGGGACGCGGAGGCTATGACCTAAGGCTCTCGCACGATTTCGAGGACTTCATTTATGTCCTGAACAACCGCCCGGACATAACTTCACAGTTTGACGAACTCGCGGACGATGACCTCGCGGAATATCTTTCAGCGTGGGCACGGGAACTGCTCGGACGGAAGAATTGCCGCGAAGAGATAGAATGTATGCTTCCTTACGGCGACTATGACCGTGTGGATTACATTCTGGATATCCTACGGCATTTCGGGCGTTAAGGGTTTGGCGAGGCGGAAGATGACGGGGTCGGCGGGGGCAACAAGGTCATGGCGGGAGCGTTTCAGGCCTTCGAGCCAGAGGATTTCGCCGGTCGCGGCGTCGCAGAGCACCCGAGCGAGGCGCTTCTGGCGGCGCGTCAGTTTCGCGTCTTTCATTATGTCGCTGACGGCCATCGTCCCTTTCATGCCGAGCGGCGCTATGCGGTCGCCGGCGCGGACGCCGCGCAGCATATAGTTTTCCGGTTTCCTTGAACTATAAAAAGCGGTGTTGCTGCGGTCGGCGCGTATCGTCGCCATCGCAGCAGGTGTGTTCTCCATTGCAGTCCACTGCAATTGCGGTGCCTCTTCGGTCAGGGAATCGAAATACAGACCGTCGCGCTCTGAGCTGATTTCCCCGTCGCGTACCGGCCAGTAGCAGCCGGGTCGTGGGGCTGCGGAATGGCGCGTAATCTCGTCGATTTGTGAAGCCGACGCCCCGAAACGCGATGCGAACCGGTGAATCATTGTCCGCGCATCACCACAACGACGTATCGCTTTCCATGGCAAAATATTCTCTTGCGCCGGAGCGAGGGCATGGCGCAACACCGCCGCCTCGCCGCGCAGGTTACGCTGCGTCAGCGCCACAGCGTCGCGCATTCCCGGCCACCGCTCCTCTATTAGCGGCAATACACGGTTGCGGATAAAGTTGCGGCGGTATTCACTCTCCAGATTGGTGGAATCGGTGACGAACTCCTCCCCTTTCTCTGCCAGGTATTCGAGTATCCCGCGACGTCCGATGCCGAGTAGCGGTCTGATAATCTCGCCGGTATCCGGTTCCATGCCGCGCAAGCCCTCTATGCCGGTGCCTCGGAAAAGGTTGAGCAACAGCGTCTCCACGTTATCGTCGGCGTTATGCGCCACGGCGATGCGGGCAGCACCACGCTCGCGCAAAGTCCTGCGGAACAGTGCGTAACGCGTATCGCGGCAGGCCATTTCCACCGACCCGCCATGCTCCCGACGCCACCCTTCCACATCTATATCTGCCTCAAGGCATTCCACCCCGAGGCGGCGGCAGAGCGAGCCCACGAAGCGTCGGTCGCGCGTACTTTCCTCGCCTCGCAGATGGAAATCGCATGTCACCGCGAACAACGGCTTTCCCACGGCGTGCAGGGCCACGAGCAACGCGGTGGAGTCGGCGCCTCCGCTGACTCCCACCACTATTTCTCCTTTTATTCCGCACACGGAGTCGGCCACGCGGCGTTCGAACTCCCGGGCCGTCATCGCAGGTAAACGGGCACCACACAGGTGATGCGGGCACATTCCAGTATTTCGTTCTTGGGCAACCGGAAGGCGGCATACGCCGGGTTGTATGACACACAGCGCACAAACTCCGGGTCGTCATCCTCGCGGAGCTGCTTTATCATCAGTCCGTCGGGCGTGGAGATTACGTAAACTTCACCCCAACGCATGTAGGGTTGCTCCTTGATTTTTGCCACTCCCACCAGTGCGCCCGGCGGAATGCTGAGTTCCACGTGCTCCTCGTCGACCATCGAGTAGCCGGTGGCCTGGACGAAAAACTCGGTGTCGCGCGGTGTTCCGGGAATTGAAATCATGGGCAAACCCTCGCTCATGATGGCCTCCGAGAGACCGCCGGGGCGACCGCACTCGGCGCGTGCCATGTCGATGAGCGGATAATGCGGATAATCATTGGCCGGGGTGTCGGAGAACATCTCCCCCAACCCTTCGAGCAACCAGCGTCGGCTCAGCTCAGGGTATTTCTGAATCAGTTTTTCGGAAGTGCGCCGTGTCAGGTCCTTGCCCGGCTTGCGCGACTTGCCCAGCGTGCCGACGGCCAGATTACATTCGCGCGTCACCGTAGCGTCGCTGAGGTTGCGGTATCTTGCGAAGGCATCGAAACGGTCTATAATTCTTTCTTCTTGCATAAGTGATGGTGAAAGTGATACACAAAGTCAATTATCAGTCTAAATTCGGTAAAGACTTAGTTCAATGTCGCCACAAAGTTACAAACAATTTCGACAAAATCCAAACATTTAATCAAAAAATTTCAACCAACGCACAAAATATCTCAAAGCAAACGAAGTTACCAGAGTAGAAACGCACCATAGCGCGTCCGCATCCGGACGGCCGCAATTATCACATCCGAGTAAACACAATAAAATTATTGTTCTCCCCAGAATATTTCGCCTACAGTCTTAAAGTCTCCGGATTCAGTGATATATGCGGTAAACAAATAACCACATGTAACCTCCGCCACATTATCCTCTGTTTTTACAGGTCTAAGACGGTCGGTTGTCGTGTTATCTCCAAGTTGACCATTTCCATTCCACCCCCAAGCATATAGTGAACCGTCATTGAGTATGGCCATTGTATGACCGGCTCCACATGCCACTGCTTTGACATTATAGAGCACTTTAACAGGCGACTGCCGCTCGGTTGTCGTGCCATCTCCAAGTTGTCCTTCCCCATTCTGCCCCCATGCGTAAAGAGAACCGTCATTGAGTATCGCCATGGTATGAAAAAAACTACTCGCAACCAATTTTACATTTGAGAAAACCTTTACAGGAGTCAGCCGGTCTGTGTCGGTGCCATCTCCCAGTTGACCTCCGCCATTATTTCCCCAAGCATAAAGGGAGCAGTCACTGAGTATAGCCATTGTATGCCACCGTCCACAGGCAACCGATTTGACATTTGAGAGCACTTTAACAGGAATATGTCGTTCTGCAATCGTTCCATCTCCAAGCTGACCCCATTTATTGTTTCCGGAAGCCCATAACATGCCATCCTTCTTTATTACCATTCCATGAGAAGATCCTGCGGCGACATGTGCGTATGAACCGCGTTGCGCCGAGACGACCATCGGCGGCAAAGCCAATATCAGCACTATGCAAGCAAGTATCTGTGAATAAAAATATTTCATTTGGATTTAAGTCAATTCGATTTCTCTGCAAAGAGAACACAAATTCCCCATACTGCAAAATTCCTGTACCAAATTCCGCAATGAGGCAATCACTTGCTTTTGTCAGACACGTTTTCGGGGAAGACGGGATGTTCGCCGCGGAAGTGGTCGAGGTACATTTTTACGCGGGCGGCGAA
This sequence comes from Porphyromonadaceae bacterium UBA7180, assembly GCA_002491165.1. GTDB lineage: Bacteria > Bacteroidota > Bacteroidia > Bacteroidales > Muribaculaceae > Lepagella. The sequence goes on from DKVK01000011.1 coordinate 12,627, forward strand.
CTCTCGCAACTGGTTTTTCAGGCGGTATTTCAGGAAAGGGGACGGCGCGGCGTTGAAGGCTTCGGCGCGGAGCCCTTCCTTGTCGCTGAGCCACAGAGCCCGTTCGTTGTGGAATTTCTGCGAGATTATCAGCACGCTGTCGAGGCCGTACACTTCGCGGGCCTTCACTATGGAGCGGAGCGTTCGCGTACCGTCGTAGTCGAGGATGATGCGCTTCGGGTCCACGCCGCGCTTGGCGAGCGAGTCGCGGATGGCGGCCGGTTCGTCACAACCGAAAGTTTCGCTGGTGCGGTAATCGCCGCCACTGGCTATGAGTGTGTCTATCTTGGCGGCAGCGAAAAGTGCCGCGGCGGCATCGATGCGGTTGGTAAAATGCGAATTCCGGCGCCCGTCGGGCGTCACCGGCGATGTGGCCGGCAACAGCGCGTGGCGGTAATGCGGCGTCTTGGCGGGGTCGTCGTAAAGCCGCCCGGAGGCATTTGCCGACACCATGAAGTAACAAACCGCCGTCACCAGCACAATGACCAGCAAACCTATGGAAATAACCGCAATCATCTTTCTGACCATAAGAGGAGCTTTACGTTATCGAAAGCCGCACGGAGACCACAGCGCGACCAAATAATTTTTGAGCAAAGATACACATAATTTCCAATATCCCCAAATCTTCCTCCGCGGCGTCCCTCGCGGCCTTGTCCAGGGCATTGACGGTCTCTTCCACCGTCTCACCGTAAAAATTCGTTAACGTTGCCGACTAATTTCGGCACAGATTCTATATATCATCTCAAATACTTTAAATATATATTTCAAATTTCAAATATTAGTAAATTTTTCCACCCTTCTTTCCAAAAATAATTTGTTTAAAAATATGAAACACCGCCAAAAATCACTAATTTTGCACCGTCATAAATAAACCGAATCATAATAATCTTTTGGAGTTGTTTAACAATAAATTATCCAGCTTCAGTTACAGAATTTGTTTCGACCAGTTTTTGATATATTTTAAAACATAAATCAGTGGAAACAACTTCACAGTTAGCAATTTATATCCATTCGGAATTTTAGGCATTATCACTTACATCTTTGCCGCGACCCTGTCGCGTAAAACTTATTCCCGGGCGATGTCCGGTTTTAGCACCCTTAACGCTCTCCGCTACGCAATGTTATTGTATTACTCAGATTATCACACCTTATTTGTGGGAAATGGATATCACTGAAACGCCCCACGGACAAACGGAGTTGAACCTCTTGACATATCTGGCACCGCATCCCGATTCAGAAATTTGGGTATCGCGCGCCATCACGCCAACCACCATCGAAACCCTCGCCGGCTCACAGCTCGAGGGTTGCACCGTATTCCTCTACGTCAGGGAAGGGAGCAGCTCCATCGACATTGACGGTGTCACTTACAACACCTCCGTACCATCTATTATTTATCTACGTCCCGGACAACGAATCGGCAACATCGCACTCGAAAACCCCGCGCAGGTATCCGTCTGCACTATCTCAATCGGTCTCAAGACTGAAATACTAAACGAAATTCAGCGGCACTGCAACATCAAGACCGCTCAGGCCTCGATTGTCACCGAAATCGCACCGGAAATCTTATCGGTATACGACAACCTGTACAACGTACTGATCGAGACCATCAGCGACATCGCCAAACCCTATTACCACGAGCGCATCCTCTACATTATCCTGTTCGCCTTCTTCGAGGTGGGTTATCACTGTTACACAGGTCTCGAACCGGCTCAGGACTTCAAGGCCATGAAGCTCTCGAAAAACTTCATAGTGCTCGTGGACCGATACCACCGCCAGAAGCGATTCCTCGACTTTTATGCCGAACGGCTCGGTGTCTCCTCTAAACACCTGTCCCGCACCGTTAAACGCTACACCGGAATCGCATCCGTGGACTGGATAGAACACTACACCATCTCCGACGCCAAGATTCTGCTGCGCACCACAAACCTCAGCATCAAGGAGATAGCCGAACGCCTCAATTTCTCCTCGCAGAGTTTCTTCGGCAAGTATTTCAAGAAATACGAGGGGATATCGCCCAAGGACTTCCGCCGCCGGTACCGCCCCGCCGACAAAAAAGACTGACTACAATCTTTTTTGAAGTTTTAAGCAGTTAAAGCAAAAAGCAGCCTGACCCTCTACGGGTAGGCCGCTTCTATTATCGCTGTGTGTTTACTAAGATTTCTTTTGCCAAATACGCTGAATAGGCACCGTAACATGCGGTGTCTCAGTACTTTTTCACGTTCGGGTCGGAGGCCCATTTCTCGAAGGCGCGGATGGCGCCGCTGTTCTCTATGTGAATGCCGGGAACGTGACGCTTCAGCGGACGGCGTTCTATCTCGTCGTAGATAAACTTGTCGGAGAAGTCGATGGCCGCGGCATCTTCCTTCGTATTGCCATAAAATATTTTCTTGACCCCGGCCCAGTAGAGGGCGCTCAGGCACATGGGACACGGCTCGCAACTGCTGAACACAATGCAGCCGCCAAGCTGGAAAGTGCCGAGCGACCGGCAGGCGTTGCGTATGGCGTTTACCTCAGCGTGGGCCGTGGGGTCGTTGTCAAGTGTCACCGAATTGGCTCCGCGGGATATTATCTTTCCGTCGCGAACTATCACTGCCCCGAACGGGCCGCCGCCGCGCTCTATATTCTCTATCGAAAGTCTAACCGCCTCTTGCATGAACTCTTCGTTGTAGTCTTTATCACACATAATCAGATCCCTTTATAAAGTTTTGCCACACGCGCGCAGAAACCCGTATGTCGGATTCCCGTGGGGTGCAGTGGCATAGTTGGATTATACTTTTCAAACGTTCCGGGATACCGAAAGGTTTATCACAATCTGCAAAAAACAATTTTACGGCTTAGAATTTTGTGCTTCGCCACTATTTTTGTAATTTCGCACTATGTTTTGGAAAAGGATAATGTCGCTTATGCTTCTGGTGGCTTGTGTCGCGCTGGCTTTCGGCCAGGGCAACCCCGGCGCCGGCGGCGACAACACAAAATACAAAGCGGGAAACGCCTGGACCCTGAGCTATCCACTGGGTTTCGCGGTACCTTCCACAATCGATACCATACCCTTCAACTACCAGCGCCACGTCATCCCCTCGATGGTGACCGACGCATACGTCACGCCCGGCAACCTGGGTTCCCCGGGTCAGACACTGCTCATCGAAGGGTTCCGGCCCCGCTCCACGTTCTTCTTCACAGACCCGCTGCACCATTGGCTGCCGACGGCCGGGAAGCAGAAGTTCTATAACGTCTACATTCCCATGACATTGGCGGGCTACGACTTCGGAGGTAGCCGCGACACCGGCCAGGAACGGCTCGGGGCCACCTTCGCCGGGAGCCTCAACCGCCGCTTCGGCGCCGGAGCTTTCATAGACTACCTTTACTCCAAGGGTATGTACGCCAACCAGGCCGCCAAGGATGTGGCATACGGCTTCAACGCCTATTATAAAGGGGACCGATACCAGACGCAGGCCTACTTCTATGCTTACAATATGGTGAACAAGGAGAACGGCGGTATCACCGACCCGCTTTACATCACCGACCCGGCGCAGCTACAAGGCGGCGTCTCGAAAATCGACACCAAGAGCATCCCCGTGAACCTCAGCGACGCGCACTCACGCTCGCGCGGCTCACGCTTCTATATGTCGCATACCTACAACGTGGGCTTCTGGCGCGACACAGAGGTCAACGACACCCTAACGCGCCAGGAATATGTACCTGTAACGCAGTTCATTTACTCGCTCGACTGGGATCGGGCCACGCACATATTCACCAACGCCGCCTCAAACAACAGTTTTTGGGACCACCATTATCTCACCGATGGCGAGACCTACGACAAAACCTCCTATTCAAGCCTCAAGAACACCGTCGGCATCTCGATGATAGAGGGTTTCCAGAAATGGGCCAAATTCGGTCTTTCAGCTTACGCGCAGTATGAATTGCGGCGCTACACGCAGGCCAACAATGGCTGGATTCCCCCCGGCTCCGAAGAACCGGGCGAAGGGGAAGACACACCGCCGGGCGCCGACCTCACCCCCCTCCCCGAAGGTGTGGACATAAAACCCAAAGCGTCGGAAAACCTCCTCTGGATAGGAGGCCGCATAGCCAAAACCCAGGGCACCACGCTGCGCTATGACGCCGACGTGAAGTTCGGGCTCTCCGGCGACGTGGTGGGCGACCTCGAGCTTTCCGGCAACGCCTACACGCAGTTCCGTCTCCTGGGAGACACCGTGCAGCTCAAGGCCAATGCCCATCTCCGCAACACCGCGCAACCTTATCTGCTGAAGAACTACATATCGAACCATTACGCCTGGCATAACGACTTCGGCAAGACGCGTTCGTTCGGTATCGGCGGCGAACTTCTCATCCCCTGGACCGACACACGCATCTCGGCCGGATGGCGAAGCCTCCAGAACTATGTGTTCTTCAACACCACGGGCCTCCCGCAGCAGGACGGCGGAACGGTGCATCTATTCTACGCCTCCGTGAAACAACACCTTAACTTCGGAATCTGGAACTGGGACAACGCCCTGACCTACCAGACCTCCTCCAACGCCGAAGTGATTCCGGTTCCGGCGCTGACTATATACTCCAACATGTACTTGAAATTCAACGCCTTCCGCGTCCTGAATCTCCAGATAGGCGTCGACGCCGACTATTACACGCGCTACCGCGGCTACAACTACGAGCCGGCCACGATGACCTTCCGCGTAGGGGAAGACTGGAAAGTGGGCAACTTCCCCTTCATGAACGCCTACGTCACCGCCAAGCTCTACAAGGTACGTTTCTATGTGCTTTATTCCCACTTCAACAAGGGATGGTTCACCAAGGACTACTTCGCCATGCCGCTCTATCCCGTTAACCCGGCGCGCCTGCTCTTCGGCCTGAGCGTCGATTTCGCCGACTGACATGAAACTCCGTGACCTCCATAGCGAGACGGCACAACGCCGCTTCCAACCCGTCAAGGGGCGGCGCATAGCGCTCTACGTGCTGCTGCTCGTGGCCGTCCTCTTCACCATGGTTGCGCTCTACACCTGCGGAGGCGACGCCGGCAAAAGCAAGAAAGCACCCTTGCCGCCGGGCGACCGCGGCGACACGTTGCTGGTGGCCATCACCCACTCCCCGATGAGCTATTACCTCTACGGCGACACCATCGGCGGCCTCAACTATGACATGCTGCGCCTGATGGCCGCCGACATGGGGCGCCCCATACGCTTCATCCCGGTGCTCTCGCTCGAAGAGTCGCTCGACGCCCTCACCGCCCGGCAGGTCGACATCCTCGCCTCGCTCCCCGTGACGGCCGGCATGCGCGACAAATACCTCTTCTCCGAAGACGTTTTCCTCGACCGGCAGGTGCTTGTGCAACTCAACGGCACGGACGGCAAACCGCGCGCCGCCTCGGTGCTCGACCTTGCGGGCGACACCGTACACATCGAGAAAAACTCCCCGGTACGCCAAAGGCTCGACAACCTGTCGTCGGAAATCGGAGCCCCGGTGACCATCGTCCCCCACCCTGATCTTTCGGACGAATACCTCTTCCTGAAAGTGGCCGGCGGCGAGCTTCGCTACGCCGTAATCAACGAAAAGACGGCGGCGAGGATGCACCTCAAGCATCCGGATGTGAACATCGACACGCCGATAGGGTTCACGCAATTCCAGGCATGGCTGACGCGCCGCCGCGACGTGGCGCTCCACGACAGCATAGACAGCTGGCTGACGCGCTTCAAAGCCACCGACCGCTACCGGCAGCTCCTCGACCGCTACTCAGCCACCGACACCCTCGCACAGTAAGCATCCGCACACGATAACGCCAGCTTAGCTAAAGCAGCTAAATTAGTTATTACCAATAGGTTAGTTTAGACAGCTATTATAGCAGAATTAGCTAAGACTACCACGTATAATAAGCCTGATAGTCCGCTCCCCAAAAGTTTTTTAACTTTTTTTGCGTTAAAATTTGGCCGTTTCGCTAAAGATGAGTAATTTTGCGTGCAATAAATTCAACTTCTTAGCACAGCCAAAATATGTCGTTTATTGCAGATAGGGTAAAGATGGAAGGGCTCACCTTCGACGATGTCCTCCTGATACCCGCTTATTCCCAAGTACTACCCCGCGAAGTAAACCTGACAACCAAATTCAGCCGCCGCATCACGCTGAATGTCCCCATCGTGTCCGCCGCCATGGACACCGTGACCGAAGCGCGGCTCGCCATCGCCATCGCCCGTGAGGGAGGCATCGGGGTGATTCACAAGAACATGTCTATCGAAGAGCAAGCCCGCCAGGTGCACGCTGTGAAACGTGCCGAAAACGGCATGATTTATGACCCCGTCACCATCCGCTGCGGCGCCACTGTGCGCGATGCCCTCGAAATGATGCACGAATATCACATCGGCGGCATCCCCGTGGTGGACGAAAACCTCATCCTCCGCGGCATAGTCACCAACCGCGATCTCCGCTTCGAGCGCGACCTCGACAAGAAAATCGACGAGGTGATGACCACCGAAAACCTTATCACCACCAACCAGCACACCGACCTGGAACAGGCCACGGAAATACTCCAGCGCCACAAAATCGAGAAACTGCCGGTTGTGGACAGCGACGGTCGCCTCGTGGGCCTCGTCACCTATAAAGATATAACAAAAGCCAAAGACAAGCCTTACAGCTGCAAGGACCGCCTGGGCCGTCTGCGCGTGGCCGCCGGCATCGGCGTGACGCCCGACAGCATGGTGCGTGCCCGCGCCCTCGTGGAAGCCGGCGTCGACGCACTGGTCATCGACACCGCACACGGCCACAGCGCCGGAGTTGTCGGCATCCTCAAGCAGGTCAAGGAAGCCTTCCCCGATATCGACGTCGTGGTAGGCAACATCGCAACCGGCGACGCCGCCCGTTTCCTGGTTGAGAACGGCGCCGACGGCGTGAAGGTGGGCATCGGCCCGGGTTCTATCTGCACCACACGCGTGGTGGCAGGCGTCGGCGTGCCGCAGCTCTCAGCCATCTACGACGTGGCCAAAGCCCTCGAAGGCACCGGCGTGCCCCTAATCGCCGACGGCGGCATACGTTATTCCGGCGACATAGTGAAGGCACTGGCCGCCGGCGGTTATTCCGTGATGCTCGGCGGTATGCTGGCCGGCGTGGAGGAATCCCCCGGCGACACCATCATCTTCAACGGCCGCAAATTCAAGACCTACCGCGGCATGGGGTCGCTCGAAGCCATGGAGAAAGGCTCCAAGGACCGCTATTTCCAGGGCAACGAGACCGACGCCAAGAAGCTCGTTCCCGAAGGCATCGCCGCCCGCGTGCCCTTCAAGGGTTCGCTCTATGAGGTTGTCTACCAGATGCTCGGCGGCCTGAGGGCAGGCATGGGCTACTGCGGCGCCAAGGACATCGAGGCGCTTCACCACGCACAGTTCACCCGAATCACCGCCGCCGGTGTGCTGGAAAGCCATCCCCACGATGTCTCCATCACCGCCGAGGCCCCCAATTACAGCCGCTCGTAACAGCTATGGAACCGGTTGCCGCGGCGCCAATTCGCGTCCACGGCTAATTTTTACAGCGTAAGATAAAATTTTTCACAAATATTCACGTTAATAGGTTGGAAAGACGTGCTCTCTCCAACCTATTAACTTGCAACGAAAAATACAACTGAAATGAAAAGTAGCCTGTTTATCGGCGCCGGACTGGCCCTTACGGCCGCAGTGGCTTTTGCCGCCAAGGACCCCGTTGTCATGACTGTCAACGGGCGTGACGTGCATCGCTCGGAGTTCGAATACCTTTACCACAAGAATACGAAGCAACAGATTGAGCCTCAGCCCCTTGACCAGTATGTAGAAATGTTCAAGGTATATAAGCTGAAGGTTGCCGACGCGCTGGCCAACGGCGTGGACACCACCAAGACCTTCAAGCGTGACATGAACCAATACCGCAACGAACTGGCCGGCCCGCTGCTTGTTGACTCCGTGCTTCTCTACAAGCTGGCCCACGAGCAGTATGACCGCGGTGCCACCGAACGGGAAGCACACCACATCATGCTCTTCAAGACCCCCGACAAAGCCAAAAACCGCGAACTGCGCCAGCGCATGGACTCGCTGCACACCGTGCTCGCCAACGGCGGCGACTTCGAAGAACTGGCCCGGCAATTCTCGCAGGACCAGGGTTCCAAAGCCAACGGCGGAAACATGGGATTTGTCATGGCCGGTATGCTCCCCGTGGAGTTCGAGGAGGTGATGTACTCCCTCCCCGAAGGTCAGATTTCAGACGTCACCGAGACTCAGATGGGATACCATATCCTCAAAGGCGGCGCCTCACGTCCATTCAGCGGCTTCTGCGAGGCCAGCCACATTCTTTTCTCCACGCAGGGCAAGGACGAGGCCCGGGTCTACGCACTGGCCGACAGCGTGGCTGACGTGCTCCGCCAGGACCCGAGCCAGTTCACGGCTCTGGCAAAAAAATACTCCAACGACCCCTCGGTGGCACAGAATGGCGGCGCCCTGCCTCCCTTCAGCACCGGCAAGATGGTCAAAGAGTTCTCCGACGCCGCTTTCGCGCTTGCCGACGGTGAGATTTCAGATCCCGTAAAGACACGCTTCGGATACCACGTCATCTACAAACGCGGCCATCAGGGAATGCAGCCGTTCGACAATGCCAAAGCCGGACTTTTCGCCCGTATCACCAACCCCGGCGACGCCCGCAACGAAATCCTGCTCGACAACAACTGGGAGAAATGGGGCAAACGCTTCAAACTGAAGAATAACGCCAAACTCGTTGCCGAACTGCGACAGAATATCGCCTCCGAAGGTGTAGAAAAGGCTCTCGCCGATGCCATGGCAGCCGGTCGCGGCGGCGAAACCCTCTTCAAGATAGGGAAGGACATTTACACCCTCGGCGACTTCAACAACTACGCCGCAACGCTCGCCAAGCGTAACAATGACCCCGACGAGGCGAGATTCTTCGACAAAGCGCTGCGCCGCTTCCAGACCAATATGCTCCGCGAAGACGCCTACGACGCCGTCATCGGCGAGAATCCCGAAATCGGCAACCTACTGAACGAATACCGCGACGGCTCGTTGCTCTACGAGATAAGCCTGCGCAACGTCTGGGACAAGGCCGCCAAGGATACCGAAGGCCTCAACCGCTACTTCGCCGAACACCGCGGCGACTTCTCATGGTCCGAACCACGCGTCAAGGGATTCCTCGTCAAGGCCGAAAGCGACTCGCTGGCCAACGCCGTCCGCCTGCGTATGCAGCAACTCGGCACCGACACGCTGGTGAAGACTATACGCTCCGAGTTCGGTATGCCTGTTTCCATTGACCGCATCCTCGTCAAGAAGGGAGACAACCAGATAGTCGACTACCTGGTGTTCAACGAAAGTCAGGGCGACGCACCCTTCGTGCAGGGCTACCCCGCCTACTTCGTCTATGATATCCGTACCCTCAAGGAGCCGGAAGAACTCAACGACGTGAAAGGACTCGTCACAAGCGCCTATCAGGACCAGCTCGAACAAGACTGGATACGCGACCTCAAACAGCGCTACCCCATAGTAGTAAACGAAAAAGAGCTGAAGAAAATAAAATAACGGCCCCGCCGCACAGAACATAAAAGCAGTCGCCTGGGGCGGCTGCTTTTTTTAATGACTGTGCCTGTTATCATAAGAAATGAACTTCTCCACAACCGCGAAAAACCACATTAATTATATCTGTCACATCAGCAACATTAATAACATCAGTTACATCTAAAACATAAAAAGCAATCTCGCTTCTTACATAGTCTATTTTGGCGCAAAAACGCGCCCTATTTATATTTCCTTGATAATCAACGCCTTTTAAATGCACCAAAAAGCAGAAAACATTTTTTGGCAAAAAAATTTGGAGATGTCGGCAAAAAGTGCTAACTTTGCATCGCTTTTCGGATAGCAACCTTGCGAAGCCTTTAGTGGAAGCTATCAGGGAAAGCGTATGGTGAATGTAGCTCAGTTGGTTAGAGCGACGGATTGTGGTTCCGTAGGTCGTGGGTTCGAGACCCATCTTTCACCCAATATCCGAAAGGGTATATTTGTTTTGGTGAAATAATTACAATGAATCATCCGCAGTGATACGGGTGATTTATTTTTTGCGGCTGCCGCAAGCGGTTACGAAAGCATTTGCGGTGAAGCCGGCAACATCGACATCATATAATTAATGTGGCGAATGTTGCGGATGTGACATCGCTTCATATTGCCCTTAGGAATCATAGTGCTCATAATGCCTTTCAAGAGCAATTGTGCTCTTGAAGAAAGCTAATATTGTTCCCGAAGGAGAGATTTTCGGGATTTGGTTTGGCGGTGTTTGAAAAAGTTCGTAACTTTGCGGCGCTATTGGGCCCCGGCATGGAGATGCCTTGGAATACGGTGTGAATCCGTAACAGTACCCGCTGCTGTAAGTTCCCGTCCCCGTGCGGTTTATCCGCGCCCCGGGACGCTCAAAGTAAGACGCACGATGTCACTGGCAATCACCCGCCGGGAAGACGCGCCTTTACGGAACAAGTCAGAAGACCGGCCCACGAGCAATCGCTTTTTGCGCCTGCGGGACCACGGGCTTACGTAACCTCCTTTTTCCGGCCGTCTTATAACCTCCGAAACGAGCTTGAACCTGCCCCGTAGCGCAAACTTGCGTTCCGGGATTTTTTTGTAACCATTTATAACCAGGTTGCCTGATTATCAACTCGCTTCATGAAGATTTTCTATCGTTTTGAACTGAAATATCTGCTTCTTGCGCTCGCCTTGCTCCTCGGCGTGCGTGTGCTCCGTGCCGCCGACCCCGAACAAAAAGACACCGTGCACCAGCTCCACGATGTGGTGGTGATAGCAAACCCCAAGCCGCTGGCCACGGTGCAGACCCTTTCGGGCGAAAAGCTGCAGGCCCTCTCCTCCACCTCCGTGGCCGACGCGCTGAAATACTTCGCCGGAGTGCAGATAAAAGACTACGGCGGCCTGGGCGGCATGAAGACCGTCAACGTGCGCTCCCTGGGTTCGCAGCACGTTGGAGTCTACATCGACGGCATACGCATCACCAACGCGCAGAACGGCACCGTGGACCTCGGCAAGTATTCCCTCTCCACCCTCGAATCTGTCTCCCTCTACAACGCCAACAAGCTGGAGAGCTGCCAGTCGGCCTCCGAATACGCCTCCGGCGCCACGGTCTACATGCAGACGCGGCGTCCCGTCAGCGACTCGCTCACCGTGCTTGGCGGCATCGGGTCGTTCCACACCTACCGCGGCCGCGTCAACGCACAGTTCGCACGCCGCGGCTGGAGCGGATTCATCGACGGCGAATACCTCAACAGCCGCGGCGACTACAAGTTCCGCTACAAGTCGGAATACGAAGACACCGTGGGCGTGCGCCGCAACTCCGACATAGAGTTCCTGCGCGTGGAGGGGGCGCTCTTCAAGAACGGCTTCGCCTCGCACCTTTACGCCTATATCTCGGAGCGCGGCTGCCCGGGCGGCATAGTGCGCCGCCTCTCCGACAAATACACCAACATAGGGCGCGAGTGGGACACCGACCTCTTCGCCCAGGCATCGTGGCAGCACAGTTTCGGCCGCCGACACCGCATCAAGTTCAACACCAAGTATACCCACGAATACCTGCGCTACAACACCGACTACCCGGAGAACCAGAACACCGCGCGCGTCGACAACCATTATTACCAGAACGACGCCTACGCCTCGGCGGCCTACGCTTTCCTCCCCTTCACGTGGCTGTCGGTCAACGCCGGTTACGATGCGCGCATGTCGTGGCTCGACGCCGACCTCAAGCACTTCAGCGCGGTGCGGCGGCTCGACCAGAAAGCCGTAGGCGCCGTGCAGATGGAGTGGCGCGGCGCACGCCTTGCCGCCTCCGTGCTCTACCAGCATTACAAGGACCATACACGCCTGAAAGTGGGCGCCGCCGACCCGCTGCAGAAGCTCACCCCCTCGGTGACGCTTGGCTACACGTGGCGCGACCTCAGCGTGCGCGCGTGGTACAAGTGCATCTTCCGCGCCCCGACGCTCAACGACCTCTACTACACCCAGGCCGGCAACCGCAACCTGAAGCCGGAATACACCAAGCAGTGGGACCTCGGAGTGGAATACCACTTCATGGCCCCCCGGTGGATGGCGTCCATACAGGCCGACTTCTACATCAACCATATCGATGACCGCATAGTGTGTCTGCCGCTGAAGGGCACATACACCTGGTCGATGCTCAATTACGGCCACACTTTCTGCCGCGGCCTGAACTCCACCATCTCCGGACAGTACAACACCGGCGACTGGACCTTCTCGCTGCTCACCTCCTTCACCTGGCAGGACGACCGCAACCGCACCGACCCCTCCGACCCGCAGACCTACGACCAGCCCATCTGCTACTCGCCGAAATTCTCCTGCGGCGTCACCGGCATAGTGGGCTGGAAGTGGCTCACGCTCACCGTCTCGGAACTGCACGTTAGCAAACGCCTGTGGTCATACGCCGACCCGCGCGACATCCTCTCACCCTACAACAACGTGGACCTAAAGCTCACCGGAACCTGGAAATGGTTCACCGCCTCGCTGGAAGTGAACGACCTCTTCGACGTGCAGTACGAGCACGTGCAACGCTACCCCATGCCCGGCCGCGCCGTCTACTTCACACTTTCCTATTCGATAGGTAACAAATCACGAAAATGAGAATCAAAACCTTTATATACATACTTTCATATCCCTCCACCCCACAGTCCTCCCTGCCACCGCGCAGGAGAAAATCATTGTCCTTGACGAAAGCAGCTGGCAGTCGGACAACGGCCGCATCTCCTACTTCGAGGACGGCTGCATAGTGAGCAACGAATGGTTCCGCCAGGTAAACGGCCACAAGCTCGGCGACACGCCGAACGACATAGTGCAAGTGAACACCGAGTTGCTGGCCATCGCCGTCAACTGGTCGAACATCATCCAGTTCATCCGCCCGGACGGCACCGCCGTCGCCGCCACCGAGGATGTGCCCAACAACCGCAAGCTGGCCACCGACGGCCGTTACGTCTACGTCTCCAGCTACGCCCATGAATGTGTCATCGGCGGCGAGACACGCACCTTCACCCGAGGCTATGTGGCTAAAATCGACGCTTCCACTTTCACGGTCACCGATGCCGTGGAGGTAGGATACGAACCGGAGGGACTGGCACTTTACGACGGGAGCCTCTTCGTGGTGAACACCGGCGGCTACGCCTTCCAGGAGGGACATGACTACGAAACATCCATCGACGTCATCGACACCGCCACGATGCAGAAGGTGCGCAGCGTGGAGACCGGGCAGATCAACCTCTTCGGCAAAATCTCCGCCTCGGGCAGATACCTCTGCGTCAACTCGCCCGGTGACCATTATGAAATTCCCGCCGCCACCATCATCCTCGACATGGAGAAAGTGCTCTCCGGGACGCCCGACGCCGACTGTTTCGTGAAACTCGACCGCGCCGCAACCTACAACTGCACCGGCCGCGACGGCCGCTTCTTAGCCGTCGGTTCGCACTTTTCCTACATCACCGGCGAACAGAGTTTCGACTACATCACCATCGACCCGGCGCAAGCAATGGCCACGGGCGGCCGCGAAGGCGTCAGCGAGGAGATGCCCGGCACGCTGCGGCAGGACCTCATGAAGCTCACCAACCCCTATTGCATCTACGTGAACCCCTACACCGGCTACATCTACGCCACCGATGCCGGCGCCTACGTCTCCGCGGGCACCATGTACCAATGGACGCCGCAAGGTGAGCCTACCGGCAACTGGCGCATCTACATCAATCCCGGCACCATCCTGGCGCTCGACCCCGACGCCTCCGGCATAGAAAACATCGAAGCCGCGCCGGAAACCGGTTCCACGATCTACAACCTACTGGGAATCCCCGTCACCGACCCGCAGCCCGGCAACCTCTACATCCGCGCCGGCCACAAATTCATCTACCGCGGCAATTGATTCAAATCGCCACGACATGGATATCATTTACCGGAAAATTAAAGAAATTTCTTCATAAGCAAGGTTATTTTCAGGTGTTTTAACAAAATATAACACATCGAGGGGGTAAAAACTGCCCTTTTTTACCTAATTTTGTGACGGATAATCCACAAGTCCAAGAAATTACGGCTGCATAAAGCCGAAAGGCGGCATCTACCGCAATCCGGCGGTATGCCACGACTCCTCGGTCCGGTCTGCAAACAACTCAAAAAAATCATAACTTAAAATCCACAAAGAATGAAGAAATTCCTTATTTCTGCAATGGCACTCGCCACATTCGGCATGGCCTTTACCTCCTGCTCCTCAGACGAGCCTATGTGCGGAGGCGACGGCAGCGGAAAGATTACTTTCACCGCACAGCTTCCCGCCGAACTCGGCTCCCGTGCCTTCAGCGACGGCACCTCGGCCAAATCCCTTTCATATTACGTCTACAAACACGGCGAAAAGGAAGCCCTGATAACAGGCACAACACCCATCAATCTCACGACATCGGTGTCTCTTGACCTCGTCAACGGTGAGACATACGACGTAGTATTCCTGGCGCAGTCTTCAGACGCTCCCGAGGGTCTTTACTCTTACGCTCCGGACACTCAGAACTTTACCGTAAACTACACCAAGGCCGCTCAGAACAACGACAACTGCGACGCTTTCTACGCCGTCAAAATAGTAACGGTAGCCGGAGGCACCACCGAGCCGGTGGACCTCTACCGCCCCTTCGCGCAGGTAAACTTCGGAACGAACGATGCTACGAAACCGGCGGTCACCGCCGCATACGGCGAAGGCCTTTCCAACCTGACCACAACGCTGGGCTTCGAGGCAAAAATGCCTAACGTCCTTAACCTCGTGAGCGGCGAACTCAGCGGCTCCGCTACCGTAAGCTTCGACGCCGCAGGAGTTCCCTCGCAGGCTGCATTCCCCGCAGGTAACAACCCGATGGACGGCTACCGTTACCTCTCGATGAACTATGTATTGGCACCGGCCGGACAGAACACCGTCACCGACCTCACCATGCAGGTAATGAAAGGGGAGCAGGTGATGAACACCCTCAACGTGCCCAACGTGCCGATGCGCGCCAACTACCAGACCAACATCTACGGCTCGCTGCTGACTTCCACCACCGACTTCACCGTCACCATACAGCCCGCTTTCCTGACACCCTCGCTCTCGGTAGCTGAATGGGACGGCAAGACCGTGACATATCCTACGATAGACGAAGCCACCAAATCGGTGGCAGTACAGACACCGTCCGACCTCGCGGGCCTCGCCCACATGGTAAGCGGCACCAACGGCCAAACGGCCAAGGACTTCGCCGGATATACCGTGAAACTCAACGGCGACTTCGACTTCAAAGGTTACGAGTTCCCGATGATAGCGGCCGGTGCCACCCGCAATAACGGTGACAGTGAAGGCGTGGCATTCAGCGGTGTGCTGGACGGCCAAGGCCACACTATAAAGAACCTTACCATCTCGAAACCGTCGGCAGCCGCTAACGATGCTGTAGGGTTCATAGCCAACCTGAAAGGAGCAGGAGCGGCTCTCAAGAACCTGAACATCGAAAACCTGAACATCTCCACCTCCGCCGAGCAGGCGGGACTCGTCGGCCTCGTCAGCGAGGGAGCCTCGGTCAGCGGAGTGAACGTAAAGTCAGGTAATCTCACCGGTGGAAAAGCCACCGGCGCAATAGTCGGCCGCGTAATGAAAGACGGCACAATCTCCAACTGCACCAACGGCGCCGACGTCTCCTCTAAAACGAGCAACGCAGGGGGAATAGCCGGTGCTTCCTACTACACGGCAGAAGGCAAACAGACTGTCATAACCGGGTGTACAAACTCAGGAACCATTTATGCCGGTGATGTATCAGCAGGTGGTATCTCAGGACTTAACACCGGGCTTGTCGAGAACTGCACTAACAAGGGCAACGTAACCGCCGTGACTAACAGTGCCGGCGGCATTGTCGGCGTACAGCAGTCGGCCGGTTATGTCAGCGGTTGCAACAACTCAGGCGACGTAACCTGCAACGGTCAGCTCGGTGCCGGCGGTATAGTAGGCTGGGTTAAATACCTCAACAGCGACGACGCCTATCCCGTGCAGAACATCATCGAGGTTACAGGCAACACCAATTCGGGAACAATAACCGGAACAGGTTCTTCAACTTACGGAGTCAGCGGCATAGTGGGCCTTTGGTATCAGGCAGGCGTATGCGACAACAACATCAACCTCGCACCGGCTATCAATGCAAAAGGTATGTGCGCCGGTATAACAGTTTCACAAACCAACGGTACCGACCCTGTCAAGGTCGAAAACTATGTTTTGATGCTCTACGTGCGCAACAACGTCTCTACAACTCCTCTTGATCAAATGACCGGCTCGCTGAAAGCTCAATATGTCTATGTCAACACTGCCGAGACAGTTACCGAGAGCGGCAACAAGGCTACTCTGGACTAATCCCGTGTCCTAAAAAAGTAATCAAATTAAACACATATCAGAAACGCCGGCATTTTTGAGTGATTTTATCTGTTTTAATTTGATTACTTACATTCTGATTTACGCACCCAGGCAGGCTCGATACGCACCATGCCATGGCATGGTGCGTATTTTTTATCTCCTTCGGGGTTCACCCCTACGCACCCACACCCTCCATA
>DKVK01000014.1 GCA_002491165.1 Porphyromonadaceae bacterium UBA7180
AAACGGGGCTCGAACCCGCGACCCTCAGCTTGGGAAGCTGATGCTCTACCAACTGAGCTATTACCGCAGTCGCTCCCCTGTGTGGGAGTCCCGGCGTTTTTACGGTGCAAATTTACGGCTTTTCTCTGACTTGAGCAAGTTTTTTGCCGAAAATCATCAGAAATTCATCAGATAACCTGTGCCGGATACCTATAAATCTTATATGATTCATCAATTTTAAAGGACTTCAGCGCCGGGACCGATTATGCACCGGCGCCCTCGGAGGGAGGGGCCGACACCGCATTTCTTCTCGAAAATGCAGTCCCTCCGGAATCCGGTTACAGGTTGCCGAAGAAGCCAGACAGGAATCCTATCGTGAAAGCTATGGCTCCGGTTATGGCGCTGACGATGCACCATGTCTTGGCGTTGTTTGCGGCTTTGTGTGCTTCGTCATACCGGCCTTGGTTCCAGTATTTGTTTACGTTGGCTGAGTTGATTATCGCCACGACTCCGAACGGCCAGCAGCACACCAGGGTGATGACGATCGACCACACCATATAGTTGTCGGGGCGCGGGCCGGCCGGCTGGTTGTTGCCGTACTGGTTACCATATTGGTTACCATATTGGTTGCCGTATTGGGTTCCATATTGGTTGGCGCCGTATTGGGTAGCGCCATTCTGGTTGCCGTATTGGGTAGCGCCATTCTGGTTGCCGTATTGGTTGCCGCCGTAAGGTTGTTGCTGACCGCCCTGATAGGGTTGCTGCGGTGGCTGGCATTGCGGTTGCTGCGGTTGGTAGCCGCCGTTGAGTATGTGGGGAATTACCTGCGATGCGGGGCGCCAGTCGCCCATTCCTTCGGTCCATACCATCGTGGTGCCGGTCACTCCGCATGAAGTGAGTTGCGTTTCATCTACGGGACCGCGTTGTGTTCCCGATGCATCGATATAGTAATATTGTGCCATAAATTAGCTCTTATAGATTAGACGAAATATGATTCGCAAAGTTACAAAATAATTTCGAATAATGAAAATTCGGACACATAGTTTTTGCGGTATGGATTTTATTTTGTAATTTTGCACTGTGCGAGTGTGGGATGCATGATGCCTTCCGGCGCGGTGGCCCGGTGTTATTTTTCCGTGCTGATGCCGCCCGCTCGCCGTTAACGCTACCCTGATGTAAAACAATGACTAAGCTGATCAATAGAGAGAAACGGCAGCGCAAGCGCATGATAGCCTTCGGCATGATAGGAGGTGCCGTTGTTGTGGCCGTTGTGGTAGTGGTTTCACTTCTTTCCGGCAGCGGGGAGGACGATTCTTCATCCCGTAAGGAGGATAGGCGCAGCGAATGGAGTGCCGACGAAATGCCCTCGACGGTGGATTCCCGTGATGAATGGGAAAACGGGTTCGGCGGCGCTGAAGAGGCATCGGCCCCGGCGGATGCGGCCCCGGCGGAAGACGGTTCTTTCGGCCGTGCCCGCGAGGAAGCCCGCGAGGAGATGATGAGGGCGCGCCGGGAGGCACAGGAGGAGATGAATAGGGCACGCGAGGAGGCCCGTGAGGCCCGGCGGCAGGCCCGGGAAGAAATGAAGGCGGCCCACGAGGAGATGCGGCGCCAGATGCAAGACCGCTGATGCCTCAAGTTTCCCGACACCGTTAATGCAAAGACAGGACCTGAAAAACATGGCTGACATAAACCGATACACCGACCGCGAGATAGCGGACGCCATCCTGGGGCGTGACGCGCGCATCACGCACGACTTCCTTTACCGCAAATGCTACCCGCTCTTCAAGTCGATCCACGACAAGTATTATACCGACTGCGAAACGCCCGTCGAACTCATCAACCAGATATACGTCTATATCCTGCTGCCCAAGAAAAGCAGCGGCACCTCCAAGCTGCAGGACTTCGGATTCAGATGCACGCTGACTATGTGGCTAAAAATAGTGACGGAGAACTATTGCCGACAGCTTTTCGGGCGCCGTATGCCGGTAGATGAAAATAATGACACCTCAAGTGATAGATTGAACCTCGGGGAGGAGTCTTTAGTCTCAAACACCCGGAATCTCGATATGGCCGACGTAAAGAAACTGTTGAAGATGATGCCCAACCGGCGCTACAGCCGGCTCATCGAATACCGCTATATCGAGGAGAAAAGCAACGACGAGACCGCGGCGCTCATGGAAATGACGATGGACAATTATTATAATTGCCACCGGCGCGCCAAGGCCCAGTATTGCGAAGTATTAAGAAAGGAGGGACTGCTATGATACAAGAAGAAGACATCATTACCCGCATGAACAGCCTCGAAGGGCTTCCCGTCTCCGAAGAGACGCTCGGAGCTTATCTCGAAGGCAATCTCACGGCCGACGAAGCCGAAACCGTGGACGACATAATAAACGAATACCCGGAACTCCTCGACATCGACGGCGACTTCCTGACCGGGGAGAACGTCCCCGCACTGCCCGACTATGACTTCCGACTCCCCGAAATTCCCGACGGAGCGATGCTCGACGACACCCCGGGCGATACGGACAACGACCTTCCCGAGGTGGAAGTGGACCTCACCGACGACGACATTACGTTCCAATACCACGACATCGCCACGATGGAAGAGGTACCCACTTATGTAGACGAGGAGGAACTCGACGACATCTACGCCATTGGAGTTGAGGACGCGGACTCCGGCGACATCGATGTCAACGATGACGGGACCGACATCGACGGCCTGCCGTTCGATGACCTCGGCATGTGACCGCCGTATGGTGTGCCGTCCCGACACACTTACGGATGTGCGCCCGCAAACAATCGGGCGCACATCTGCGTTCTAAAGGGAAGAACAATCATATTTATTACTATGAACGACAGACTTGATACCGAAGAACGCCGGGAACTGCCCGACAGCGTCTACGGACTTCCCGAAAGACGCGAATACCCGATGCCCGACGCAGCCCATGTGCGTGCCGCCGAGGCCTATTTCAGATATTGTCCCGAAGAGCTGAAGCCGCGCCTTGCGCGCGCCATCCTGCGCTTCGCCGCCGAGTATGGCGTAGACGTGGAGAGCCCCACGGTGCGCCAGTACGCCGCCGAATAAATTCCCCATACCCTCTCTTGCACAGCGCGGTCGTTGCCACAAAGCAGCGACCGCGTTGTGTCTCTTTTTTACTTAAGTAAGTGTTCAAATTAAACACATATCA
>DKVK01000035.1:0-19899 GCA_002491165.1 Porphyromonadaceae bacterium UBA7180
AAAATGGGTAGACACGGTAGACACTCTTCGTTAAAATTTTTAACATCCGACATTTGGGACAATTTGTGTATCTCTGTGGGACGAGGGCATTCCTGCCCGCGCCTGAAGTCGCGTCAGCGCGTGAGGTGTGTGTTAGCCGCCGGCGCGGCTTTGGGCGGAGGCAGGAATGCCTCCGTTCCATAGGGAAACCTGCGCTCCTTATTCCTAAGCTTTATGTGAGGTCTTGCGTATCTCTTGTCGGAGGGGTCAGACGGCGGGGAGGGTGTCGCCGCGGAGGCGCCGGTAGAGGTCCAGGGCGTAGACGTCGGTCATGCCGGAGATGTGGTCCAGCACCCCTTGCAGCTTGGTGTAGATGTCGGGGTTGTGCACGTCGTACTGTTCCGGAACCTTGGAGAGCATGAGGCGCGAGAAGTT
This sequence comes from Porphyromonadaceae bacterium UBA7180, assembly GCA_002491165.1. Classification (GTDB taxonomy): domain Bacteria; phylum Bacteroidota; class Bacteroidia; order Bacteroidales; family Muribaculaceae; genus Lepagella. The sequence goes on from DKVK01000035.1 coordinate 415, forward strand.
CTTCTCCGGATGCATCACGGCGTCTATCAGGGTTTCAAGCAGATAGGAGATGATGCGGTTGCCGGCTATCTCCACGTCGACCACCGACTCGGCGCAGTAAATCTTGGCCCATGCCGTGCGCGAACATTCGGAGTAGGCCTCGGCCAGCGGAGTGCGGTCTACCAAAGAGCCGCGGAACTCGCCCGCGAGTATCTCCTCCTCGTCGGCGACGAAGACTTCGGCGCAGGCTTTTACGAGGCGTCCTATGATTTTTGAGCGCAGGTAGCCTATCTGCTCGTGCGGGTCGTCGAGCCGCTTCATCGACCGGCGCGAATGGTCGCGTTCCTCCTCGCCGAGGTAGCCGAGAAAGAGGCGCTTCACCTCGTCGGTGCCGAGGATTTTGAGTTTGTGTGCGTCCTCGATGTCCATAATCTGATAACAGATGTCGTCGGCGGCTTCCATCAGGAAGCAGAGGGGATGGCGTGCGAAGGTGCCGTCCGGACGGCTGATGATGCCGAGGTGTGAGGCGATTCGGCGGTATATCTCCTCTTCGGAGGCGAAGAACCCGAACTTGCCGTGCTCCCCGGCGTGTAGCGAGGAGAAGGGGTACTTCACCGTTGCGGCCAGCGAGGAATAGGTCATGGCATACCCGCCGTCGCGACGCCCGCAGAACTTGTGGGTGAGCAGGCGGAAAGAGTTGGCGTTCCCCTCGAAGTTGGTGAAGTCCGCCCATTGCTGTTCGCTGAGCAACGGACGCAACCTCGCGCCGCGGTTTTCGCTGAAATAGGTGGAGATGGTCTTCTCGCCCGAATGGCCGAAGGGCGGGTTGCCGAGGTCGTGGGCCAGGCAGGCGGTGGCCACGATGTCGCCCACGTGGCGCAGCAGCCGCGCCGTGTCGGTGCCTGAATATTTCGGCAGCAGACGGGTGGCCACCTCGTTGGCCAGCGAACGCCCTACGGAGGCCACTTCGAGGCTGTGGGTCAGGCGGTTGTGCACGAAGATTGAACCGGGCAGCGGGAACACCTGCGTTTTGTTCTGCAAGCGGCGGAAGGGGGAGGAGAAGATGAGGCGGTCATAGTCGCGCTGGAAGTCGCTGCGCAGGTTTTCGGCGCCGGTGGCGATGTGCTCCAGGCCGAGCCGGCGGTCGCTGATGAGGCGGTCCCAGTTCATTTTATTGCTGTTCATTGCAATGCCGGGTTAAGTGAGACTTCGGTGCTGATGGAGCGGAGGTCGGCGCCGCTGGGCGACTGGTGTGCGCGCAGCCCGAAACGGTGGAGCGATGCCAGGATGCGGTCCATGAGGTCGGCCTGCAGCTCCTCGAACTCCTCCCAGTCCGGGCAATGGATGAAGAGGAACATCTCCACGGGGATTCCTTCGGGAGTGGCGGGTAGCTCGCGCGCCATGACTTGCAGCGGATGCTTTTTCTGCTTTTCGGCGCGGCGCGGATGTGAGAGCAAAGTGTGGCGCAGCCAGCGGCGGAAGAGCATCAGGTTGACGGGCTGTTCCCCTTGCAGCCCGGCGGGGTACCACGGTTCGGTTGCAAACTTTTCGGCCTCGCGCTGAGTGATGTGCCGCACGGAATGGATATCGATGTTTATGGAGCGTTTAAGCTGGCGCACCCCGAGGTCGAGCATCCGCTCGCGGTTTATGAACCCTTCGGAAACGAGGGAGTGGGGCGGTATCAGGGCGATGCTCTTGTCCCAGTTGCGGACCTTGACGGCGGTCAGCGAGACGTCTTCCACACGGCCGTCGGCACCGCGCGTGGGCACGGAAATCCAGTCGTGCTCCTTCAGCATGCCGTTGAGCGAGAGGCGTATGCCGGCCATCATCCCCAGAATGGAGTCCTTGAAGACAAGCATCAGGATTGCGGCCATTGCCCCGATTCCGGAGAGTACGTACATAGGCGTCTTCCCCATGAGTGAGGCTATGCAGAGTATGGCGGCTATGGCAAAGACGGCGGTGTTGAGCACGTTGCGGAGCACGAGCACCCCGGAGCGCTTGTCGTTGCCGCGGCGCAGGAAGATGCAGAGCGCCCGCACCTCGAGCGAGGCCACGTGTGCCCCCGCGAGAATCAGCGCCACGCGGGGGCCGCGTTCGGTCCATACTCGTGCCTCGGGATAATACTGCGATAACGCAGGAAGCAGCCATACACCTATCGCCGCCACTATCAGCAGGGACAGGGCGTCCACTATTTTCGGCGAGAGGAAAATATCGTCAGGCTCCGTCTCGGTCTTGTCCACGAAGTAGTTGAGCACCCGGGCGCCGGGCGACGATAGCAGCCAGTAGAGGAACCCTAAGGCCAGCAGCATCAAGGTGGAGAGAATCAGGGTCGAAACCCACTCTACGGCAGAGGGCTCCGTGCCGTTCAGCACCAGCCACTCCGAGAGTCGGGCGAATAGGTCTTTTATCATTTGAAGTCCGGATGAGTAAAGTTGGGTAAAGTTAAGGGTCGGTACGGTAGCGGCTTCCCGCGGTGGGTTATTCCAGCTTGCGCATTTTGTCGGGGTTCCACTTGTCCTTGGGAGAACCCTTCTGAGCGGGATACCCTACGGCTATGACACACAGCGGGATAAGGTTCTCTTCCAGCTCGAAGTCTCCGCGTACTTTGCTGACGCGCTCCTGCTGCGGGTATATGCCGCACCAGACGGCTCCGAGCCCCATGGCATGGGCGGCGAGCAGAATGTTTTCAGAGGCGGCGGAGCAGTCCTGAATCCAGAAGTCGCGTCCCTCCCCTTCTATGAAGTCATTACTGTCGCCACACACTATGATGGCGGCGGCAGCTCCGGCCACGTGCTTGGTGCCTGGAGCGGCCTCCGAAAGCATGGAGAGCAGCTCGGGGTCGGTGACTGTCTGGAACGACCACGGGCGCTTGTCCATGGCAGTGGGTGCGGCCATGCCGGCCTTCACCAATGTGGTGAGCTGGTCGTCGGTCAGCTTTTTGTCTGTAAACTGGCGCACACTGTGGCGCGTCATTATGTTCTGCAGCGCGGGATTGGAGTCCGAGGCCGTGTCGGTCGCTGCGGGAGCTGTTGTAGTGGCCGCATGGAAGCCGGCGCCTGTGGTGTTTTTATCCTCTTTCACGGCCACGCGCCATGCCAGGGCCAGCACGGCGAGGCCGAGAATGATGTTGAGTATATTCGATTTCTTCATATCGGGTTGTCAGTAGTTTATTTCTGAAATGTTGATGATGGTGCCCGTGGGGCATACGAAGCGGCAGAACGGCCGTTCCACCACGAAGGAGAGGAGCACGAAGGCCCCGGCTATGATGAGCATGAACGTCGGTACGGATGACACGAGGAAGGCGGTAAAAATCTCGTAGTCAATCCATTCGGAGAAGACTCCGGTCCATGTCAGGAGCATGAGCACGGTCCATAAACCGCGGCGCACCCACGTGAGCGCCATGACGGTGCGGTGCCCGATATGAGGCTTGTGCTTGACGGCCATTCCGGCCAGCATCTGCATAGAGCCGAAGGGGCAGGTCCAGGTGCAGTAGCGGTTGCCGGCGCCGAAGAGCGGCACTATGAAGGCCGTCACCAGCAGTATCATGGTCGGCAGCATGGCCAGGCGCACCGGATTGGAAAACACCGAAAGGAACGAGGTGTAGGAGAGGAAAGTGCCGGTCCAGAAACCGAGGACGCCCACATTGAGGACCAACTGGATGAAGCGGTACGTCCGGTTATGGATAAAGAAGGGAAGGATTGCCGAGGCAAGCGCCACGAGCAGGGCGCCCCACCAGGCGGCGCCAATGCCGGATGTCCCGGCATTGGCGGCAGCCTCGGTGTGCTGGTAGTGCTCCATGTAGTAGTTCACGGCGCGGCGCAGGTTCTCGATGATGGCCTGCGAGGAGTAAGTGGCTCCGGAGACGGCGTCGATGTCGCGTTTCGCCACCGAAGCGGCCTCTTCGTCGCTCCACACGAGCTTCAGGCCGTTCCAGGCGCGCTCGAAGAAGGAGGGCGTCTCCACATTGTCAAGCGCCTTCACATCCTCAATCACCCCGTCGCGGAAGGTCACTTCCAGGGGCACGGTGCCGGCGTAGCCCTGCACGTCGGAACCCAGCGTGGTGGTGTTGATGACCACCGCCCCGTCGGGGAGCACGCGTGCCACGGGGTCGTCGGCCGGGGCAGGTGCCTCCTGCGGTGCGTTGCCGAAGACGCGGCCGTTGACCGCGAAAGCCAGCGAAAAGAGGATGCAGAAAGCCGTCAGCAGCGACGCCACGTGCGCCCACCGCCGATTGGCGGGACGCGCCGCGCCTCCTTTTGCGTTGTTCTTTTTATCCATAAATCTGTTATCCGTTTGGTTTTGCGCCGCAAATATAGTAAATTTTTCCGAAACAACCGCATTCCCGTACCCGGAATCCGCTGAAATTACCTTGAAGTGAGTATAAAAAAGGAAGGGAACTTCGGCAGCCCCCTTCCTATGGATATTTGCGAAATATGTAACCTTAAAGAATTACCTTAGTGGATTTCCCGTTGCAGACCCTGATGTAGAGGCCGTGCGTGGGATTATCGATTTTTATACCCTGCATATTGTAGTAGACGGCTTCGCGGTCATTGTCGGCGTCAATGCCGTCGATGCCCGTGGGAGCGTCGGGGTCAACTTCCGTCACAAGCACGGGGTCGGTCTGGTCGGCAGAAACGGCGGCCACCCAGGTTTTCCAGTCGGAAGTCTGCATATTGGCGGCGAACATCCATCCGTCCACGCATCCGTTTGTAAGCTTGCGGCTCGAAGCGCCCACCGGGGAGTAGCCCATCGAGGTGTCGCCTTGTTCCATGGTCCAGTACGACCAATAGCCATCGTACCAGCCTCCTTCCCACCAGTCGCCGTCATTGGTGGCATGTGCGCCGTCGTAAGATGGCGCCGAAGCTGAGAATACGCCTTGCCCATCAGGCGTTTCGATGGTACCGTTAGCGAGGGTTACGGTGAAGTTGCCGTCCATTGCCGGGTCCCAGCCGAACCCGTTGATTGTGGTGCCGTAGGTGCCGCCGTCGGTCCATGCGCCGTAGAGGCGCGGATAGGCTTTCACCACGTCTTTCACAAGGTCCACGCCGTAAGCGTCACCGTCCCATTTGTAGCCTATCACGTATGCGTAACGGGCATCCGTCGGCGAAAACTGGATGACGAAGGCGCACTTGTTCTCACCTTCGCCGACCCATACTTTAATGTCGTCGAAATTAAGGTTGCCAGGCGTGATGGGATCAGGATCCTGGTACTCGAAGTCCGCGCGAGTCTGCGCATAGGGCTGCCCCTGGATTGTGCGCGGAGCCGCCATTGCCGGAAGTATCATTGCCGCTCCGGCTAAAAGAGTAAGTAATTTGTTCATAAATATTTTATTTAAAGGTCGTTAAATAAAAAATCCCATGGCCGGGGCCACAGGCTGAACTTGGAGCGGTGAGAAAATATGCGGTAGCGGAAACGGCGAAACTCCGAAGTAGGAAATGACCTCCCTGCATAGGGAGTGAGGTGTTTTGGGGTAAGCCGGTGTTCCGGGTCTGCCGCATCTCGTCCTCGCAAGATGGCTTGTGGCACGGAATTGGCAGGTCTTTCGGCTTACCCCGGAGACGGCCCACTTCTCATGTGCCTGTGGCGGCACACAATGTGATAATGACCGTTCCATCTTGCCGGGAGCGGAGGCTCCCGGCAGTGGGGATTACGACAACGGGATTGCTCAGGACTCTCACCTGATTCCCTTTTCAACTTCCGGAGCCGCAGCGGACCCCTTCGGTCACCAAATCCGCCGCAAAGTTAGTAATTCTTTCTGATTCCGCAAAACATTCTCTGCTAAATATCTGTGTTGCTGATTCGTGAATTGCAAATATGAAAGGTAAGACCCTTGGCTGTCAGGATTGTAAGCGCGTGGTGTGTCATGTAAGGATGCAAAAAAGAAGCGGGAAGGCAGAGCTTCTCGCTTCTTTATGCGTGGCGGGTCTGACGCCGGGCGTCAGTGGCCGTCGGGGTTAGTCTTCGTTGTTGTTGCGGCGTTCTCGGCGGGGCTGTCCTTCGCGGCGGCCTTCGCGACGCGGGCCTCCTTCGCGGCGGGGAGCGCCGTCACGGCGTCCGCGGGGACGCTCCGAGCGTTCCACGTAGCCTTCGGGTTTCGGAGTCAGCACGCGCATCGAGAGGCGGAACTTGCCTGTCTTCTTGTCAATCTCGATGAGTTTGACGCGCACTTTGTCGCCCTCTTTGAGGCCGGAAGCCTCCATGTTGTCGAGGCGGTCCCATGAGATTTCGGAGATGTGGAGCAGGCCGTCGCGGCCGGGCATGAATTCCACGAAAGCGCCGAAGTCGAGTATGGAGCGCACGGTGCCTTCGTAAACCTCGCCCTCTTCGGGCTGCGCGGTGATGGCCTTGATGCGGCGCAGGGCGGCTTCGATGCCCTCCTTGTCCTTCGATGCGATTTCCACGTGGCCGATGCCGGTCTTCTCGTCTTCCTCGATGGAGATGGTGGTGCCGGTCTCTTCCTGGATACCCTGGATTACTTTGCCTTGCGGGCCGATGACGGCGCCGATCATCTCTTTCGGTATCTCGATGGTGACGAGGCGCGGTACGTGCGGCTTGTAGTCCTCGCGTGCCTCGGGGATTGTCTCCTTGATGATGCCGAGGATGTGCATACGTCCCTGGCGTGCCTGTTCAAGAGCCTGCTCGAGGACGTCATACGACAGGCCGTCGCACTTGATGTCCATCTGTGTGGCGGTGATGCCCTTCTCGGTGCCGGTCACCTTGAAGTCCATGTCGCCGAGGTGGTCTTCGTCGCCGAGGATGTCGGAGAGTACGGCATACTTCACGTTGCCTTCGTCGGAGATGAGGCCCATGGCCACGCCGGCTACGGGGCGTTTCATCTTGACGCCGGCGTCGAGCAGGGCCAGCGTGCCGCCGCAGACGGTGGCCATGGACGAGGAGCCGTTGGACTCCAGGATGTCGCTGACTATGCGGCAGGTGTAGGGGAACCCGTCTGGGAACATGCGCTTAAGGGCGCGGTGCGCCAGGTTGCCGTGGCCGATCTCGCGGCGTCCCACGCCGCGCTGCGGGCGTGCCTCGCCGGTGGAGAAGGGCGGGAAGTTGTAGTGGAGCAGGAAGCGTTCCTTGCTCTGGTTGAGAACGTCGTCGATTATCTTCTCGTCGAGGGTGGTGCCCAGCGTGCAGGTAACGAGCGCCTGTGTCTCGCCGCGTGTGAAGATGGCGGCTCCGTGGGGGCCGGGGAGGTAGTCCACCTCGCACCAGATGGGGCGGATTTCGGTGGTCTTGCGGCCGTCGAGACGGATTCCCTCGTCGAGCACGCAGCGGCGCATGGCCTCTTTCTCCACGTCGTGGTAGTAGCGTTTCACCATGGCTTCGCGCTGCTCGGGGGTATATTTCTCAAGCTGCTCCGCGGTCATTTCGGGGAGGGCGTCGATGTATTCCTGGCAGATGGCGTCGAAGCTCTCGTTGCGCCAGTGCTTGTCGGCGCTGCCGGCGTGGGCTATGGCGTAAGCCTTGTCGTAGCATTTCGCGCGGACGTCGGCACGCAGCTCGTCGTCGTTAATCTCGTGGTTGTATTCGCGTTTGGTTTCTTTGCCGGCCTCTTTCATGAGTTCCATCTGGGCCTGGCAGTGTTTCTTGATTTCGGCATGGGCCACCTTGAGGGCTTCGAGCAGGTCGGCTTCGGAAACCTCGTCCATTTCGCCCTCCACCATCATGATGTTGTCGTAGGTAGCGCCCACCATCAGTTCGATGTCGGCGCGTTCCATCTGGTCGAACGTGGGGTTGATGACCCACTGGCCGTCCACGCGTGCCACGCGCACTTCGGAGATGGGTCCGTTGAAGGGGATGTCGCTGCAAGTGAGCGCTGCCGAAGCGGCAATGCCGGCCAGTGCGTCGGGAGCGTCGTTCTCGTCAGCCGAATATAGAGTCACGTTGACGAAAGTGTCGGCGTGGTAATTGTCCGGGAAAAGGGGACGGAGCACGCGGTCAACGAGTCGTGAAGTCAATATTTCATAGTCGGAGGCGCGGCCTTCGCGCTTGAGGAAACCGCCGGGATAGCGGCCTATGGAGGCATATTTCTCCTTGTATTCAACTGTCAGGGGCATGAAGTCGACACCTTCGCCGGCTTCCTTTGCAGAACAAACTGTGGCGAGCAACATGGTGTTGCCCATTCTTACTTCTACCGCTCCATCAGCCTGCTTGGCAAGCTTGCCTGTGGCGATGGTGATTTCGCGTCCATCGGGGAGGCTGATGGTTTTCTTAATTTCTTTAAACATAAATCTTTATTGTTTTCTTCGCTAAACGTTCCGAAGGGACGGCCGTAGCGCAGTGGCCGCACCTTGTTTCGGCCCGCAAAGCGCTCTCGGCGGGCCGGCTGTTTTCGTAATTCTTAAAATTCTCCGCAAAGATACTGCTTTTAAACCCCGGTTGCAAATTTTTTTTCATTATTTTGTCAGCAATGTCGCTCCGCACTCCGTTTTTAGTCACTTATAACAATTATTAATGTCGATGTGCAAATTTGTGGCACCAGAACGCGCTAACTTTGCACTGTAAAACAAAACGGAGGACGAAATTATGAACAAACGACCCATGATGAAATACGGCGACCGCATCTACGCGCGCCTGTCGCTGAACGGCCAGAAGATACTTGAATTCATGATAGAGAAGGTTTCCGACTTCACGGAGCTTCTGGGCGAGTTGCGCGCCCATACGCGCCGCTACCGCGGTCTGTGCCGCCTGTACGTGCGCAACCTCTCGCGCGGATGGAGCATGGAACGCCCCCTGATGCTCTACCCCGAGACATACCCGACGCCCGGGGGCGCCCTGCGCGAGCGCCTCTCCGCCGCCGCCCCGGCCGAGCCTGCCCCCGCCCGCACCATAATGCCCTGGGACACCCACTGACCCCGCTCGGGCCGGGAAAAGACATCCCGCCGGAAAGTCGCTCTAACCCCTCTAACCAGCTTAATCAAGCTAACTCCCGATTAATCAGGATTAATCAAGAATGATTGGGATTAATCTCGAGAACCCCGGGAATCTCCTGTTTCTTCGGGTTATCGGGATTCGGTGGCAGAAATCTACATATATCGGCAAGCGGCGGGAAGGTGGCTCCGCCGCTTGCCGATATGGGGTGTTTCGTGCTGTCTTCGGTGTTTCCGGGTTGTCAGAAGAGAATCTGGAAGCGGGCCTGGAAGCCGTTGAAGTCGGTGCATAGCGGGGCGCCGTTGAAGGTGTGCGTGTAGGTGTAGTTGAGGCGCGCCGTCATGTATTTGTTGATGTAGTAGTTGAGCGTGGCGGAGAGGGAGTTGGCGTCGCCGCCGTAGATGCCGCATATTTCGTGGTCGCGGACCCGGGCCACGCCTGCTTTGCGGTCCGACAGTTTGGTGTAGTTATAGAGGAGCACCAGCTCGAAGGTGCCTTTGCCGGGCTCGGCTATGCGGGCGTCTTTGGCCGAATATTTGTAGTCGCCGCCGGAGAGCAGCCCGCGCAGCATGCCGTAGGCGCCCATGCCGGTGAAGTTGTGCAGGTCGTGGCGCATGTTCACGCGATTGAAGTAATACTGCGCTTCGAGAGCCACGGGACCGTAGGCCACCATCAGTTCGGGGGAGAATTTCCACTGGTTCATGGCGTTGCCCATCTCGGCATTGACGGCCGAAACTTTGTCGACCGATGTGGGGAAGTTGGAGCCCAGAGAAAAGACGTTGTGGCGTCCTTCGCCATCGTTCTGCGGGGTGAGGAAACCGCCGGAGATTCCGACCTGGAAGATGCGTCCCGGCTCGGTGGCGGGGCGGCAGACGAGGCGTGTCAGGAAACCGTAGCCCTGGTGGTTGGTCTGGTTGGGGGTGAGGATTATGGACTGCGGCTCCACGTGTGCCGACGCCGAGGCGAAGAACTTTTTCCCGCTGTGTATGTACTCGATGCCGAGGTGGCGGTCGGCCATGAACGAGGAGTTGACTATGGGGTCGTCGAAGCAGGGTTTCCACGAGGAGCTGTAGGCTGTCATAAGGCCGTACTGGTGGATGAAGGAGCCGCCGAGCAGAGCGTTCTCGTCGTCGAAATTATACTGCACGTAAATATCCTTGAGACCCACTTTGCCGTAGGCGTAGCCGACGTCGATGCGGGCGTCCCATTTGCCGTATGTGGCCTTGAGGCCGAGGCGCACGTCGGGGACGCCGACGCCGTCCTTGAAGTTTTCTTTGTCGGGCGAGGCGTAAAGGGCGCCGTCCATAAGCACACGTCCCATCGGGGTCACGGTGAGTTTGTCTTCGGCCTGCGCGGCGCCGCAAACGGACGCGAGGGCCAGTGCACTTAGAATCAGTTGCTTGGTCATTGTCTTGTCTTTCAGGGCGTTAAAGAGATGGAGGGGTTTGTTATGTCAGGTTTATATTTTTGAGGCTAATTGCGCGGGGTCTGCCACACGGTCTGTGAGCTCGCCGGCGGCGTTGAAGACGAATGCCACCGGTATCTGGGTCACATTGTATTTTCCGAGGATTTCAGACTGCGGTCCGTTTTCGTCGAAGACGTTGACCCAGGGGAGGTTCTGCGCTGCGCGGCGCCAGTCGTAGCGGTCGGCGTCGTAGCTCACCATATAGATGTTGGCGCGGTCGGCCAGCGCCTGGAGTCTCACGTTGTAGTCCGGAGCGAACTTCGCCGTCATGGAGGTGAAGACGAGGATGGCGGGTTTCCCTTTCCCCACCACTTCGGAGAGCGAACGGTCGCGCCCGTCCACGTCTGGCAGCGTTATGTCGAAAAACTCAATCTGCTGCGCCTTCAGCACGGTTTTCTTTCCTTTTGCCTTGGCGGCGTTGCGCTGCGCTTCGAGGGCGATGTTCTTCAGCATTGCGGCGCGCGGGTCGTCGGGACGGTACTGCTCGTAGGCGGTGGCCACGGCGGCGAAGTATTTCATGTCGTCGGGGTTCTTGGGGTCGTAGAGCGGCTTGCCGTCGCGTGTCTTTGTCAGCACGTAATAGCTGACGATGTTGCCGCGTCCCGGGGCGATGATTTCAGCGAAAACTTTCTTCTTGAAAGCGGCGAGCGCGGCCTCGTCGGCTGTCGCGGGGAGGGCGGCGAGTTGCGTCTCGAAAGAGGAGAGTGAGCGGGCGTTGGCGGAGCCGTCGAGGGTGTATCCGCGGCCATCGGCGTGGAGGGTGATGTTCTCGGTGGAGTCTACGGGGAAGTAGAAGTAGCGGTCGCCGGAGCGGAGACGGAAGATTTCCGGGGCGCCGGGGGCGGGGACGCTGAGGGAGAAACGGCCGCTGCCGTCGGTGCGCGTGGAGTCCATCGCCAGCCATGAGCCCGAGGAGGTGGCCTTTTCTATGACGAGCGACTGACCGTCGGCGCCCTGCACGTCGCCGTCGATTTTAAACTTCTTCTCGCCGCAGGAGGCGAGTGTCACTATAATAAGTAGTGCCACGAGTGTGGCCGTTGATTTGCCGAAATGTTTCATGCCGCAAAATTAGCAATAAAAATGTGAAACGCCAAATTTGCCCCCGATAACCGCGCGTCGGCTTGTCGCCTCAACCTGAGATACAATCTATTGTTGAGGAAGGAGGAATATATATAAATACCGGGCCTTAACCATAGGAGGATAAGGCCCGGAATGTTGTGTTTCAGAGGGGATTATTTCTTTTTATTTTTGCCTTTGGTCTGCTTTTCGGGAACGAAACCGCGGAGGCGGAGCAGGGCGTTGGCGTCGGGTTTGTGGCCGCGGAAGCGAACGAAGAGCACCGTCGGGTCTTCGGTGTCACCGCTTTCGAGGATATTCTTCTTGAAGGAAGCGGCGGTCTTGGGGTCGAAGATGCCTTTCTCCTTGAAGAGTTCCCAGGCGTCGGCTTCGAGCACCTGGGCCCAGAGGTAGGTGTAGTATCCGGCGGCATAGCCGTCGTCGCCGAAGATGTGCTTGAAGTAGGGGGAGCGGTAGCGGAAGGTGATTTCCTCGGGCATGCCGATGCTGTCGGCAACCTGGCGCTCGAAGGCCATCACGTCCACGTTCTCGCCGTTGTTCTTACCCCAGGCCATGTCGAGCAGGGCGGCACCGGCGAGCTCGGTGGTGACGAAGCCCTGGTTGAAGGTGGAGGCGGCGGAGAGTTTCTCTATTAGCTCGTCGGGGATTACCTCGCCGGTCTTATAGTGTTTGGCGTAGTGTTTCAGCACTTCGGGGGAGGTGGCCCAATGTTCGTTGATTTGCGAGCACATTTCCACATAGTCTCGGTCCACGTTGGTGCCTGCGATGGACTTGTAGGGAGCGCGGCTGAGCATACCCTGGAGGGCGTGGCCGAACTCGTGGAACGTGGTTTCCACCTCGTCGAGGGTGAGCAGGGCCGGGCCTCCGCCGGTGGGACGCGTGAAGTTACCCACGTTGTAGACGATGGGGCGTTTCTGCTGGCCGTTCTCATAGAGGCCGGCGCTCTGCATCTGCTCCATCCATGCGCCCTGGCGTTTTGTGGCGCGCGGGAAGAAGTCGGTCATGAATACTGAGATGTGTTCGCCGGTCTTGGCGTCTTTCACGTCATAGACGGTCACTTCATCCATATATTTGGGAGCGTCGGGTATCTCCTCGAACTTGATGCCGTAAAGTTTTTCGGCAGCCCAGAAGAGGCCGTCGAGCACGTTGGGGAGGGCGAAGTAGGGGCGGATGTCGCTTTCGGAAATGTTGAATTTCTGAGCCTTCACCTTATCTGCGTAATAGTAGTAGTCCCAGGGGGCGATTTTGAAATCGCCGCCATGGCTGTCCACGTAGGCCTGCATGTCGCGCACTTCCTCTTTGGAGCGGGCGACTGCCGGGGTGAACACCTGCATGAGCAGGTTCTCGGCGTTCTCGGGGGTCTGGGCCATTACGCGCGAGGTCATCATCTGGGCGAAATTGTCGAAGCCCATGATGTGGGCTTTCTCGTTGCGGAGCTTTACGATCTTCTCGATGACGGGGAGGTTGGAGTTGGAGCCTGTCGAGGCCAGCGAGGTGTATCCCTTGTACATGGCTTCGCGGAGGCCGCGGTTGTCGGCATACTGGAGTACCGGGAGGCGCGAGGGCGCGTGGAGGGTGAAGACGTAGAGGCCGTCGAGGCCGCGGTCCTTGGCTTCCTGGGCTGCCTGTGCGATGGAGGATTCGGGCAGGCCGGCGAGGTCGCCTTTGTCGTAAACCACGATGTTGAAGGCGTTGGTGGCGTTCAGCAGGTTGCGGTTATACTGGATGAAGAGTTTCGAGAGTTCGTCGTTGACCTTTATGAGCTGAGCCTTTTTGTCGGCGGGGAGCGCTGCGCCCTGTTCGGCGAACTGGCGGTAGTATTTCTCCACCACACGCTTCTGCACCGGGGTGAGCTTCAGCTTGTTGCGGTTGTCGTAGACCTGCTTGATGCGCTCGAAGAGGGCATCGTTGAGGTTGATGTCGTTCTGTGCCTGGTTGAGCAGGGGGATGGCTTCGTCGGCCATAGCGGTGAAGGCGTCGTCGGCCATAGCGCCGTCATAGTGGTAGAAGACGGCGGCCACACGCTCCAGGATGGGGGAGGCGTTTTCGAGCGGGAGGATGGTGTTGTCGAAGTCGGGCATCGCGCGGTTGCGCACGATGTTGTCGATGGTCTGTTTCTGTTCCGCGATACCGGCTTTGATGGCCGGGATGAAGTCCGTAATCCGGATTTGCTCGAACGGCGGAATCTCATACTTGGTGGTGTATGGCTGCAGGAACGGGTTTTCGTGGTTTTGCGCCATAATCGGTGGTGTTTGTGCGGCGAAGAGCAGTGTCAGAGCCGCGGCGGTTAGCAATTTTTTTGTCATATATTATGGTTTTTAACTGGTTGAGTTTTCATGCTGGTCAAGGCGGGGAAAGGGCGAATCGGGCAAGCACCGGGTAGTGGTCCGAAGAGTCGATGTCGCCCTTCCGGGTGGATAGGGCGCGCAGGCCGCCGTCGGGGCGGTAGAACACCTGGTCGATGTGGAAATAGAGGTTGAAGAGGTTGTAAGTCACCATCATTCCCATACCGGTCTGTGTGTAGGCGTCCATGAGATCCTCGCCGCGCACTATGCGGTAGGTCCAGGAGGCGGGGACATCGTTGAAGTCTCCGCAGAGGAGCAGCGGGCCGGAAGTTTTCTCTATCTGGCGGCGCAGTTGGTCGGCGTCATCGGCACGCTCGCGGTAGGCGGCTTTCAGCTTGCCGTATACGGAGCCTTTGAACTCCGCCACGCTGCGGCGCGCCGAGCGCGGCCCGCGGACGTTCGAGATTACCTGCCTTTCCTCCCGGCTGAGCATATAGGAGGCCAGATGCACTACTATGAGGGTCACGTCGCGGCCGTGGATGCGCGCCGTGAAGCGGCTCCAGCGGTGCGGCCATGCCGTGGTGCGTTCGTCGCGTTCCGCCACTTTCAGGGGGAAGCGCGAGAAGACGGTCTGGTCGGTGTATGGCGCATGCACTATGTAGGGGTAGCGGGCATTTAGGGAGTCGCGCAGCGACTGCGGTATGGGAGGCAGCCCCTCGTCGGCCATTCCCATCAGCTCCTGCGTGCACACCACGTCGGCGCCTGAGCCGACGATGTAGCGCAAGGTGCGGTGGGTGCTCTGGTCGCGGTGTCGCACGTCGTGGCCGTGGGCTATGTTGAACGTCAGCAGCGTGAAGGTTTTTTCGCCGGGTTCCGGCTCGGAGGGTGACCCTAAGGGGAAGTTGGTGAAGAGGGCCGCGGAGCCGAACAGCAGCGAGCCTCCGCAGATGGCGGCCGTTATCCAGCGCCGTGCTATAAGCCACGCTACCGCCACTGCCAACGTCAGGATGGCGAGATAGGGGTACACTAACGCCAGGATGGAGGGAAAGGCCCAGATGCGCGGGTCTATGTGCCCTCCGAAAGCAGCCGTGAGCGTCAGGGCCGCGAGGGCGAAGGACGCTATCCGCAGAGCGGTTCTCAATATGCCGGAAACTACTATCATGGCTTGTCGGTGTCTATGCGTGAGGAGAGTGATTTCAGTTCGTCGCGCTCGGCCCGGGAGAGGGATTCGTAGCCCGATACACGTATTTTGTCAAGGAGCTGGTCGAGGCGTATCCGTGCCGACACCTCCGGTGCGATTCGGGGTGCGTGCATACGTCGGCCGGCTGTGTTGCGCCCCTCTCGGCGCGGGGTTTTTTCGGGAGTGGGACGGTGCGGGGGCGCCTTGGAGCGGCGTTGCCGGTAAAGCGACGCCAGGCCGAAGAGGGCGCCGGTGAGGAGGCCGCCGAGGTGTGCTATCTGGCCGCCGCTGTTGCCGCCGCCGAGTCCGAGGAAAGACAGCGCCACGCAGACGGCGGCTATCCATATCAGCTTTATCTCCCCGATAAAGAGGAGGTTGATTTTCTGCGAGGGATGCGACAGGGCGGTGGCCGCCATCAGGCACATCACCGAAGCTGATGCGCCTACCAGCGTTCCGGCGGGAATCCAGCCGAGACCACCCGCCAGCAGGTATATGGCCGCGCCGGCGAGTCCGCCCGATATGTAGAGCGCGAGCAGCCGGCGGCGGCTCAGCCACGGGTCGAAAAGGCGTCCGAACCACCAGAGCCACAGCATGTTGCACACGAGATGCAGCAGGTTGAAGTGCGTGAACATATAGGTGAAGGCGGTCCATGGCATAAGGAGTGCCTCCGCCGGCGAGGAGGGGAGCGGAAGCACCCGGTCAAGGATATCCACCGAAAAGAGGCGCAGCAGCCAATAGAGCAGGAAGATGACCGTGTTTACAGTCACCAGCCAAAGCGTGGTGTCGCCGCGCCGCAGGTCGGCTTTTATGTGTTGGAATATGTTCACTGTCAACGGATTGTGTTATGTTTAGAAGAAACGGCGTTGCAGCGTCCCTTTTTGTTTCCAATAGAGCAGCATCGGCAGGGCGAAGAGCATTCCGCCCAGGTGGGCGAAGTGTGCCACTGAACTCTGCATTCCGCCGACGCCGAGGAAAAACTCGAGCACCGCGTATCCCAGGACCATCCATTTGGCCTTTATAGGCACTGGAATGAAGAATAAATAGAGCGGCATGTTCGGGAACACGAAAGCGAAACCGAGCAGGATGCCGAAGATGGCACCCGAAGCACCGATGGTGATTAGCTGCGACTTGTAGTCGGCCATGAACTGCATCACGTTGGGGACTTTGGCGGCGATGGCCTGCTCCACGTATTCGGGCGCGACGTTGTTGGCCGCCGCCAGTTGTGTCACGAAGTCGTGCTGCCAGCAGAGGGCCCACACGGCTTCCTGCACCACGGCGGCACCGATGCCGCAAACCATATAATATACAAGGAAACGTTTCTGCCCCCACACCTGCTCCATGAGGCGTCCGAACATCCACAGCGCGAACATGTTGAAGAGTATGTGCATGATGTTGAACGGGTCATGCACGAACATGTAGGTGAGCGGTTGCACCGGATTAAATCCCGATGACCCCACGTAGTTGAGCCCGAGGTGAGTCACCAGAAAGTCGGCGAAATGTTCCATTCTCGCTCCCGAGAAGGAGCACACCTCGATGACGAGCCATATCAGCACGTTTATGATAAGCAGGTGCCGCGTCACCGGCGGGATGGACGACAGGAACCCGGAGCGTTGGTATTGAGTCATATATATTATATCTGCGTTTCTAAGTCAAAAATGTCGGACAGTGCGGCGACGCGTAGGGCGTCACCCTCCTGTCTATAAACGGAGAGGGACCGTCAAATCTTGCATGGCAAGGAGACGGTAGCGCAAAAATAGCAATAAATCCGCACATACGCAAATAAGAACAAACTATCTCCCCGAAATTCTTTTGGCGGCTGCGGGAAAGACGCGCAGAAATGCCGCAACGCTCTCGCGCCGGGGCGCAGCACCCGGCACAGCCACCGGCCTGACCCGGCTAAATCGGCATTAATCACGCAACCGGGATAATTCGGGATTAAGCGAGAATAATCAAGAAAGATCAGGATTAGTCGGGATAAACCGGGATGAGGCAAGATTCGCAAATCAGTGCGGCATCATGTTCGGTAGTTTGCGAAAAGAAGGGATAAACGGTGTTAAAAAGAAATGGTAAACGAGGTCTTGGATTGTTAAAAACATTTAAATATAGAGAAAATTATGTAAAAAAGCGGGAATCATAGCAAAAAAGTTTGTTAGCAGTTTAAAATATAGTATATTTGCATTTCAAATAACATATTAAATAATAAAGTCATGAATAAAACAGATTTGGTAAACGAAATCGCCGCCAAAGCCGGCCTGAACAAAGTGTCAGCGAAAGCAGCTCTCGACGCATGCCTCGAATCCATCGAACAGGCTCTCGCAAATGATAATAAGGTTCAACTCATTGGCTTCGGAACATTCCAGGTCGTAGAGAAGGAAGCCCGCACCGGCATCAATCCCCGTACCAAAGAAAAGATTGAGATTCCGGCCCGCAAGGTTGTGAAATTCAAACCCGCATCCGAGCTCGCCAAATAAATATCGACGAACCCTACACGATAGCTTCACGGCAAACCGAGGAACACACACACACTTTCGCACACAGACCGTTGCCCCGAAAGGGTCAACGGCCCGTGTGTGTCGGTATGTTCGGTCTGCGGTTGCATTTAATGCCGGAGACTGTTGCAGGATATTATTCCACAGGTATCATGGTCCGGAGCTTGCGCCCCGGCAATGCGGCCCCCGTGGCGTACCGGCGAGCTTCGGGGTATTATGCACGGGGGCGCGCCATGGCTCGTCCCGACTTAAATTCCTGGTTTCTCACTGATTCACGACTTTAATAACAACTTGAACGACAAATGACTATCGAACAAATCATCGCACAGGGCGTCGCCGACGCCGTAAAAGCTCTCTATAACGCTGACGTGGATACCGCGAAGATCGTCCCTTCGGCCACTAAAAAAGAATTCGAAGGCAACCTCACCGTCATGGTGTTCCCCTTTCTGAAGGCCTCGCACAAGGCTCCCGAAGCCACTGCCAACGAGATAGGGGAGTGGCTGGTGGAGAACGTACCGGCCATCGACCGCTTCAACGCCGTGAAGGGATTCCTCAATCTCTCGATTTCGCCCGCTTTCTGGCGCGGTGTGCTCGCCGACATCGCCGCCGACGATAAGTTCGGTTTCCGCAAGGCCACCGGTGAATCGCCCCTGGTGATGGTGGAATATTCCTCGCCCAACACCAACAAGCCGCTCCATCTGGGCCATGTGCGCAACAACCTGCTCGGCTACTCGTTGTCCCAGATCCTCAAGGCCAACGGCAACCGCGTGGTGAAGACAAACATCGTCAACGACCGCGGCGTGCACATCTGCAAGTCCATGATAGCCTGGCAGAAATGGGGCAACGGCGAAACGCCGGAGTCGTCGGGAATGAAGGGCGACCACCTCATAGGCAAGTACTACGTGGAGTTTGACAAGCACTACAAGGCGGAGATAGCCGCGCTCGTGGAGCAGGGCGTCCCCGAAGAGGAGGCCAAGGAGAAATCGCCGCTCATGCGGGAAACCCGCGAGATGCTCCGCAAGTGGGAAGCCGGCGACAAGGAGGTGCGCGCGCTGTGGGCCAAGATGAACCGGTGGGTTTACGACGGCTTCGACGTCACATACCGCCGCATGGGGGTCGACTTCGACAAAATATATTATGAATCTGACACTTACCTCGAAGGTAAGGAGCTGGTTATGAAGGGTCTTGAAAAGGGCATCATGTACCGCAAGGAGGATGGCTCCGTGTGGGCCGACCTTACCGCGGAGGGCCTCGACCACAAGCTGCTGCTCCGCGCCGACGGAACGTCGGTCTACATGACGCAGGACATAGGCACCGCCAAGCTACGCTACCGCGACTTCCCCATCGACAAGATGATATACGTGGTAGGCAACGAGCAGAACTACCACTTCCAGGTCCTGTCGCTGCTCCTCGACAAGCTCGACTTCAAGTGGGGCAAAGACCTCACGCACTTCTCCTACGGCATGGTGGAACTGCCGGAGGGTAAGATGAAGTCGCGCGAGGGAACAGTCGTGGATGCCGACGACCTGATGGACGAAATGGTAAAGCAGGCAGCCGAAGCTTCGGCCGACCGCTATGCAGACATGTCGGAAGAGGAGCGTGCCGAAATTTCGCGCATCGTAGGTCTCGGTGCCCTGAAATACTTCCTGCTGAAGGTAGACCCGCGCAAGAACATGATGTTCAACCCCAAGGAAAGCATCGACTTCAACGGCAACACGGGACCGTTCCTGCAATACACCTATGCGCGCATCCGCTCGCTGCTGCGCAAGGCGGGCGAAATCGGCGACTTCAAGGATGCCGTTCCCTGCGAGAAGGAATCGTCGCTCATCCAGCGCGTGGCGGACTTCCCCGCAGTGGTGCGCGAAGCCGGACGGCAGTATTCCCCGGCGCTTATCGCCAATTACTGCTACGACCTGGCCAAGATGTTCAACCAGTTTTACCACGATTGCCCCATCCTGAAGGAGGAGAACGCCGCCAACCGCGCCATGCGCCTGGAGCTCTCCTCCGTGGTGGCACGCACGCTGCGCCGGGCCGCCTCGCTGCTCGGAATCGAAATGCCCGAACGCATGTAATCTCCGGTGTAAAAGTATTCTTTAAGTAAGTGTTCAGATTAAACCGATAATAAGTGAAAGA
>DKVK01000035.1:20263-32331 GCA_002491165.1 Porphyromonadaceae bacterium UBA7180
ATATGTGTTTAATTTGACCACTTATTGACAAAGTAAAATAAACCAAACGATTAACCGTTTGTCTTAATACAAGGTAAACACCAAAACTAAACATCAAAAAAATTATGGATTATTATCAGAACCAAACCCCACCGCCTTACAATCCGCAGTCATACGAGCAGATGCAAAAGGCAGCCCAAGTGCAAACCAACTCAGTGCTGAAACGTGTGTACGTGCGCATGTTCATCGGCCTCCTCATATCGGCGTTCTGCGCCCTCGGCGTGGCATCGTCGCCGGCAGCCATCGCTTTCTTCCTCGGCAACCCCTTCGTTTACTGGGGCATGTTCATCGCCATGCTGGTGATGGCCTTCGTCATCCCGGCACGCATGGAAAAGATGTCCACCGGCACCATCCTGGTGCTCTTCTGCATCTTCTGCGCACTGATGGGATGCTCGCTCGCATCGGTCTTCATGATCTACACCGCCACCAGCATCACGGCCACTTTCTTCATGGCTGCCGGAACTTTCGGCGCAATGTCGGTGTACGGATACTTCACCAAGACCAACCTCGACAAGATGGGCTCCATATTCATCATGGCGCTGTTCGGCCTCTTCATCGCGATGATAGTCAACATATTCCTGAAGAGTTCCGGCCTCGAATGGGTGATTTCCATCATCGGCGTGCTTCTGTTCGTGGGCCTCACCGCCTGGGACACCCAGCAAGTGAAGCGTCTGGCGCAGGCTAACCTCAGCCCCGAATTGACCGACAAACTGGCTACGATGGGTGCCCTGAACCTCTACCTCGACTTCATCAACCTCTTCCTCTTCCTGCTCCGCATCTTCGGCGGCGGCCGCGACTGAGCCGTTTGTTGAATCACATAAAGGGAGGGTGTATCATGTCTCAGACTGATACACCCTCCCTGATTTGTTTGAATCCGTTGAATTTCAAATTTTTATCCTGTCCGGTGTCCGGAAACGCAAAATGTTTTGGGCTGAAATGTCCCGGAAACGGAAAATGTTTCCTGATTGTCTGATGGAGTCAGAGAAGCCCGGTCATATATACCGGTAGGCAAATGATGTCCTCTTCTTTGCGTAAGTCCTTGGTATATAAGAGATATCTTCTGTATATGCGCGATGAGAACTTACGTTGGAACTCATCGAGGGATTTATGTGACTTATAACCGGACGACTTTACTTCGATGGGGCAAATCTTGTCATTCCGGGCAATGAGGAAATCTATCTTATAATTCCGCGGTCGCTCAACTCCTTCCGGTTGCTCCTTGAATGTGTAATAATATAGCGAATGTCCGGCAGTGCGCAGTAACTGTGCCACAACATTCTCGTACACATATCCAAGGTCTGCCGGGAGTTTGTCAGAGAGAAGTTTGGCGTAAATGGTATTGTTGAAATAGTCGGTGTCCATGAAAGCGAGCGTGACGAATAACCCTGTGTCTGCCAGATACATCTTAAAGAAATCATATCCGGCATGAAGGGCGAATCCCACTCCCGGGTCGTTGGATTGGAAAGCGAAGTTTACGGTGCGTGAGTCATCGATATCCCTGAACAATTCGCCGAGACGCGCCAATCTGGCATTGGGAATGACACTCCCAACCATATATCTGTTTGTGTTGCGCGACAGTTCAGCGGGGATTGACTGGAAAATTGTCGAGGCTCGGCCGGTTGGGTCTATTCTGCGCAAATCATCCATGTATAGATGTAAAATATTGCGCTTGACGGCGTCTATAACAGCAAAATCCGCAGCTTCGAGATAGGCGTTGATAGCTTGGGGCATTCCCCCTACGAGAATATATAGCCGGAATAATTTCATCATTTCGCGATTCACGGCATCTCCCAACGGTTTTAGATGTTCGTAGGAATAACGGATAAGACCAAAGGTTGGCTCCTTGCCTATTGCCCATAGAAACTCCTCGAAGTCAAAAGGATACATGTTGAGTCGTTGTTCTTCGCTCGGGATTAGGATTTCCTTGATATTTTTTTTGATGGAAATCAACGAGCCTGTTTCTATGTAATGGAAGCGGCCGTCTTTCACGAGGAATTTGATTGCTTGTCTCGCCTTGGGACAAAACTGCACTTCATCGAAGATTATGACCGATTTGCCGGGTTTTAGGCTTATGCCGGTAAGCGATTGCAGGGATATGAAGAAGTATTGCAGATCTGAAATGTCATCGAAAAGGTCTATCACGGTTCTCGGAGCATTCGCAAAGTCGATTATGAGGTAATTTTCGTACTCGTTTCGGGCAAATTCTTCGGTGATAGTGGATTTGCCGATACGTCTTGCTCCTTCGATAAGCAATGCTGTTTTACCGGCAAAATCCTTTTTCCATGCCAGCATCTTATTATATATTTTACGCTTAAAAATCTTATCGGCCATAACTTATTGATTTCTCGTGCAAATTTAACTAAAATGTCAGAAAACGCAAAATGTTTTGGACGGAATTGTCCCGGAAACGCAAAATGTTTTGGGCAGAAATGTCCCGGAAACGGAAAATGTTTGTGGATGCGTGGCGGTCCGGAGGGGGATTTTCGGCTCGGGTTATTCTTCGTACTCGGTGTCAGGAACGGGAGCCGGGGTGTAGGCGCGGTGCGGACGCAGAGTTATGGTGGCGCCGTGGAGCGAAGGGAAGGTGATGACCAGGTTGCCGTCCTGGAAAATGGCGGTGGCCAGCGGGTCGGCGTCGCGGCCGTCGGGGCATAGCCAGCGGGCGGAATAGACGTCGTCGGCGCGCGGCGTCAGGTGACATTTTTCCATACCGCGTTTCCAGTATCCGGCGTGGACGCGTGCACCTTCCATGTAGCGTAACGAGTACTCGCCGCCGGGCAGCGGTACAATGGCTACGACGTAGTCTCCGCCATTGACTATGAAGTTGTTATCTACGGTGAAGCCGGCCTGCGCCCAGTATCCGGCGCGGCTGTCGGAGCTGAGGATTATCCTTTGGCTAATTTCGGGGACGGGCATCTGCGGCGGTTCTTCCGGTGTGTCGCATGTAAGTGCGAGATTGAAAAAAGCGAACTCCGCACCGCCGTCCGGAACGATGGAGAGGTGTACGGGCGCGAATCCTACCGGAAGTGGCACCGTCAGTCCGTCGGCAGTTTTGTCTGAGCCGGCTTCGATGCGCATATTGTCGCCACGGCGGCAGAGTGCCAGACGGTTACGTTTTTTGTTTTTACCGATGTTGAACGAGGAGGGATTCATGCCCGGTGCGGTGACGGTGAGGCGCGTTTCAGCCGCACGTGTGTCGCCGACAGGCAATTCGGTGACCTTATAACCCCAATTTGTGGTGAACCGCTGCCCCCCGGCATCCTCGAGGATGAGCGTAAAGCCGGGCATAATGGCTTTGCGGCGCTTTCCGTCGGCGTCGGAGTAGCGGTAATCCCGGTCGGGAGTGTCGCGGAGATTATCGAAAATCAGCGAAAGGGTGAAGTCGTCGTCGCCAAGGTTTAACGGCAGCGACGGGGCGGCTTGCCCGGCAGTGTCGGCACGCAGGATGAAGGGGACTTCGGGCGGAAATCCGGGGAAGAGGAAGCCGCGTGCCCGGTTGAAGTAGACGCCTTCGCCGCTTGCGGTAGTGGCAAAAACAAGAAGGAGGAGGAGAGGGAGAATGCGTTTCATTTAACGAAAGCGATGACGGAATTGACGATGCCCACAGCGGCGAAAATGAGGATGATTACGCCTATAATTCTGTTAATCAGCCACATGGAACGTATGTTGAAGTGTGCGCGCACCTTGTTGACAAACCATGTGACGAGCCACCACCATCCCAATGCGCCGCCGAAGATGCATAGATAGCCCGGCACGTAGTGGTAGAACCGCATCTCCGGCAGAAGGAAGTTGAAGCGTGCGAAGAGGCCTATTATCAGGAAGAGAATCAACGGGTTGGAGACAGTAAAGAGGAACCCGGTGAGGATGTTCCGTTTCATGGAGGCGGCGCCGGCTTTGGGCTTGGTGAGCCGCTTCGACGGGTTGGACTTGAAGAGGTAGATGCCGAAGGCGATGAGCACCGCCGAGCCAACGAGCTGTATTACGTTCTGGTTCTTTTCGAGAAATTCCTGGATAAAGGAGAGTCCGAAGCCGGTGAGCAGGCAGTAAAGGAGGTCGGAAAGTGCGGCGCCGATTCCGGTGTAGAGGCCGGCCTTGCGTCCTTTTTCGAGGGTGCGCTGAATGCAAAGCATACCTACCGGCCCCATCGGTGCCGAAACCAGTATGCCGATGGCCACTCCTCGCCAAAGCACATATAACAGATTTTCCATCTTTCCTAATTCCTGAAGTTTGTAAAAAGCACCATTACCGGTAGCTTATAAAGCATCGCACTTAGCTGTTGACAAAGCGTGGTCTTTGCGCGTTATTACCGGCTCACTATGTCGTAGCCGCCGTTGGAGGTCGGGATGCAGGCGTAGCGCTTCATTCCGTATTTCTTTTCGGCCGCCGGGCCGGAAACAGGTGCGCCTCCGGCCATCACCACGTCGTAATGCGACCCGCAGACGGGGCATACGGCGTCAAACCGCTCGCCGTCGATAAAGACCCGTATATCGCTCTTGCACTCCACGGGGCACGCCAGGTCGTAGGCCAGGGGCACCTGTGTGTCGGCGGTGAAAGGGTCCATTCCCCCGATGAGGAGCACGCCGCCGAATCCGGTGTAGGTCTGCTCCGTGTAAGGGTAGTCCGACGGTTCTCGCAGTTGCCGTATGAAGTAGCGGTACTGGCCGAACCCCGTCACGCCGTAGGTGTTCCAAAGTCCAGTGTTGGAAAGGCGTATGGTGACGGGCAACGGCGGTATGCGGTCGTCGTCCACGCTGTCGCAGGCACCGAGCGCCAGGCCCAGCGCCACTGCGACGGCGGGTAATATCTTTGCCACGAACCGCATCAGTCGAGGCGTGACATTTGACGCATCAGCTCGCCGAACTGGTCCACCATCTTCTGGAGCGGGCCGTTGACCATCGGCTTGAGCATCATCGGGATGTCGATTTCGAGCACCACCTGCGCGTCGCAGTGTGCGTCATCGACGGGTGTAATCTTGAAGTCGAGCTTCAGGGGGACGGGAGTGCCTTCGCCGGTGAAGCGCACCAGGGAGGGGCATTCGCGCTCGGAGATGCGCAGCGCTATGGAGCCCACCGGACCGCCGGGAAGCGTTATCGAGTCGGGGGTAAGTTCTATCTGTTCCAGCTGTTTGCGCTGGTTCTCGTCTATCTTGTCGGCGGGAAGGTTGGCGATGACGTTTTTCAGATTCTCGGGATTGGAGAAACGCTCGAAAGCCTTCTCTGCCGAACACTCCAGTTCGGTCTTGCTGCTTTTGTATGTGGCCATAATATGTGGGTTGAATGCCGGGAACCCCGTAAGATGGGGGGTCCTGACAATAAAACTTTTGAGCCTTTGAAAAGGTTTGTCAGAGTATCTTTTGTTCGCGGGGTGTCCAGGCTGCGGGGTCTTTGCGCCATTCCTTCAGCGTCTCGAGGTCGTCCTGGTGTATGTAGTCGGTGTGGAGCGCGGCCTCGAGCATCGCCGAATAGTTGGAGAGCGGGATGAGCGTTACGTTGGCGTCGCGGAAACGTTTTACCGAGATGGGGAACTCGTAAGTGAAAATGGCGGTCATGCCCACTACCTCGCAGCCGGCGTTGCGGATGGCCTCCACTGCTTTCAGCGAGCTGCCGCCGGTGGAGACAAGGTCTTCGACCACAACCACTTTCATGCCGGGCTTGAGGTTACCTTCGATGAGGTTCTCCAGACCGTGGTCCTTCGGGGTGGAACGCACGTAAGCGTAGGGGAGGCCCAGCGTGTCGGCCACCAGGGCGCCGATGGCGATGGCTCCGGTAGCCACACCGGCTATGGCGTCGGCTTCGGGGAAGTTTTCAAGCACGATGCGCGACATCTCTACCTTGATGAAATTGCGAATGTCGGGGTAAGAGAGGGTTTTGCGGTTGTCGGTATAGATCGGTGAGTTCCATCCGGAAGCCCAGATGAACGGATTTTCAGGTTGCAGTTTGATGGCGCTGATTTGCAGGAGTTTTTCTGCCAATAGTTGGGCCGCAGTTTTCATAATCTGAAATTTATTACTAAGTTTTTGGTATATACGAAGTTAACACCGCTGTCTGCTCCGGGGGAACATGACTTCGGCTAACTCTGCGACGCAAAGTTACAAAAATCTCCGTACACTACCAAATCCGCCACCCTCGCCCGCAGCTTTTTTAGCTTAGTTCCAGGCATATTCGTACTGTGGACCCCCGAAAAAAAGGAGGCGGCGGAATCGCTCCGGCGCCTCTTTTTCCCTCTACCCGGGTAGAGAATGTAAATACAAGTTTAACTCTAAAACTTTAAAAAATGAATACAAACAATGTCGTTTTGAACACAAGGATGAGAGAGGATGGTGTTTTTTTGTTGGCGACAAATTGTGCGTCCACTCTCAGAACAGCAGCGTGCGCAGCTGTAGGGCGATCAGCAGGGCTCCTGCGGCGTAGACCAGCCAGGTGGCGTCGCCTACGCGGTTGATGAAGTTTTGCGGCTTTCGTGCCGTGGCTTTTTTAGAATCCTTTTTCATAATTTCGTTGGCTTTGTGTTTGCGTTGCAAAGTTACGATGCGGCGTATGCCTGAACTTTGCACCTCTATGTTAAAAGATATTATCGATGTTTCGGCGTGTCATTTTTCGGCCGAAACTTGCGTATGTCTCGGAAAATGCTTAACTTTGAAGTGTCATTTTAGGAAAAGAATTGGAAATGGGACAGGACTGGAAGGCTGCTTTGGCAGCGTTGAACGCGTCGGGTTCGTTGCCGGCAGGCGATGAGGGACCGGCGGCACAGGCACCGGAGCCGGAGAAGGTGCAGAAGGCGCCGTTGCGCATCTACATTGACCGCCGTGCGCGCCGGGGCAAGGAGGCCACGGTAATCGAAGGGTTTCTCTGCACCCCGCAGCGCGTAAAGGAGATAGCCTCCGAACTGAAACGCATGCTCGGGTGCGGCGGCTCGGTGCGCGACGACGAGATTTTACTGCAAGGCGATGTCCGCGACAAAACCGGGGAACGTCTCGAAAAACTCGGATTCAGAACAAAACTTTGCTAACACTTATGCCAAGTGTCTTACATCTCCACAAAGCGTCGGCCGGTTCGGGAAAAACCTACACGCTGACGCGCCAATATATTGAATATCTGCTTGTCAACGATGAAGGGCGTCTGTGCCGGCGACGTCAGATAACCGACAACCTGCGCCACATCCTGGCCATCACCTTCACCAACAAGGCCACTGCCGAGATGAAGGAACGCATAGTCTCGGCGCTCTCGAAGCTGGCTTATTCCGATTACACGAAAAGACGCCCCGATTACCTTGACTACCTCACGGAACTCACCGGCGCCGGCGAGGAGGAAGTGCGCGGGGCGGCCAAGACTTCCCTTTCTGTGCTGCTCAACGCTTACAGCGACTTCAACGTCTCCACCATCGACAGTTTCTTCCAGACCATACTGCGCACTTTCGCCTATGAGATAGAGCGCAGCGACAGCTACGGGATAGAGCTGGACAGCGACTTCGTGGCGCGGTCGGCCGTCGACGCGGCGCTCACCGACATGAACTCGGACAACCCCGACCGGCAGGTGCGGAATTGGCTACAGAATACCATGGAGCGCGACGCCGAAGCCGGCAAGAGGTGGAACATTTTCGCAAAAAAGACAAGCGGTGGCACCACTTACGGCCAACTGCTCCGTGCCGTTGAGAAGATGAGTTCGGAAGACTACAAGAAGCACCGCGAAGCGCTGAAAAAATATCTTGACGCTCACCGCGATGCCGACGGAAAAGTGGACATAACCGCCCTTTATGACCAGATAGACGATATTGTAAAGACTAAACTGCGTAAGCATTACAACTTGATGCAAGATTACGCCAGGAAGGTGGCTGCGGTAATCGGCAACTATGACGAAAAGAAACACCTGAACAAAGACCTCGCCGGCCGGGTGAAGAAAACGCTTTCCTATCCGGTGGAAGGCGTATCGAAACCTTGGACAACTAAGGGCGCCCCGGACGACAAACTCGCGTTCAAGGCAGATAAGATAAAAAAAGGTCTTTCCCCCGTGGACCGCGCCTTCGCCGACAATGTGATAGCGATGGTGGAAAACTATAGGGACTGGTATGAAGAGCTTCACTCCGAAAAGTTGCGTACCTGGGAACTTTACTCCAAGAATTTCAGGATGTTACCGATGATGTCGGCCGCCGCCGAGCTCTCCGCCGAACAGCTGGCCCGCGACAATATCATAGACATGTCCGAGACCAGCACCATCCTCGACAAGGTGATAGGGGATCAGGATTCACCCTTCATCTTCGAGCGCATCGGCAACCAGCTCAACCACTTCCTGATAGACGAGTTCCAGGATACGTCGGCCATGCAGTGGAAAGTGCTCAGACCGCTGGTCAGCAACGCGTTGTCGGAGGGCCACAGCAATCTCATAATCGGAGACGGCAAGCAGAGCATCTACCGTTTCCGCGGCGCCGACCCGTCGCTGATAATGACGCAGGTGCCGGGCGAGTTCAGCTACTGCGCCTCGATAAAGGGCGACAAGGTGCAGGACAACACCAACTACCGTTCGTTCCGCAACATAGTGGAGTTCAACAACACTCTCTTCCGCCTCGTTGCAGAAGAGATGGACGAAGCCTTTGCCGGGTTTGTGGCCGGCACCGGTGCTCCGCTGCCGGCCAAGCCTTTCTTCGCGGGACTCTACGCTGGGGTGACGCAGCGCCCCGGCAAGGAGGAGCCCAAGGGATATGTGCAATTGCTCACCTATGGGAAAGGGTCGGCCTCCGGCTTTGGCGGAAATCAGCCCGAACCGGCGCCTCACCTTATAGACATCGCCTCGAAAATAGCGGAACTCCGCGAACGCGGTTACCGCTACAGCGACATCGCCGTGCTCGTGCGCACCAAGCAGAACGGCACGAACGTAATCGGCGCCATAATACAGTGGAACAACGAGCATCCCGACAAGATGATACCCTTCATCAGCGAGGAGTCGCTGACAGTAGGGTCGGCCCCTTCGGTGAGGATACTGCTGTCGGCGCTGAGCCTCGTCGGCGAGGGGGACATAACGCGTGCCCGGCAGGAAAACAGCGATGAGAAAGACTCCGGCGGGAAGCACCGCCGCACCCTATCCGAGGCACTCTTCCTGTGCAGCTACGCCAAATTCGTGCACTCGCATCCGGAGATAAAACCTGAAGAGATGATGGCCGCCTACTCTGCCGCAGAGCCGGACCCCAACCCGCTCGACTTCATAACGAGCGACGCGCGCAACATAGAGCTCCCCGCGCTCGTGGAGAAGCTCATCGGTTCGCTGCTCACCCGAGCGGAGCAACGCTCCGACGCGCCATACATAGCCGCCTTCCAGGACCTTGTGATAGACTATTGCGAGCGGCACAGCGCCGACATTCGTTCATTCCTGCAATGGTGGGAGCAGAAAGGGGTGTCGAAAGGTATCAACTCCCCCGAAAACATAGAGGCCGTGAAGATACTTACCATCCACAAAGCCAAGGGGCTCCAATACCGTTGCGTGATAATCCCGGAACTGAAAGCTGAGTTCAAACCTGACCGCCACAAGACGGAATGGCTGTGGGTGAAACCCTCGGCCGCAGTCCTGGGACTGCCCGACCGCACGTTGCTCCCCGAAGTGCTTCCCGTGGAATCGGGCGAGAAAATGGAGCAGACGCCACACAAGGATGTGTATGCCGAATACCGCCGCCTCTACATGATGGACCTCATAAACACGTGGTACGTGGCCTTCACGCGCCCCGTGGAGGAACTCTACATCTATGCCTGGCAGAAAGAAGAGGATGAAAATGGAAAGAAATCTAAGGAAGAGCCGTCGTTCCAGCGGACGCTGCTCGATATTTTCACCAGGATGAAGGAGGGTTCGGCACAGGGCGACGGTTTGGAATACCAGTTGGGCGCCGGGAAGGTTTCCATCATCGAAGAGGCCGGAGAAGTGCCGGAAAACCAAGGCAAGGAGGCTGGATTATACTTGCAGAAAGCCACGGTAGGGCGTCCCCTCGCCAAAGGGGAGATTGAGGCCGGGAATCCCGGCGGAGCCGTCGCTGCCACCGTCGCCGAGGATGGATACTTCGAACACGACCCCGGAAAGTTCATCCAATACCGCGACGTGGAGTTCGACTGCGTGGACTCGGAAAATCCCGACCCGCAATGGGAAGGCAACAAGATGCACGACATCATGAGCCGCGTAAATGTCCCCGAAGACCTTGACGGTGCCGTGCGCGCAATGGTGGCGAAAGGGCGCATAACGCCCCGTGAAGGGGAACATTTCCTCTCCGTGCTCCGTCCCGCCATCGAAACCACGGGGAAGGAATACGGCTGGTTCTCCCCCGGGCTGCGTGTGCTCAACGAGCGTTCGCTGCTCCAGGAGGGGGACTACGACCGACGCCCCGACCGCGTGATAATAGACAGCGAAGGCCGTGCCACCGTGATAGACTACAAATTCGGCATGTCGCGCGAGCGCGGTCATCTGTGGCAGGTGCGCCGCTACG
This sequence comes from Porphyromonadaceae bacterium UBA7180, assembly GCA_002491165.1. Taxonomy (GTDB): domain Bacteria; phylum Bacteroidota; class Bacteroidia; order Bacteroidales; family Muribaculaceae; genus Lepagella. The sequence goes on from DKVK01000035.1 coordinate 30,761, forward strand.
TGAAGCTTATGCGCGAGACCGCCGCATTCACCCAGGTGCGCGGCTTCCTTTGGTACGTGAACCTTCAGGAAGTCCGCGAAGTTTAAAATTGAGACAAGTTTTAGAAACGATAAGTAAGTGGTCAAGTTAGACACATATCACTTACTATCGGTTTAATTTGAACACTTACTTATGAATAAAACCACTATGGCCTGTCTGCGCCTGCTCCTTCTGATTGCGCTGATGCTCCCGCTGACGGCCCGCGCCGGGGAATACCGTGCCGGCGACCTCCAGAACCCGCAACTCGCCGACCGCCGCGACTACGTGCTCGACCTTACCGGGACACTGTCACCTGCCGCCGAGGCGCAAATCAACAGCGAAATCGCCGCACTACGCAACTCCTCTACATCGCAGTTGGCGGTGGCAATCCTCCCCTCGATAGGCGACGAAGACCCCGACACCTTCGCCACCGACCTCTTCGAGGAGTGGGGAATCGGGCAGAAAGGCGTGGACAACGGCGTGCTCCTGCTTATGGTCATGGATCAGCATGTGCCCGTTATCCGTGTGGGTTACGGCATGGAAGGGGTAGTCCCCGACATCGCCGCCCACAGGATAATCAACGACATAATAGTGCCGAAAATGAAGCAGGACGACCTTGACGGAGCCGTGACCGGAGCCGTGGGGCAACTCGTAACGCTCGCTGCCGACCCGCAGGCACGCGCCGAGTTCCTCGCCCGGGCGCAGCGGCAGGAGGAACTGCAACAGCAGCGCGACTCCGAGGAACTGAAGAATACCATCATCGGGCTCTGCGGCTTCGTGGGGATTGCGACATATATAATTATGGTGGCGATGATAATCCGCAACCGCCGCAAGGACCGTTACCACCGCGCCCTCAGTTGGCGCTCGTCGCTGCTTATCTTCTGGCTCGGGGCTCTCTTCTCCGCCGGACTGGCGCTCCCCGCCGCCATCATAGTCAGTGTCCTGGCATATCGTGCGCGCAACAAACGGCGCCGTTGCCCGCGCTGCAACGCCAGGATGAAGAAGCTCCCCGAAGACCGCGACAACGACTACCTCACCCCCGCGCAAGACCTCGAAGAGAAACTCGGCACGGTGGACTACGATGTGTGGCGATGCCCCAAATGCAACAACATCGAAGTTTACTCTTTCCCGATGCAGCAGACCAAATACTCGCGCTGCCCGCGTTGCGGCACCGTTGCGCGCCACGTGGTGGACGACCGTGTGCTTCAGGCACCCACCACGCGCCATGCCGGGGTAGGGGAAAAGACCTTCCACTGCGAATACTGCGGCAATGACGACCGCCAACGCTACGAAATAGCGCGCGAAAGCGACGGTGCCGGCGCAGCGGCAGCCCTCGGCGCGGCAGCACTTCTCGGCGGCCGCGGCGGCAATAGCTCCGGCGGATTCGGCGGTGGTTTCGGCGGCGGCTCAACCGGCGGCGGCGGTGCCTCCGGCCACTGGTAATAACCTTCTGATCTACGCACCCCGGAAGGCAAAATACGCACCTTGCCATGGCAGGGTGCGTATTTTTTTATCTCCTTAGGGGGTCACCCTACGCACCCACACCCTCCATA
>DKVK01000033.1:0-12693 GCA_002491165.1 Porphyromonadaceae bacterium UBA7180
TAAATATATACCCATAAGGGGGGTATAAGGGGGGTAAGGGAGGGTATATATGTATCATAGGAAATTATAGGGCAAAAATGGGTAGGCACGGTAGGCACACTTCGTTAAAATATTTAACATCCGACATTTGGGACAATTGAATATGGAGCGTCCTGATATGGAGCGCAGGCCTCCCGGCCTGCGAAGAGCAAGGCACGGGTATCATTACGCGGTGTATCCGCGTTTGCCGCAAGCAGGGAGGCCTGCGCTCCATGTTCGTGCCTCCCGGCTTGCGATGATAATAACGCCGTTAGGCGTAATCGTTACGTGTGTGGCGGTGTTTTATGCAGGCCGGGAGGCCTTGCGCTCCATGCTTGTGCCTACGCTCCATATCCGGGGTTTGGCGGTTCGGGGGATTTTTGGTAACTTTGCGGTGTAATTAAACTTTTGAATCTATGTTCTCAGGAATTGTTGAAGAGGCAGCCACCGTGGTGGGCTGCACACGGCGCGACGGTAACCTCGACCTGCGCGTGAAATGTTCTTTCTGCGACGAGTTGCGCATAGACCAGTCCGTGGCCCACAACGGCGTGTGCCTCACTGTGGTGGAGCTGCACGGCGACGGCTCTTATACCGTGACGGCTGTCCGCGAGACGCTGGAACGCTCCAACCTCGGACTTTTGAAGCCCGGCGACCTCGTTAACCTCGAACGCTCCATGAAGGTGGAAGGGCGCCTGGACGGCCATATAGTGCAGGGACACGTGGACACCACCGCGCTCTGTACCGGCGTCGAGGAGGCTGACGGCAGCTGGTATTACTCCTTTAAATATGACTTCGACCGCGAGCTGGCCAAGAAGGGTTACGTTACGGTTGAGAAGGGTTCGGTGACGGTCAACGGTGTTTCGCTGACGGTCTGCGACTCGGAGGCTGACTCTTTCCGTGTGGCTATAATCCCGTATACCCACGAGCACACTAACTTCAAGGAGATAACGGCGGGGACGCGTGTCAACCTTGAGTTTGACATCATCGGGAAGTATATCGCACGGATTTCCGGGCTGCTTGGGTAAGCTTATGGAGCGGAGGCATTCCTGCCTCCGTTTGAAGCCGCGTGAGCGGCAAACTCACGGTTTATTAACCGGCGGTACGGTTTAGGGCGGAGGCAGGAATGCCTCCGTTCCATATTCAGAAGGGGTAGCCGATGGCTAGGTGGAAGGCGAAGGCGTCGCGGAAAGCTACGTTGAAGTAGTGGGGCGTGCCGTTCGAGTAAGGGGTGTGCAGGCCGTAGCCGAGGTCGCCGCGGATTACTATCATCCCCATGTCCACGCGCAGCCCGACGCCGGTGCCGAGCGCTATGTCGCGCAGGAAAGTCTTGCCTTGCAACAGTCCGCCCGGACGCAGGTCGTCTTTCTTCAGGAGCCAGACGTTGCCGGCATCGAGGAACACCGCGCCGTGCAGTATGCTCACTATCGGGAAGCGGTATTCCACGTTTGCCTCGAGCTTGAATGTACCTGTCTGGTCGAAGTATCCGTTGACTTGCGAAGCCGGGGCGCGGTAGGAGCCGGGACCGATGGAGCGCACCGTGAAGGCGCGTATGGAGTTGGCGCCCCCCACATAGAACTGTTCCTTATAGGGGACTTCCCGGGAGTTTCCGTAAGCCCACGCGCCGCCGATGAGGACCCGCGAAACGAGCCACTGTTCCGAGCCGCGCACCAGGCGCCGCGAGTATACGAGCTGTGCCTGCGCCTTGGCGAACTGCGAGAAAGGCGTCCCGAAGAGTTTCTTTGTCCCCTTGACACCGGTGAGGCGCCAGATGCCGTCGAAGATATTGCCGGCCTCGGTGAGCTGCAGGTTGAAGTTGATGCCGTTGATGCGGTCGCGCTCGAAGAAGCGGTCGTACGTATAGGTGTATGACATCTCGGGGATGAACTGGTTCTGGAACGACAGGGCGATGGCGGGGTTCTGCGCCATAATGGAGTCGAAGTCGTGGGTCGTGGAAATGAGTTTGGAGTAGCCGAGGCGGAACGGGGTGAAGGTCTGTGTTACGTTACGCGAGGTGCGCCACTGGTACTCTATACCGGTGTTGAACTCTGCCATCTTGAAATATTTGGGACGGTTGAGGATGTTGGCGCCCAGATTGACGGTAGTCCAGTTTATGTCGCGTTTGGAGCGGCGTATGAATCCGGGGGCGAGCAGCCGGGGGAAAGCCAGCGAGGTGTTGAGGCCGAACTCGTAGGAGTTGAAGATGGAGGAGCGTCCGCGTCCCGTCTGCCATTCGTAGGAGGCGTTGAACTGCACGTTGAGCTTCTCGGCTCCCCCGAAGAGATTGTGGTGCGTGAGTCCGAGCACGAGTCCCGGCCCGAGGTAAGAGTTGGACTTCGAGGCCACGTTTACCTCCAGCGATGCCTCTATGGGGCGGTTGAACTGTGTGAAGATGTTGACGTCGAGCGTAGGGTTCTTGCCTGTGTCCACGGGCACGGGCTGTATGTTGATGCTTCCGAAGATTCCCAGACGTGCGAGGCGTGTCTGCGTGTTGTCCATCTGTCGGACATTGAAGACGCGCCCTTTGCGGAAGGTAATGCAGGAGGGGAGCATGTTTGGCCTGAGGCGCGAGGGGCGCATCACTATTATGCGGCCGCGGTCGGTTTCGAGCGTGTCGGGGGTTCCGGGATTGCGTTTGCTGCGGCGCATGACATAGGTTGTGACATTGCCCACGGTGAATTTCTTCATGGCAATTTCCGGGGTGTTCTTCGCGATGGTGAGCTTCAGTGCCACCGCTCCGGGGGTGATGAGCGAGTCGGCCAGGAACTCTATGTATTCGGGGCGGAAGTAGTAGTAGCCGCGGTTGCGCATACGGTTTGCTATGGTGACGCGCACACGTTCCAGCGAGTCGACGCAGAAGCGTTCTCCTTTCACGAGATATGGGTCGCGCATGGCCATGGAGTCTATGAAGTGCTCTATGCGGGTGCTGTCGGGGAGATAGATGAGTGAGTCTATGAGGTAGGGCTTACCCACGTCCACGGTATAGTTTATGCGCGCCTTCTTCTTGTTGCGTTTGTCGTAAGCCACTTCGTATGAGGCTTTTGAGCCGAAGTAGCCGTTCTTTTCCAATACGCTTTCGAGCATCTGTACGCGAATCTGCGGCTTTACGTCGCTGACGAGCACCGGCTCGGAGACGAGCTTGCGGTATAGCCATCCTTTCAGCCCCTTGGCCGAATCGTTCCAATTGTTGTAGACCCACAGTCCGACGGGGAACGGGGTGCGTACGTAGGGGGACATGAAAGGCATGGGGTTATTGGGCTTGACGTCGATTATACCCTTGAGGTTGGAGAGCATTTCGGAGGGGAGTTTCTCGCCCTGCGGCGCCTTGACGTCGAACTTGCTGACACCGGTGTAAAGCACCGAGCCGTCCTGCAGCCGCCGGGTGGTGGAGCACGCGGCGAGGATGAGCAGAGCCAGGAGCGCTGCCGGCAGTAGGGTCATTGTTTTCAGTAAACGCTTGTGTGTCATGTCCTTAACTTAAAACTCGTAGGGTTGCGGTGCTATGGTGTCGTCGCTGTGCTCGACGGCGGGGGTGGTGACGGAATCTGTCTTGGCCTCTTCCTTCCTGGGTTTGCGTTTGCCCCAGCGTACGCGGAAGAAGCGGCTGAGGTTCTCCATGCGCCGTTTCATCACGAAGCCGACGCCGGTTTCGCTGACCTCCCCCTCCAGGATGTTGTCGAAGTCGCTGTGGCGGAAGAGCTTGACGAGCATCGACATCGAGTTGGTCTGCTTGAGCATATACTCGAAGGAGACGTCGCTGATGAGGTTCTCGGCGAAGTTCTCGTCGGCGGAGGCATCGGTGGTGTAGTTGCCTCCCACCACTATCTTGAAGCGGTTGTCGAAGAGCGACTTGGAAACTTGGTATGAGTAGCTGGTGGTCTGCGAGTCCTGTCCGCCGACGGTTTGCTCGTACTGGTTTACGCCGAAGCTGAGGTCCACACCGCGGATGTTGTTTGCCGCCCAGGAGTTGAGCGTGGAGGTGAGGAAGGAGTAGAGGGCGTTCTCGGCGAAGTTGCCCTGCTGCGTGCGCGTGTTGGGTCCCGTGTATTGGCCGTACAGCAGGAGGTTCATGGCCTGCGTGGAGCGCTGTTCGGGGGTCATGGACTGGAGTTCGTTCTCTATGGTCATGTCCCCCTCTGCGTCGAGGTCGAACAGCACTTTCGGGGCCTTGAGGTTGTTGGTGATGTCCACCGTCACGAGGAAGTTGACGAGGCGCGAGTTGCCGCCGTCCGAGACGTTTACCTTCATGTCGTCGTAAGCCGCCACCGAGAGCGTCGGGTTCAGAATGTCGCCGTTCCACTGCACGAAGCTCCCCTGCCTGAAGGTGAAGTTCTTCTCGCCGACCACCGGGAGTGAGTAGCGGGCGAATCCTTCGCCGAGCATCAGCTGGCCGTTGAGGGTCATGTCTCCCATGAAGTTCTGATAGAAGTTGAGGGTTCCGGAGGGTTGCAGGAACACACGGTTGTTTCCTCCCGAGCCCCCTGTGAGCGCCGCAGGGAGGTTGACGGTGACGCGGGTTCCGGGGGAGACGGTCAGCCCGGCGCGTATGCGCATTGCCATCCCTCGTGCCACGCTGTCTGCCTGCGCCACCTGCGTAGTGTCGTTGAAGTTTACGAATTTCACTACGTCCGACTGCTGTGCCTGCGATACTGCGGCTGCCGCCGAGGAGACGGTGTATGCGACATCCGAGGTTCCGAGTACGGAGAGGTTGCCGTTGATGTCCAGCACCGAGAGTGAGCCCTTCACCGTGGCGTCGGCGTTGACGAATAGTTTGCCGGTGAGGTCGGCGCGTGTCCGCGAGTCGGTCTTCATCAGCTGCACGTTCTGGCCCGTAAGGGCGAGGTCGAGCAGTATGTCGGAGAACTTGGTGGCGTCTACCGTGCCGTTGAGCGTCAGTGGGTTGGCGTTCTGCCCCGTGACGGCGAAGTTGTTGAAAGTGACCAGGTTGTCGCGGACGGTGACAGGTTCGCTGCCGATATGGAGGGCCGACTTCATCATGGCTATGGTTACGGCTGCGTCGGCGAACTGCAGGTGTCCGTTGAGTTTGGGTTCCGAGAATTTCCCGTCCATGGTCATGTCGCCGTCCAGATAACCGGAAAGCTTCGCCACGTCCTTGCCGAGGAAGGCATTGGCCACCGAGAGGGGGAAGTGCGTGAGCGAGAGTGTGAAGTCGTTGGGGTCGAGGGCTTTCTCGGTGTCGTTGCTGATGAGTCCGTGGAGGGCCATTACCTTTTTGTCGTCTATTTTGAGGGCGAGTTCCGCCTCGGTGTCACCCTTGAAGTCGAGGTTGGCGTTGAAGTCGAAGTCAAAGTCCCCGACGCGCGTGTCGTCGTAGACGAGGTCGGTGACGTTCAGCGTTCCTCCACCCTCGAGCGCCGTCCCCTTATAAGTAAGGTTGAGGTCGGAGTTGAGGGTAGCCTGTACCGGGGGCGCGGTGACGGACATGGCGAGGAAGTCCTGAATCTGAATGTTGTTGAGATTCAGGTGCAGGGAGTTTAGGCCGCCGGCGTCGGGGTGCGTTTCGAGCAGTATGGAGCTTTGGGCACTCATGGCGCGGAGGTTGGCGTCCACCGTGCGGTCGTAGAGGTTATAGTCCACGTGGTTCTCGAGGTTGAAAGTCCAGGGCATGTAGGCGATGGTGGCCTTCAGCGGGGTGAAGTGGACGGTGACGGTGGAGTCCATCAGTGCGGCGGTGAAACCAACGCGGTAGCCGGTCTGTCCCTTGTCGTTGCGTTGCGTCAGGAAAGCCGAGGCGCGGTTGCCGCCGAGGTATCCGTTCATCTGCACGTCGGCGAACTCGGGGAGGTTCTGCGGCGTGTTGCCCAGGTGCAGCTTGTAGTCAAGCAGCGAGCCGCGTTGCTTGAGGTCGAGTGCCAGTGTGTCGAGCAGGAGCGAGCCGGTGTTGAGCGAGAGGAGGCTTACGTTGCCGGTAAGGAGGGAGTCGCGGTTCTCGATGTCGGCCGAGATGTCGCCTATGGTGTATCCCATCGGGCTCAGGAAGTCGGATATGAATCCCCGGCCGTCGGCCCGCAGGTTAAGGGAGAACTCGGGGAGTTCCTTGCCAATGGCGTCGATGTCGAGGTTCTTCTCCTTTAGCTGTGCGGCGAGGATGGAGGAGAGGCGCGAGGCGCGGCTCATGAGCGACTGTAGCCCGGCGTCGCCGTTGAAGTCGAGCGACACTCCCTGTGTGTCGAGGTGCGCGTAGGTGGAGGCTGCGTCGGCCACGAGTTCGGCCGCCACTCCGTCGGGGATGGAGATGACTTGGTCCTCGCCGAGTTCCCACTCGAAGTTATCGACGCTCAGGGTCATGTCGTAGAGCCAGCGGGCCGGGGAGGCGGTTCCTTTCACGTAGATGTAGCCGTGTCCCTTGCAGGTTTCCTTGGAGAGGTTGAGGGCGCGGAGGTCGAGGTTGGAGATGTCGGTCGTCAGGTCTACGGTGTAAAGGTCGGGGGCGATGTTGCCGGTGCCTTTCACGGTGAGTGCCGCGTCGGGGTCGGAGGAGGCGAGGTCCACGTCGTAGAGGCCGTCATGTAGCGAGACGAGGCCGCGGATGCCGCTGTAGGAGTGTCCGCCGTAGTCGGCGCGGGTCACGTCGAGGTGTATGTCCGTCGCCGCTCCCTTGCGTTCGGGGTTGAAACCGGCTCCCTCTGCCTGTACGCGGGCTGTCACTACCCCCACGCCGAGCGAGGGCATTATGTGCCCCACGTTGAGCCCGGAGGCCGTTACGTCGGCTGTATAGCGTTCTGCCGAGAGGTTAACGCGTCCGCTGGCTGCGAGGTTGCCCGCCGACGTGCGCATGTTGAAGTCGGCGGCGTACGTCTGTCCTTCTATCGAGGCGCGTCCCGTGATGTCGAAGCGCGGTATGTTGATGTCCTTGAGGTTGGCGAGGCGCTGTGCGAAGGCCGGGGAGGTGAGCGAAGCGCGGAAGTCCACGTTGCCGCGCATTATGTTTGGTTTCAAGGGGTTATTGACGTTTCCTGAGGCGCGTAGAGTGAGTATACCCGGTAGCGAGGCGTTGAGGTTGCGGAGTTTGATTGCAGAAAGTGTCCCCGCCGCGTCGAGGGAGAGGGCGAGCGTTGTGGCGGGGCGGAGCATATTGGTGTAGGTGGAGAGCGACGGCATGAACAGCGTGAGGTCGCGCAGCCCGACGGTGCCTTCGGCCCGGACGTTCATCGGTGCATCGGGTTTCATTTCCATGAGCGCGAAGGGGATGGAGGCCGTTGTGCGGAGCCGGGTGTGGGGGGTGGAGACGGCGAGGTCGCGCAGGGAGATGCCTATGGAGTCGAGCGAGAAGGTGCCGCTGCCGCTAAGTAACTGCAGGCCACAGCGTTCGCGTGCCATGAGGCGCGTTATCGGGGCGTTGATGGTGCTTCCGGAATTGTAGAAGTCGCGGAGCGAGACACTGAGACCCGTAAGGCTTACCCACGAGGCGTCGAAGCCCGGTTGCGGACGGGCGCCGCGGATGCCGTAGATGACATCGAACTTGTCGAGCGAGATGCTGTCGGCCTCGATGACCATAGGCGGCGATGGGGGCGAGACAGTGTCCACTGGTGCCGGGTGTTCCTTGATGTACTTGGCCGTTGGCGTGATGTAGGTGAAGGAACCCTCCTCGGCGCCGAGGAATCCGGCTTTTATGTGGCTGTTGGTCAGGTCTATGAGTCCGTCTTTCAGCTCGAGGGAAGCGGTGTTGAAGCTCAGGGTGTCGATGGTCGGGAGCATCGACATGGCGAACGAGACGTTGCGGAGCTGCAGGTCGCCGGCGCGGATGCAGAACTTGGTGCGTGTGGTGTCCGGGTTGGCTTTCTTTTTCCAGACGTTCATGTACATACGCACGTCTGCGTCCTTCAAAAGCGCCTGGTTGAGGTTGAGGTCCATGCGCTTAAGGTCGAAGGAGGAGCGTCCGTCCACGTCCAAAAGCCCGGCCCGGAGCTTCATTACCATGGATGAGTCGGCCGAGACCATGCGGTATTTGCCGCGCAGGAGTTTGAGGGAGTTCAGGCGGACGTCCATGTCGAAGAGGGGACGTACCTTGACGTCGGCGATGGCTGTTCCGGCCGCTGCCATGGTGTCGCCGGAGGCTTCTATGAGGAGGACGTCGTCGAGCTGCACGTCGAGGGGGAAGCGGAGCCGGAACTTCCCTACCGAGGCGCGCATACCGGTCTTGTCGTGGAGCACGTCGCAGGCCACGTCCGTGAGGAGGTCCTGGACCGGAGGGAAGTAGATGAGCACCGGGATGAGGACGACGATGAGCGCCAGCCAAAGGATGACCTTCAGCGGGATGCGTAGCCATGCCGGGCGGATGAGGTGGAATTTCTGTTTCCGCGGCTTCTGTTGGGCTTCCGGGGCTTGTATGTTGTCGTCGTTATCAGGCATCTGGGTGTGGAATGGTTTGTTTGGGTCTGGTTGAGCTAATATAGCTATGAGGCGGGAGGAGTTATCCGCCGTCGCGGCTTCGGTCGGAGGCAGGAATGCCTCGGTTCCATAAAGAGGGCGGCGGTGAGGGCGGCGAGGATTCCGGTGCAGTCGGCCATCCAGTCGTTCAGGTCGCCGGAGCGGCCTGGTATCAGATAGTGCTGCGTAACCTCTATCAGTGCGCCGAAGAGGGCGCAGAGGAGCGGTATCCAGGGTGAGAGGATGGAGCGGAAGCCCCGGGGGCGCCGTTCCCACATTGCCGAGGCCGTGAGGAGGAAGAAGAGGATGGCGTGTACCACCTTGTCCTCGCCGGCGAAAAGATGGATCTCCACCTCCCCGAGCGGCTTGGGAGTGAGCGTCAGCCACGCAATGATAATCACTGTCAAGGCCAATACGGAGTAGCGGGGCAATGCCGGTTTACGGCGCGTTTGCGTTTGCATGGTGCAAATGTAGTGAAAATAACCTTAATACACAAATTTTAACGCTTCCGCGGCGTATAAGTTCTTGCAAAGGGCGAAAAATAGAGGAGCAGCTATGTGTGCGCCGGATGTCGGGAGGAGCCGAATGGCTATTGAAACAAAAAAACCGACTCTATAAATTTCATAAGACTTATAAATCTTATAAAACTTATAGGCCGGCAGTCAGGAGCGGCGGAAGTTATCCGCCGACGGGGCTGCGGACGGAGGCATTCCTGCCTCCGTTCTATATATTACTCTTGGGCGAGGATGAGGGCGGAGTAGGGCGGTATCTCCATGCGGCCGCCGGCGGTGGTGCCGAGCTTGCCTTCGGGGTCTATGCGGCCGTCCTGCGCCACTATCAGCCAGTTGCCTTTCGGGATGTTGACGGTCTGTGCTTTCGAGGCGCCGTTGAAGACTACCTTTATCTCTTTCCAGGCGTCGCCGTTGGCGTGGTCGAGCAGCGAGTAGGAGATGAGGTTGGGCTGCTTCTTGGAGTCAATCTTGTCGAATTTCAGGTGCTTGGCGATGTCCTTGGCCGTGGTCATGCGGAAAGCGGGGTGTGCCTTGCGCAGGCGTGTGAGGCCGGCATAGTAGTCGAAGAGGTCTTTATATCTGGCCTTGTTGCTCCAGTCGATGGCGTTGATGGAGTCGGGGCTCTTGTAGGAGTTGTGGACCCCTTTCTTGTCTCGGAAAATTTCTTCGCCGGCGAACATGAAGGGAGTGCCCTGCGAGGTGAAGACGATGGTCTGGCCGAGTTTGGCGGCGCTGAGCATATTCTCTTCAGGCTCTCCGGCCATGGATTTGCGCAACTTGTCGGTAAGGCAGAGGTCGTCGTGGCAGGAGATGTAGTTGACTATCATTTCGGGCGACTCGGCGTAGGGGAATTTGGAGTTGTTGCCGAGCTTATAGTTGACCTGTGGGTGCTTCGTGGCGGCCACGATGCCTATCTTGACGGTCTCTTCGAGTCCGGGCTTTCCGGTGGCGAAACCGCGGTCGGCGGCGTCGGTGTAGTGACCCTTGATGGCGTCGCGTATGTCGTCGGAGAAAACGGCGATGTCCTTCATCTTGGAAACGTTCTCCTTAAGTGCGCGGCGTTCCTTGACAAGGGGTGAGTCACCGGCGGTCCAGCCTTCGCCGTAAACGAAGATGGAGGGATTGATTTTCTTGAGTTCTGCTGCCACGCGGTTCATGGTCTCGGTGTCGTGGATGGCCATGAGGTCGAAGCGGAAGCCGTCAATGTGGTATTCGTCGGCCCAGTATTTCACGCTGTTCACGATGTAGTCGGCCATCTGCTGACGCTCGGAAGCCGTTTCGTTGCCGCAGCCGGAGGCGTCGCTGTAGCGGCCGTCATCCCAGTGGCGGTGGTAGTATCCGGGGGCGGTTAGCTCGAAGTTGCTGACGTCGTTGTCGGCCGTATGGTTATAGACAACGTCCATGATAACACCGATGCCGGCGTCGTGGAGGGCCTTGACCATCTCTTTCATCTCGCGGATGCGTGCCGTCGGGTCTGAGGGGTTGGTGCTGTAGCTGCCCTCGGGGGCGTTGTAGTTCAGCGGGTCGTAGCCCCAGTTATACTGGTTGGCGGGGAGGTTGCTTTCGTCCACACTGTTGTAGTCGTAGGAGGGGAGGATGTGCACGTGGGTGATTCCGAGTTCCTTGAGGTGGTCGATGCCGGTGGCGAGCCCTTCGGGCGAGAGGGTGCCGTGTTCGGTGAGTGCGAGGAACTTACCCTTGTTGGCGATGCCCGACGAGGGGTGCTCCGACATGTCGCGGTGGTGCATCTCGTAGATTATGACGTCCGAGAAGTTGTCGACCTTGGGTCCGCGGTCGGCGTCCCAGCCTGCTGGATTGGTCTTGGCGAAGTCGATGATGGCGGCTCGTGCGCCGTTTACGCCCACTGCCTTGGCCCATACGCCCGGAGTCTCGTCGAGCCAGCGACCGCCTTGCTGTATCTGGAAGGTGTAGAATTTGCCGTAGAGTTGCTGTCCGGGGACGGAAGCCGTCCAGGTGCCGGTCTCGGGGTCGGAGGTCATGTTCAGCACCTGATAGGGCTTGCCGGTGCGGCCGTTTTCGTAGAGGTTCACGCGGGTGGCGGTAGCTTTGGGGCTCCAGAGGCGGAAGTGTGTGCCGGAGCCGTTGACGGTGAGCTCGAGGTCGTCGCCGCTATATGTGGGGTATGAGACGAACTGTTCGTCGAAGGTGCTTTGCGCCGCGGCGGGGAGACCGACGGGGGCAAGGAGTGTTGCTGTCATCAGCGTGTAGAGGGTGTTTTTAAATTTCATCTGTAAGATTTATTCGTCAGTAATTTCTTTTCCGGATGCAAAGATAGTGAAAAAGCATCGAAAGTCAATAGCTTTAAGCATTTTTAGCAGAAAACTTAATACCAGCGGATGCCGTTGCTGCGGGAGGAGCGCTTGTCGTACTTGAGGTCTTTCAGGAGCGAGGATTTCACGGCTATGTGGAAGTTGTAGCTCTTGTAAGGGCCTACGGGAACGAAGGAAGCCGTCATGGTGAAGCAGTGCAGGTCGCGCGAGATGCTGCAGTTCATGTAGGCTATCTTGTGCTGGTCGAAGTTGTAGGAGGCGGAGAACGAGAAGTTCCACCCCTTGGAGGGACGCACCGAGCCGGAGACGCTGAGGTTTTGCGTCCACTTGCCGTTGTAGTCCATCTTGTCGTAGTTGAAGGAGCCGTAGCCGTAGTTCACCGAGTAGTTGAACGTGAGGGACCATGGGAAGTTCCATTTGGCGTATCCGTCGGCGTCGGAGGAGTCTTCCTCGTCCTCCTTGCGGTTCTTGCTGCGTTTCATGGCCGCGACTTCGGCGAAGTTCTCGGGAGTGTCGTTCTCCTCGCCGTTCCAGTCGCCTGTGTCGTCGTCCCAGATGTCGTCGTTCTCGTCGGCGGTGTTATTGCCGGCCTTTCCGCCGCGGCGGAAGGTGTCGTTGTTGAAGGTATATGAGAAGGAGGTGCCCGTAGAGGAGAGTTTCGGGAACTTGCCGTGGGCAATGCGGAGTTTGTTGATTTGTATCGGGGAGCCGGAGGGGGTGAGGCCGTACATGTAGGGGTCCCAGGTGGCGGAGAGCGAGAGGTTGAAGTTCTTGATGAGACGCAGCAGGATGGAGGTCTGTATGGGGCTCCAGCGCATGGAGTCGGCCGCGAAGTTGTATGACTGCGAGATTGTGAAGTTCTCTATCAGAGAAATCTTGCGGACGCCGGTGGAGTCCTTGTCGTCGCGCACCTTCATTTCGAGGTTGTTGGCCAGCGACACGGAGAGGGCACCGGTCTTGCCCTGCGAGGGGGAGCCGAAGATGCCGTGCTGGAAGTAGGAGTAGCGGCGTGTCTGCGTCTCTCCCTGGCCGTCCACGTATTGGTATGTGCCGTAAGCTCCCCAGAACTTGGCTCCGAAGTCGGGCGAGGCGCTGAAGGAGACTGTGGGGGTGAGCACGTGGCGTATCATCTGCACCTTGTCGCCGAGGAACTTGAGCGGTTTCCAGAAACCGTAAATCTTTGTGTCGAGCGAGATGGAGGCGTTGAAGTCGAAGATATTGTAGAATCCGTAGGTGGTATCCTGCACTTCTCGCGAGGCCTGCGTGTCCCATTGGCGCCGTATCTTGGAGGTGTACATGCGGTCGTTGAGGCTGACGGAGGGCGAGATGTTTATGTACTTGAAGAGCTGGAAGGTGGCTGAAATGGGCACCGAGTGCTTCATGCCGTTGCGCCAGTCCTTGATGAGGCTTTTCTTGAAGAACTGGTCCTGGCGGGCCGTCAGGGAGTTCTGGAATTGTCCGGAGTAGGAGAGCTTGATTTTCTC
>DKVK01000033.1:12854-18657 GCA_002491165.1 Porphyromonadaceae bacterium UBA7180
CTTGATGAGGCTTTTCTTGAAGAACTGGTCCTGGCGGGCCGTCAGGGAGTTCTGGAATTGTCCGGAGTAGGAGAGCTTGATTTTCTCGTACCACTTTTCGCCGCCGACGGCTTTCTTGCGCTTGAAGGGGGCTGTCTGCGACATGGTGGCCGTAAGGTTAGGGAACGAAACGGCCAGCGTGGAGTCTTGCGTGCGCTGAGCTATGTTGGCGGTGGTGGAAAGGCTCCACTTGGTGCCGGGGAAGCGGTAGGTGAAGTTGACGGTCGACGACTTGGTGTTCTCCGTGAAGGAGTTGTTGTAATAGGTGTTGAGGTCGTTGCGGGTATAGCCCGAGGTGGTGAAGTTCACCGAAGCGGAGAACGACATGTTGGGGTTTGCCTTGGAATCCATGGTGTGGTTCCAGAGCACGCGGAAGTTGTTCTGCTTGGTGTAGTCGGGGTCTCCCTTGTCGCCGGAGACGGTGGAGATGTATGAGATGTCGAACGAGCCGTTGAACTTGTAGCGCTTCGTATATGTGGAGTGTGCGGAGAGTCCCCAGGAGCCTTTGGTGTAGATTTCGCCGCGGAGGGCGAGGTCCACGTAGTCGCTCAGGGCAAAGTAGTATCCGCCGTCGCGCAGGTAGAATCCGCGGTTGTAGTCGTCGCCGAACGAGGGGAAGATGACGCCGCTGCTGTATTCCTTGGAGAAGGGGAAGAAGCCGAAGGGCAGCGCTATGGGGAGGGGAACGTCGGCAAGGACCATGTAAGCCGGTCCGGTGACGATGTTCTTCTTAGGGATTACCTTGGCCTTGGTGAGCTGGAAGTAGAAGTGTGGATGGTCGTGGTCCTCGCAGGTGGTGTAACGGCCGTCGGCCACATAGAAGGTGCCGTCTTCCATCTTCTTGGTGGCGCCGCCCACGAGGTACCCTTCCCCCTGCTCGGTGACTACGTCGCGTATGTATCCGCGCTGTGTCTTGAAGTTGTACTTCATGCTCTTGGACTCGTAGGTGCCACCCTTGTCGGAGAATACGGGGAAGCCCTGGCCTATGGGGTTGCCGGCCGAGTCGAGCTGCGCCGTTGCGTAGACCGTCGAGGAGTCCATCTCCATGTGTATGTTGTCGGCGTTGAGCTTGAGGTCGGCGTATTCCACGGTGCTCTGGCCGTAGAGGAAGGCGTTGTTCTGGCCGAACATTACCAGGGAGTCGGAGGCGTGGAATGTCACGACGTCCTCGATGTCCACCTTGCGGCGGTCGATTACGGAGATGGTCTCGCGCTTGAGGATGGTGTCGCGGTTCAGGGTGTCGCCTGTTATGAACCCCTCCTCGTGGATGTCTTCGGTGGTCTCGTCTACGGTCTCTTCGGGCACGGGAAGGGTGTCCGCGGCGTTGAGGGCCGCGGAGTCGGGTGTCTCCATGGAGTCGGGGAAGATGCCGTCGGAGGCACGGCGCGGCGCCATGGAACTGTAGCCGGCGTAGGCTACCGCCACCGCTATGACGATGAGAAGGTATATAACAGTTCGCCTCAAGATGCGTATTATCAAGTGGTTGCGACGTGTGCCGGAGGCCGCGGACGTTCCGCGCGGCGATGTGCAACCGGTGTTTCAACCTGCAAAGTTAGTAATAATAGTGAATACCTCCCAAATTTACAGTGGAAATTTTCGTTTCTTTTTTATCCGAACTCGCGGTGCAGGGCGTCGAAGCGGTCGAGGCTTGCGGTGCCGAAGCGTTCCATCTGTGCGCGTACCTTTTCCAGGGGTTTCTCTTCTGTGAGACGGCCGGGCGTCTTGGAGAAGAACTTGTCGGCGTAGCATACGAGGCGTTCCACGGCGGTGCGGGGCGTAAGGTCGCGGGCCGGGAGCGGCAGGTGCTGGTCTCGGATTTCCTTTGCGGTGAGTCCGGAACCGGTATGGCGCTCACAGACATCGGCGCAAAGATAGAGGCCCAGGGGACGGAGCATGGCTGCCCCCGCCATGCCGTGGGCCAGGTACGGGAGAGTGCCGTGGCAGTGGATGGAGGGTGCGTCGGTGCGGATTATGCCGATGTCGTGGAGGAGGGCGGCGAGTTCCGCCGTGCCGGGGTCTATGCCTGCCATATTCCGTTTTTTGAGGCAGTTCAGGACCTTGTCTGCCACCGCGCGTGAATGTGTCCAAAGGAGGTCGCGGAGTTCCCCCGCGGGATAAAAGCAGTCTATGACGCGGCGCGCCAGCTGTTCGTTTCGGTTCATGGGAGTCGGTTTTTAGGAGAATCAGGGGAATTAGGCTTAGTTAAGATAGCGCGTCTGCGGGATGCTTCTGCCGCGAGGCAAGGCTCGCACACGTTTACAAAAGCTGGCGTCGCCAGTAGCGATTAGCCACGTGCCGCCCGCTCCGCGTCCCTGCAGCCCTTGGAGAAAGAGGGGTAGCACCTGCGTGGCGCTGCCCCTCCTAACCTAAAAAATTTTAAAAAATGTTTTTCTTAGTCGAGTACTTCTACCCAGCCGTGCTTGTCTTCGCGGTCGCCGCACTGTATGCCGCGGAGTTCGTCGTAGAGCTTCGTGGACCAGGGACCGGCCACGCCGGGCTGTCCGAAGGTGTACTTGTCGCCGGTATCGAGGTCGTCGATTTCAGCGATGGGGGAGATTACGGCAGCGGTGCCGCACGCGCCGGCTTCCTCGAAGGTGCCGAGTTCCTCGAGGCCGATGTGGCGCTGTTCCACCTTAAGGCCGAGGTCGCCGGCCAGCTCGCGGAGCGACATGTTGGTGATGGAGGGGAGGATAGAGGGGCTGCCCGGAGTAATATAGGTGTTTTCGCGGATGCCGAAGAAGTTGGCGGCGCCGCATTCGTCGAGGTATTTCTTCTCTTTGGGGTCGAGGTAGAGCATTACGGAGTAGCCGAGCTCGTGGGCCTTTTCGCCGGCTACGAGCGACGCGGCGTAGTTACCGCCCACTTTGATGGAGCCTGTGCCCTTGGGAGCCACACGGTCGTATTCGCGGCTCAGGCAAACGCGTGTCGGCTTGAAACCGTCCTTGAAGTAGGGTCCTACCGGTGTCACGAGCATGATAACCATGTATTCGCTGGCGGGTTTCACACCCACGCGGGCGGTTGTGCCTATTTCGAGGGGACGGATGTAGAGCGAAGCGCCGGAGCCGTAGGGGGGTACGAAGCGTTCGTTGAGTTTTACCACCTTGCGTACCATCTCGCAGAAGAGCTCTACGGGCATTGGCTGCATGGAGATGCCCTCGGCGCTGCGGATGAAGCGCTTGGCGTTCTCTTCCATGCGGAAGATGCGTATCTTGCCGTCCTTGCCGCGGAAGGCTTTCAGTCCCTCGAACGATTCCTGGCCGTAGTGCAGGCAGGAAGCGGCGATGTGGAGGGGTACATACTCGGAGTCGGATACCTGGATCTCGCCCCATTTGCCGTCTTTGTAAGTGCAACGCACATTGTAATCGGTGGGCATGTAGCTGAATGACAGATTGCCCCAGTCGATGTCTGTTTTTTTCATTTGGTATGTTAGATTTAATCTTGTGGTGCAAAGGTAATAAAGAAAGTTGGAATACGCGCAAAATAAAGAGGAAAAATTTTAGCCGCATGCGCGAAATAGGGGTACTTGCGCCGGTTTGCGGCTTTTTTATGGAAAAATAGCGCGCGGTGATGTAACTTTTTCGTTAAACGTGCGTCTAATATGAAAAATAAATTGTAATTTTGCGAGCGAAAACCTCTAAGGCATGAAAATGAAACGTCGTCTCCTGTATCCCCTGCTGTTGAGCTGCGCGCTGATGTGCGCGGCAGTCCCCGCCTTTGCCGCCGGACGCAGTTGGGAGATCCTCCGCACCGAACGCAGCGACGCGCGCGCCGTGGCCCGCGACTCCGAGGTGGAGATAAAGACGGCAAAGAACACAATCGTGGTGACCTGCTCGAGGGCCATGACGGTGAAAGTCTACACAATCCTGGGACAGCTCGTTTCCTCCGACACGCTACCGGCCGGCACTTCGCAGCTTCACATCCCCGGCCACGGCGTCTATATAGTGAAAATCAATTCCCTGACCGTAAAAGTGGCCCTCTGACCTTCCGGTTGAACGCGGATTTATGTCCCGGGACATCCCTGTAAATCCAAAATTATCCCAGAATCTCTTTATCCATTTGATTCATGAAAGTAAAATATTTATTATCAGTACTGTTGTCAGCAGCGCCTTTTGCGGCATGGTGTCAGCACTATTGTTATGTGAACGCAGATAAGCTCAATGTGAGAAATGCACCGGATTCCTCAGGTGCAAAGGTTTCTTCGCTGACGAGATATGACGTGGCGGAAGTCATCGAGCCGGGTGACGAGTGGACTCGTGTAAGTTTCAAAGATTATGACGACAATTTCGAGGAAGTGCGGCGCCAGGGTTACGTTGCTACGCGGTATGTCAGCATGTTGGAGCCGTGTCCGGTGACGGATGCTCTCGCAAACCGTGATTTTGTCTTTGCGGAGAGCGAACCCCGGTACATTGCATATTCTCTTGAAATAGAGGACGATAACGGAGTGCTCAGATATGCATACCGGTTGGCGTCCATCGAGATGCAGGAAATGGGCGGCTCCGGCACATTGGACTGGGGGAGCGGCCGTATAGCGAGCTATGGCGGCGACTTTTATTCCGTGACGGATACTTCGATGTCTTCCGAAAATGGAGCCAAGCAGCCGTTGATATATGACTGCCGTAACGGGATGCTGTATCTCTGCGGCTACCTTTGGCAAGTAAAATAACCGGGGCCGGTTTATAGTCGGCCCCGATATTCGCTGCCGGTAACACCAATCGTCGGCAGGCTGGTTTTAACCCGGCGGCAATACTTATTGCAAAGAAAAAACGGTAAAAAAGTTTGTATATCAGAAATAATTGCTAACTTTGCACCGTCCAAAGCATTGTGCCTTAGGGAATAGTGCGCGGACACGAGATTTATTAACATAATTATTAACTATTTTTAATGAGCGAATTGAATAAATTCACATCTCCCATCGAAGATTTCGACTGGGATGCCTACGAAAATGGCACAGAAGCTGGTTCGAAGAGCCGCGAAGATCTGGTGAAGACCTACGACGAATCTCTTAAGACAGCTAAAGACAACGAAGTGGTGACCGGCGTGGTCAAGTCCATCACGAAACGCGAAGTG
The DNA here is from genome assembly GCA_002491165.1 of Porphyromonadaceae bacterium UBA7180. GTDB lineage: Bacteria > Bacteroidota > Bacteroidia > Bacteroidales > Muribaculaceae > Lepagella. Next base: position 17,961 of record DKVK01000033.1, read on the forward strand.
CGCGTGGACATCGGCATGAAGAGCGACGCCATCATCCCCGTCAGCGAGTTCCGTTACAACCCCGACCTCAAGGAAGGCGACGAGGTGGAAGTCTTCATCGAGACACTCGAAGACAAGAACGGCCAGCTGAAACTCTCCCACCGCAAAGCCTGTCAGACACGCTCCTGGGACCGTGTCAACAAGGCCCTCGAAAACGACGAAATCATCAAGGGCTATGTCAAGAGCCGCACAAAGGGCGGTATGATTGTCGACGTATTCGGCATCGAAGCCTTCCTCCCCGGCTCGCAGATCGACGTNNCACCTACGACGAGTCTCTTAAGACGGCCAAGGAAAATGAAGTTGTAACCGGCACTGTCAAGTCGATTACCAAGCGTGAGGTACGCGTGGATATCGGCATGAAATCCGACGCCATCATCCCCGTAAGCGAATTCCGCTACAATCCCGACCTGAAGGTAGGCGATGAGGTGGAAGTCTACATCGAGACCCTCGAGGACAAGAACGGCCAGCTCCGTCTCTCGCACAAGAAAGCCTGCCAGACCCGCAGCTGGGACCGCGTCAACGAGGCTCTCCAGAACGACGAGGTCATCAAGGGTTATGTCAAGAGCCGCACCAAGGGCGGTATGATCGTCGATGTCTTCGGCATCGAGGCGTTCCTGCCCGGCTCGCAGATCGACGTGCGCCCCATCCGCGACTACGA
>DKVK01000093.1:0-5894 GCA_002491165.1 Porphyromonadaceae bacterium UBA7180
AAAAATAACCGAAGTATTGTATGACCATTTACTTAAAATAAAAAGAATATCGTTATGAACAGACTCCTCACACTTGTGACGCTCGCCGCTGCTGCCGTTGCCCTCCCAGCCCCGGCGCAATATTACCAGATAGCAAACCAGATCCCGCAGCTGATTCAGCCCGCCCTTTCCGGCTCGTTGAACTACAAAGGTTTCGTCGAAACATCCTATGTGCAGGGAGTGGGCAACAACAAGGCCGACTTCCTGGAGTTCTCCACCACACAGGGCTTCAAATACTCCAATTGGTTCTTTATGGGTGTCGGCGCCGGTGTGGATGTGATGTTTTCGCACACCAACGACGGCTGGGGGCAGTGGGATCCTTCCTCCGATTTTGACACCAACCATTCCAGCACCAAGACCTCGGCGATGATTCCCCTCTTCTCCGACTTCCGGTTCAACATAGGCGGTGTCTCTTCCCCCTCATTCTTCATTGACGTGCGCATAGGTTGCTCTTTCCTTGTAGGCAAGGATTATGTGGCCATCGGCGACGGATTCCTGACCAACAACGAATACTTCTACCTCAAACCCTCGATGGGTCTTCGCGTCCCGGTAAGCAGCAAGAACACGAGCCAGGCGTTGAACTTCGGTGTCACCTACCAGTTGCTGACCTCCAACTACTGGTACAACAGCCGCAACAATGTCACTCTTAACGCTCTCGGCGTGAACGTAAGCTACGAATGGTAAAAAATGGATAATAGCAAATAGCAATCGATTGTAGTTGTAAATATTTGAAACAAGTATAAGTGGGTGGCAAAATGCTAAAAATGCGTTTTGCTACTCTTTTTTTGCCCCTATATGTTTGGTGGATTGCCAATAAATTATTAATTTTAACCGTTCAAACGAAGCAGTCAGTCTCTCGGAGGCTGTCGGCTTTCCTTGGGTATCTTAAAATCTAAACCAATTAATAGCATCATTTAACAGTACAAGACCGAACATGGCAATCAACACCATCATTCGCAAAAGCGGACTGCTCAGCACCACGATGTGTGCCCTCTTTCTGGGTGCGGCATTGGCAGTGCCCCAGGCAGCCGACGCCAAACCGGCCAAAAGAGGTATAATTCTTACCGAACAACCCGATGGCTCGGTGATTCCTACTTATAAGGTAGGCGACGAATTCGCACACCGCGTGCTCTCCGAAGACGGATATATCCTGGTTCTCGACGAACAGGGATACCTTAATTATGCAACAGTTAACGGCGAGACCATAGTCTCCACGGGACGCCGCGCCAAGGCAGTGGACCAGCGCAGTGCCGACGACCGCTCGTTCCTTCAGGGCATAGACAAGACGGCATCGCTGCAGCTCGCCGAAACCACCGACATCGAAGCCGGTAACTTGCGCCGCGAGAAAATGGCCGTCAGCAACGCGCGCCGCCAGGCTCCCGCAAAAGCCCTCAACTCCCAGGGCATAAACCTCCTTTCCAACGAGTTCCCCTCCACAGGCTCCCCGAACGTGCTCGTAATTCTGGTAGAGTTCAACGATACTCCCTTCACCACTACCAATGCTTACGAGTATTTCGAGAATATGCTCAACCAGAAGGGATTCTCCACCAACGGTGCAACCGGTTCCGTGCTCGACTTCATGGAACAGAACTCCTACGGCAAGTTTACACCGAAGTTCGACCTTTACGGACCCGTGAAGGTGTCTAAGAACATGGCATACTACGGCGGCAACGACTATGCCGGCAACGACAAGGCGCCCGAGGAGATGGTTATAGAAGCCTGCCAGCTTCTCGACGATCAGGTGGACTTCTCGAAATATGACAACGACGGCGACGGCGTCGTGGACAATATCTACGTCTTCTACGCAGGTTACGGCGAGGCCGACACCCCGCCTACAACCCGTTTCGCCAACACCATCTGGCCGCACTCTTACAATCTCAGCTATACCAGGAACCTCACTCTTGACGGAGTGAAGCTGGACCGCTACGCCTGCAGCAACGAGATAGACTACGGCACCAAGAAAGCAGACGGCGTGGGTACTTTCTGCCACGAGTTCAGCCACGTGATGGGTCTTCCCGACCTCTACGACGTGAGGTATACAATTTACGGTACTCAGGGCGAACTCCAGCCTACTCCCGGCACATGGTCCACTATGGACGGCGGCCCATACAACAACAACGGACGCACTCCGCCGAACTACGGCGTCTTCGAGCGTTATTCACTCGGCTGGCTCGAGCCCAAACGCTTCTCCGGAACCGGCGAGCGCGAAATTGTGCTCGAACCGATCGAGACCAACCAGGCTTGGCTCGTCCCCACCACCAACCGCAACGAGTTCATGCTCATCGAGGCACGCAACCAGACCGGATGGGACAAATACATCCCCAACTCCGGTATGCTGGTATGGCGCATCGATTACTCCAAACAAAGCTGGACATACAACCAGGTGAACACTTCGGCCTCACACCAGCGCGTGGATATCATTGAGGCTGACAACAATACCAGAGTCACCACTGTCAGGGGCGACTGCTTCCCCGGCACAAGCAACAATACCTCGTTCACTGTCGAGACAGTTCCCTCTTTCACTACCCGCACGGGCAAAGAGATGGGTGTAGAGTTTACTAACATAGAACGTGACGCAGCTACCGGCAATATCATCCTCCAGGTTTCCACAACCCTTGACGGCGACATCGAGAGCGGGTATGGCCGCGACCTCTACATCGTGGGCGAGAACTTCGGCGCCTGGAGCGACACCGATCCTGCTTACAGATTCATACAGGATAACGACGCCTATACCCTGACGCTTGAAAATGGCATTCAGGGCGAATGGAAAATTTGGGACGGCACCTGGGATTACGCCTTCGGAGCCGGCGCCGAGGACGTAGCAGTCGGCGAAAATGATGTTTGGTTCTGCTCTCCCGCAAACTTCAAATACAACTATGACGGCAAGGTGATACTCAAACTGACTATTCCCGAAGGCAGCGACGTGAAGGATTCTTCTATCCCTGCCAAGCTGGAAATCAACGCCATGTCCGGCATCAACGGTATCGGCAGCGATGCCGGGTTCTCGTACAGCCTCATCGGCCGTACGCTGACAGTTGCTTCGCCGGCACCGGTTAAAGTCTTTGACATCACCGGTCGCCACATCGCCACTATCGCCGACGGTTCATTCACACTGCCCGCAGCAGGCGTCTACCTGCTCAACAATGGCCAGAAGACCGTCAAGCTGATAGCCAAGTAAAATAATACAATTTCCAACCCCGCATAAAGCCCTGCCCTTTCCGGCGGGGCTTTTGTTTTGCTTTTCCCTTCGTTGCGTGGTTTTATCTGGCAGCCGGACTTATGCCGCGTCCGGCAGCCGGGGCAAGCCTTGGCCATGTTTACAAAAAACACGCTTGGATACGGCAAACCACTTGTTCCTGCGGGTTAGGGTTTGGCTGGTGCAGACTTAGTTGATGGCGGAAGGGGTGTTTGCGGAGTTTGTGCTAAAAAATGAAAAAAAGAGGGGAGGGCTGAACCTTTCTTTCTTGCGCTTTGTTATAAAGACAAAGAAGTAAGAAAATCGTTTCATGATGTTAGGTTAGTTAATATAAGTATTATGGAAAACACATAAACAGAGCCGGCTGCGAAGTCGGCTCTGTTTATGTGTTATCTTGCTAGATGGAACAGCTCTTATAAAAAACTCTGGGAACAGACCAAATAAGCCCGATGAGCCAATAAGTGCCGGGAAAGGGCGGCTTCGGGCCGACTAAGATGGCTAACTTTAGCTAACGTCAATAGGCTCAGGGATTCAGGTCGGAGAACTCTTTCTCTATTTTCTTCACGGCGTGGTGGTAGCTGGCTTTAAGGGCGCCTACCGAGGTGCCGAGAATTTCGGAAATCTGCTCGTATTTCATTTCGTCGAAATAACGCATGTTGAAGACAAGCCGCTGCTTGTCAGGGAGTTTAGCTATCACCTTTTGCAGGGCGAGCTGTATCTCGTCGCCGTCGAAGTATTCGTCGGCCTCGATGTTGTCGAGCAGGAAAGAGGCGTCTTCGCTGTTGACGTTCATTGTGTTGCGCTGCCGTTCGCGGTTTATGAAATTGATGGCCTCGTTGGTTGCTATCTTGTATAGCCATGTGGAGAGTTTGGCCTCGCCGCGGAAGTTGCCGATGTTGTTCCACGCCTTGATGAGGGCGTTCTGGAGAAGGTCGTTGGCATCGTCGTGGTTCACCACCATGCGCCTTATCTGCCAGTACATCGGCTCGCCGAAGGTGCGCATGAGAGTGTCGAAAGCCTGCCTGGACGTCTTCTCGTCCTGAAGGTCGGCCACGAGCTTCTTTTCATCAATAGGTGGTGTGTATGATGCCATATCTGAGTGGGTTAATCGAGTTTAAGGACGGCGAGGAATGCCTTTTGCGGCACTTCGACGGTGCCTATCTGCTTCATGCGTTTCTTGCCGGCCTTCTGTTTCTCGAGCAGTTTGCGCTTACGCGAGATGTCGCCGCCGTAGCATTTGGCGGTAACGTCCTTGCGCACGGCCTTGACGGTTTCGCGGGCTATGATTTTTGCACCGATGGCGGCCTGGATAGCGATGTCGAACTGCTGGCGCGGGATGAGCTCCTTCAGCTTTTCGCACATACGGCGTCCGAAGCGCACCGCGTTGTCGACGTGCGTAAGGGTGGAAAGAGCGTCTACGCTCTCTCCGTTGAGCAGGATGTCGAGCTTGATGAGCTTCGACTCCCGGAAATCGTGCAGATGGTAGTCGAACGAGGCATAACCCTTGGAGATACTTTTCAGTTTGTCGTAGAAGTCGATGACAATTTCTCCGAGCGGCATATCGAAGGTCAGCTCCATGCGGTTGCCGGAGATGTATTCCTGCTTCACGAGCTCGCCGCGCTTGCCGAGGCAGAGCGTCATGATGGGGCCGATGTAGTCGGCGCGTGTGATGATGGTGGCGCGGATGTACGGTTCCTCGATATGGTCGATGAGCGTTGCGTCGGGGAGTCCGGAGGGATTGTGCACTTCCGTAATGCCCCCTTTCTTGTCGTAGACTTTGTACGAAACGTTGGGGACGGTGGTGATTACGTCCATGTCAAACTCGCGGCCGAGCCGCTCTTGGATAATCTCCATGTGGAGCAGTCCGAGGAATCCGCAGCGGAAACCGAAACCGAGGGCGGCCGACGATTCGGGCTGGAAAGTGAGCGACGCATCGTTGAGCTGGAGCTTTTCAAGCGATGCGCGAAGGTTCTCGAAGTCTTCGGTCTCTATGGGGTAGACGCCGGCAAAGACCATCGGCTTAACCTCCTCGAAACCGTCGATGGCCTCCTTGCAGGGGTTCTGCACATGGGTTATGGTGTCGCCCACACGCACTTCCTTCGACGTCTTGATGCCGGAGATGATGTAGCCCACGTTTCCCGCCGAGAGTTCCTTCTTCGGCACCATGTCGAGCTTGAGCACGCCTATCTCGTCGGCGTGGTATTCCTTGCCAGTGGAGACGAACTTCACGAAATCATCGGTGCGGATCGTGCCGTTGACGATTTTGAAATATGCGATGATGCCGCGGAAGGGGTTGAATACGGAGTCGAAGATAAGTGCCTGGAGCGGTGCCTTGGGGTCGCCTGAAGGCGCCGGGATGCGCCCGATGATGGCTTTCAGGATTTCCGGAACACCCATACCGGTCTTTCCGGAGGCGCGGATAACGTCTTCGGGGTCGCAGCCGAGCAGGTCTACAATCTGGTCTTCCACCTCGTCGGGCTTAGCGCTGTCGAGGTCGCACTTGTTGATGACGGGGATGATTTCCAGGTCGTTGTCGATGGCCATGTAGAGGTTGGAGATGGTCTGGGCCTGTATTCCCTGCGATGCGTCGACGATGAGCAGCGCGCCTTCGCAGGCGGCTATGGAGCGTGACACTTCGTAGGAGAAGTCGACGTGTCCC
>DKVK01000093.1:6168-50130 GCA_002491165.1 Porphyromonadaceae bacterium UBA7180
GAGCGTGACACTTCGTAGGAGAAGTCGACGTGTCCCGGAGTGTCTATGAGATTGAGTGTATAGCGCTCGCCGTCAAGCTCATAGTCCATCTGTATGGCGTGGCTCTTGATGGTGATTCCGCGTTCGCGCTCCAGATCCATGTCGTCGAGCACCTGTGCTTCCATGTCCTTGGGGGCTACGGTGCCGGTATATTCAAGCAACCGGTCGGCAAGCGTGGACTTGCCGTGGTCGATGTGTGCTATTATGCAGAAATTTCTGATATTCTTCATTTATTATAAGCCCTATAAGGGTAATATAGCGCGAAGTTAGCAAATTTCGCCGAAACTACCAAACAAACGCCGAAAAACCTTGCGTAACCGTACACCTCGAAGAGTGCTGTGGACAAGTTAACCCGCGGTGGGGAGCCGCGGGTTCAGTCAGTTAGCGTTTATAGCAAATCGGTGTTTATAGTGTGTGGATTTCAAATATCGTTGATGCCATCGAAGTCATCCCATCCGCCGTGAATCTGCTGGATGCTGTTGTCGCCGGTGAGGATTACGTTGGTAAGCATGGGGTTGCCTCCGAGTTTGAGTACCTGCAGGTTCGTGTCGAACGAGAGGTCGACGGTCAGCAGGTCGTTGTTGGTTAGGTTCACGCGTTGCAGCATCTGCTGGTTGGTGAGCTTGAACATCGTCAGGTTGTTCCACGCCAGGTTTATGAAAGAGAGGTTGGGGCAACCTTCGAAACCTATGCCTGTGAGGCTGTTGTAGGGGGCGTAGACGTCGTTGAGGACCGGGCAATTGTTGAAGGCGAGCTGGGTCATGTGGTTGCTGTCGGCCATTATAGAGAAGAGGCTCGGGAGATTCTGGAGGTAGAGGTTGGAGATTTTGTTGCTCGAAATGTTGAGGTATTGCAGCTTGGTGAGGCCGTCGAGCACAAGCTGGCGCAGGTCGTTGTAGCCCGCATAGACGGTTTTGAGCTGTGTGCACTGCAAGAGGGAAAGCTCTTCGAGGCGGTTGCTGTTGCAGTTGAGGTACTGGAGGTTGGGGGCGTTGCTCACGTCGAGGGCTGCGAAGTTGTTGCCGGAGATGTTGAGGCGCGTCAGCAACGGGCAGTCAGCAAGGTCGAGTGTCGAGAGGCGGTTGCGGTAAACGCGGAGCACCTGGATGTTCGTGCAATTATCTATCGAGAGGTCCGAGATGATGTTGCGGCCTGCGTCGACGCGGATGAGGGCCGGGTCGTTGTCAAGGGTAAGGGAGGAGATGCGGTTGTCGGTGACGTTGATGCGTTGCAGGTTCTTGAAACCGGAGACGTTGAGCGCACCGGCCAGGTTCTTGTGGCTCCAGTCTATTTCCGTGATGTATCCGTTTTCCATCTTCACCCCTTCCCACGAAGCCGGGTTGCCGAGGTCGATGATGTTCAGGGCCTGTGCGTTGGAAACGCCTCTGTCGGAGGGTGCCTGAAGGAAAGTTTTGAGCTGGTTAAGCTCATTCTTTTGGGGTTTTTGGGCCATTGCGGCGGTAAGCGCCAGCACTGCCGCAAACAGTAACATTATCCTTTTCATAACTTCTTAAATTAAGATTTTCTTACCATTATAACGTCCCATTTTTGCTATTGTTCAAAGTATGGCGTTTTTTACTCCACGTGCGCTATACCTCTTGATATAATGGGGATAAGTGGTGGTTAAAAACTGTTAACGACTGTAACGGAAAGGGCGGGAGTTCGTTATAAAAGTATGATAATGAGCCTGACCATGACATTCCTCAAGGGAGTGGCCATCATCGGGATTATCGGTATGATGATAATCGCGCTGATGGCGATAAACTATGTCATGACGCGCAATAATCTCCCGAACCGCGAAGGCACCGACAAGCTCCGACGTCAAGTGGACGAGGATCAGGAGGTCATCGGCAGGCTCAGTGTGTTTTACGATTTTCTGGTTCGCGATTTCAAGCCGGGGAAACGGCGGAGGCACCGCGGGAAGCACCATTCCGCTACAGCTGACAAAGGGCGTTGAGTCTTCGACGGCAATCTCAGCAAATGAAGGTGAGCACGCCTTTCTCCTCATCCTCCCCGGAATACGCGAAGTTGTCGCTTTGGAGCCGTTTCAGTTCTTCGGTCGAGGTAATTCGTTTCTCGATGATTTCACGAAGAAGCAGGCCGCGCATCTGTTTCAGGCGGTTCGACGAGGGCGTGCGTATGGTATGGGCATCCACCATCTCGCGCAATCTCACTTCATGACGCTTCGCGAACTTGCGGAGCACTTTCCAGTCGAAACATTTCGCCGCCTCGGCGGGCATGAGGTCGAGGATTTCAGATGTTCCCTCTTCGCGCAACGCGGCGACGAGGCGGATGGTGCTTTTCCCTTTTTGCCAACGGCAGAGCGGGACGTCGCCGGGCGCTATACGCGAACTGTAATCCGTGCGGTAAGGGCGCACCAGGTCGTCGGGGCGCAGCAGCGAGTAGAGCGATGAGACGATGCGCAGGTTGTGCGTGGCAAAGTCCCTCGCGGCGGTGTCGAAACTCGCCGGGTCAAGGTAGCGGAACACGACTCCGGTAAAGGCGTCGACGGCCGGGAGGGCGAAACGCTTGTCGGGGAATCCGAGGGCCAACTGGCGCGAACGGAGCGCCATTGTCGGCGACACTTTCAGTGCTTCGGCTATCTGCACCACGCTCATGGAGGCTATCCGGGCGCAAATCTCATCGGCCTGGGCTTCACCTTCCGGGAACCGGGGGTTCTCCACGGGTAGCAGGTCGGAGCGCATTGACTTTGATTCGGCTATCAGTGTTATCATCTTTTCTTTTCTCGAGGGCCAGGTTGGCTTAGCTAAAGAAGCTGTATTAGCTAAGTTGACTAATGACAGTGGATTAGCTCTTGCAGGATTAAAATTTAACATCAGGTTCCTTTTGTGAGATAACTGGCGGAACCTGATGTTTTTACATTAAGATTGTTTCAAGTTTCTTATTCTCCGGTGAGGGAGGTTCCCATTTCCTGTCCTTTGCGGACGGCGGGGATACCGTTTTTCATCCATTCGGGCATCGGGTCGCCTTTCAGGTAATGGTCGAAGAACTGCTGGAGGCGGATAGTGATGTCCTTGCGGTTTTTGCGGGCGCGGATGTTGTGGGCTTCGCCGTTGTACTGGAGCATCCATACAGGCTTGTGCAGGCGTCGGAGCGCCATGAACATCTCGATACCCTGATACCAGGGCACTGCCCCGTCCTCGTCGTTGTGCATGATTAGCAGCGGAGTCTTTACTCGGTCGGCGTAGAAGACCGGGGAGTTGGCGATGTAGAGCTGCGGTGCTTCCCAGAGGTTGCGGCCTATACGCGACTGTCCCTTTTCATACTGGGCCTGGCGTGAATCACCTGTGCCCCAGCGTATTCCGCCGAAAGCGGAGGTCATGTTTGCCACGGGAGCTCCCGAGCCGGCGCAGGCGAACATGTCGGTGCGGGTCACCAGATAGGCTGTCTGATAGCCGCCCCAGCTCTGGCCGTCGATGCCGATGCGGTCGCGGTCGATCCACGGGTACTTCTTGCACAACTCCTCCACGCCGGAGCAGATGTAGTTGTAAGCGCTCTCGCCGGGAATGCCTGGGGCATACTTCACGTCCGGAACAAAGATGACGTAACCGCGGCTGACGTAGAAGGGATAGTTCACCCAGCTCCAGGAGGGCTCCATTGTGTAATGGCGGTAGAGTTCCTCGGAGTTGCGTTCGTAGAAGACCACGAGCATCGGGTACTTCTTGGAGGGGTCGAGGTCCTCGGGGGTGTAGAGCACGCCTTCCGTCGGGTCGCCGGAGAAGGAGTACCACTTCACGAGTTGTGCGTCGCCCCAGTTGTAGTCCTTCATCTGCGGGTTGGCGTCGGTCACCTTCTTGGCACCGGCGAAGTTTCCGGAAGTGGCTACCCACACGTCGGGGGAGGTGTTGAAGTTGGCTTTCTGGAAAGCGTAAGTATCGGCGTTTTTGGCCTTGCGGATCTGCGTAAACGAGTATTTATCAAGCGCCTTCAGAGATGGCGCGGCGGAGCGGCCGGCTTGTGCCGTGGCCAAGCCGTTGCGCTTGTCGGTATAGTCGAACACCTGGAGGAGCAACTGCTCGCCGGGCTTGAAGAAGCGCTGTTCCGGGTCGGTCTTGATGAAGCGGTAGCGGCGGTTGGTGTTGCGGCCGTCACCCTTTGTCATGTTCACCGGGGCGCGTTTTCCCGTCGGGTCGAGGCTCCAGATATCGTGCTTGTCGTAGATGAGCACTGCGTCGTCGCCCTGCATCCATCCGGCTATGCCGTAGGGCTGGCGCATTAGGGGGATGTCCTGCTCCTCGTCCCAGATGGGATAGGGGATGTCTTTGGTTATCTCCACCGTTTCGCCGGTCTTATTATTAAAGGTATAATAAGCCTTGTCGGTGTACCAGATTACGAAGTTACCGGCCGGGGAGATGTCTGAACAATCTATCGGGGCGGTCCCTGCGTTGCGGCGTTCTCCTGTCTGGAGGTCAAGTACACTGAGCTGTTCGGGAGCGGAATAGTCCCATTGCTGCGAGATGACTGTTTCCGAGGGGTCGCGGAGCATGACATAGCGGCCGTCCCAGCGGTCGGATTCCGCCACGGTGACCAGCGGATTGGCGGTGACCAAGAGGGGATTGCCCATGTTGTCGAGGTCAATGACGGTGGGGAAAGTGTGCTTGCGCAGGTTTTCTACGTTTTTTAGTTCCTGTGGCGGGGTGTAGGGGGCGTCCCAGCGCCAGATGTCAAGCTCGGCGCGTTCGAAGTCCACTATCGTGGTGTCGTCGGGGGCGATGTATGGCGCCACTCCGGCTATGAGGCGGCGTCCGTCGTGAGAGAATTTAGGGACGGTGTACTGGTTGATGAAGAGGGTGTCGCCGTCGGCCGTCAACTGTGTGAGCACTTCGGCGGGAGTGGGATGAGATGCCGTCAGGTCGGCCAGATAGACGCGGCTGCGGCGTGTGCCTGTATCTGCCGAGTCTGTCGAAGCCACGTAGGAGAGGCGGTCGCCGGCCATGTTGAATACCGGTGCGCCGTAGTATGGTTTGTCGCGGTCAATGAGGATGAAGTTGGTGTCCGGAAGGTTGAGGATACCCACTCCGTTGGTGGCGGTGGTGTCCTTCTTTTGCTTCACCAGCGTAGCGGCGAGGCGGCGTCCGTCTTCCGAGAAGGAGTAGTTCTTCACCCAGTTGATGACCTGGCGTTTGCCGCCGTCGAGGGGAAGCACCACCAGCGGGCGTCCGGCCTTCTTGTCTTTCAGAGCTTTTTCGGTGATGAGGGTGGTGTCGCAGCTTTGCCATGCTACCCATCCGCTACCCTCCTTGGGGAGTTTGAAGCCTATGACGCGGGGATATTTAGTCACCTTGCCGGTGCGCAGATCCACGATGGCGAGCGAGTCCTGCGGCATGTCAAAGTCTTTCTTCTTGTCGATTTTTGCCTGGCGCGTATCCTTGAAATGCGGTTTGATGAGTGCCACGGCGTAGCGGGAATCGGCGGTGAAGCGCGGGGTGTGGCCGCGGTCGATGGCTATGGTCTTGCCGTTGCTGTTGTTGCGCAACGTGAGGACGCCGTCGCCCTCCTGCGGGTTGACGGCATAAGCGCTCCATCGGCCGTCGCGGCTCAGCTGAGAGACGCTGACGCTCTTCCAGGCGTCGAAGGAGGTGTGGTCGAGCACCTTCTTGCCCTGTACGTAACCGGCGGCAAGGATAAGCCCCAGCACCGGGAGCAGAATCTTCTTCATAATCAGTCTACTTTATGGAGGTTATGGCCCATGCGCTCCTTTTTGGTGTGCATGTAGAATTTGTTGTACTCGTTGGGCTCGATTTCGAGGGGGACGTTCTCTGTGATTTCGAGGCCGTAACCTTCGAGGGCGACGCGCTTCATGGGATTGTTGGTCATCAGTCGCATCTTCTTGATGCCGAGCTGGTGGAGGATATTTGCGCCCACGCCGTAGTCTCGCTCGTCGGCCTTGTGGCCGAGGTGCAGGTTGGCTTCTACGGTGTCGAGTCCGCCTTCCTGAAGTTTATAGGCTGCTATCTTGTCCATCAGGCCGATGCCACGTCCCTCCTGGTTGAGGTAGATGAGTGCGCCGCGCCCTTCCTCCTCGATGTTGCGCAGCGCCTGGTGTAGCTGTTCGCCGCACTCGCAGCGTAGGGAACCGAAGATGTCGCCGGTGGCGCAGGAAGAGTGGACGCGCACGAGCACCGGGGCGCCGTCGGCGATGTCCCCCTTGATTATGGCTATGTGCTCCATCCCGTTGTCTTTCTGGCGGAAGGGAATCAGGTGGAAGTGGCCGTAGGAGGTGGGGAGGTCCACTTCCTCACCTTTCTCCACGAGACTTTCGTGGGTGAGGCGGTATTTGATGAGGTCGGCAATGGAGACGAGCTTCAGTCCCCACTCGTCGGCGCGTCGGCGCAGTTCGGGAAGACGGGCCATGGTGCCGTCGTCGCTCATTATCTCCATGAGTGCGGCCACGGGACGACGTCCGGCCAGACGTGCGAAGTCGACGGCGGCCTCGGTGTGTCCGCAGCGTTGGAGCACACCGCGGTCCTGGGCGTAGAGCGGGTTGATGTGGCCAGGGCGACCGAAGGTTTCCGGAGTGGAATCGGGGTCGGCGAGCGCGCGGATGGTGGCGGCGCGGTCTTCGATGCTGACGCCTGTGGAGCACCCTTCCAGCTTGTCGACGGTCACCGTGAAGGGGGTGCCGAGCATCGACGTGTTGTCTTCCACCTGGTGAGGCAACTCGAGCTCTTCGCAACGCTTGTTGGTTATGGGCACGCAGAGCACGCCGCGCGCATTTTTCAGCATGAAATTAACCATCTCCGGCGTTATCGTCTCGGCGGCGCAGATGAGGTCGCCTTCGTTCTCGCGGTCCTCGTCGTCTACCACAATGATGAATTTGCCGGCTTTGTAATCCTCGATAGCCTCTTCTATCGTGTTGAGTTTGATTTTCTGGTCCATGGTTTATTCTTGGCTATTAGATATTTCGAAAATGGAAAAATTCACCGAGCCGTAGGCGCGGCGTTCGCGGAAGAGAGGATGTGAGGAGTAGTCGCGGTCCTTGCCGTGCTCTATGATTACCAGCGCGCCGGGCTTCATCATTTCTGACGAAAGAATCTTCTCCACAACTTCGTCGAAGCGCTCCAGGGCGTAGGGCGGGTCGGCGAAGATGAAGTCGAATTTTCGGCGGCAAGTGGAGATGTATTTGAAGACGTCACCCTTGATGACGCTGAGGTTCTCGTCGGCGAGTTTGGCCTGCACCGAGCGGATGAAGTTGACCTGCGTCATGGCCTGTTCCACGCACGTCACCGAGCGGCATCCGCGCGACAGGAACTCGAAGCTGACGGCGCCAGTCCCGGCGAAGAGGTCGAGGGCGTCGGTGCCTTCGAAGTCGCGGAGATTCTCCAACACATTGAAAATGTTCTCTCGCGCGAAGTCCGTGGTGGGGCGCGCGGTTATGTTTTTAGGCACGTCGAAGCGGCGACGGCCGTATTTTCCTCGTATAATCCTCATAAAACGGTTATCTGTAAGCGCAGAGCGCCACGGCGGCAGGCACGGCGGCGTCCCGGTACTTCATGCGTGAAAGAGAGCGGATGTAGGGCGTCAGTCTGTCGGCCACTTCGCAGGCATTATCATCGCCGCCAATGTGGAGGGCTGCATCGCAGGTTTCCACCCCGGCGGCGCGGCAGGCGTTGGCTATATGGTAGAGGGCCTCGTCGGCGTTGGCGGCGGGACGTGTGGAGAGTGAAACCACGCGGCCGTCGATGCAGAGCAGGACGTCGAGCATCCGGCCGGCAAAGTTGGCGAAGACATCGCAACCGGCCTCGCACTTAGGCAGACAGTGGCGTGCCCAGCGCACGGCATGGCAACATACGCGCGCTCCGGCGAAGGTGCGCTGCACGAACGGCTTAAGCCCGGGATGCAGGGTGTAGAGCACGGCATACTCTCCGAGGTCGTCGGCGAAGAGGTCTTCCTCGGCCGTTGCGCCATAGACGGCCGAATAAGATGCCACGGAGAGCTCGTCGCTGTCGGCCCAGGCCCGTGGCACGGCGAGATAGCGCGTGGTGGTGAGCACTATGTCTGCCTCGTAATCGTCGAGTATCGCGGGGTTGTCATAGACGGCGTTTTCCACGCAATGCAGGCAGTCGGCGCCGGAGTCCCACTGCGCGTGCGCCACGCGCCGCAGGGAAGCACCGGCACCGTCCGGAGCAACCCCGGTCTCAACGCCATCGCCGCCGTCGGGAGCGTTGTCGCCGGCTCCGACACGGTTGAGCCACGCTCCGAGCCACGAGGAGCCAATCTCCACGACAAGGCGCCAAAGCCCCGTATCCGTAACCCCGGGCAGAGCCCCGGTTTCAGCATCTGTCTCTTTCATAGCTGCAAAATTAAAGTTTTTTCGCCAAACCACGAAATTAATCCCCTTTTTTTTACGCCTGCCCGATATAATCAAAGCTATATCACAGGCGTCGCGTAGACAGGTTATTGTTTAAGCGCCACAAGGTTGAGAATATAGTTGAATTTGTAATCCCGGTTTACGAGAGTATGCGGTATTATGATGTAACGCCAGGGTTTACCGCCATTTTGAGTAGTAAACTCGGTGGCTATCCGGCAGAATTCGCAGGCAGCTTTTGCCTTGGCCAGCACATCTGAATCGCCAACATTCTTCTCTGCTTTGGTTTCGCACATATATATAGTGTCTGCTGTTTCAACTATGAAATCCACTTCATATTTGTGCGCACCATTATCCCAATATATATTGAATTGACTCGGAACAGGGCGAAGCCATTTTAAAACTTCATCATTGGTTTCGAGAATGAATGAGAAATCAAGTTCAGTAGAACTGTCAAAACGATATTTTGTGTAGTATGATTTCTTATACCCGACAAAAACATACTTTTTGACATTGGATTTCGGTATGGGGACAGGTTTATTAAAATCCCTAAAACCCCACTTATTAACAATTATATGTTGATCCTGAATTTTAGAGAACGGAAGCACTTTATTGATTCTGAACTCTCCCGGAATAATGCGGTAGTGTTCTTTCATCTGCTTATAAATGTTGTCGGCAAGACTCTGTTTGAAAGCATATACACGTTCGTTCAGATCATCGTCGGTGATGCCGGGAGCATTGTTACGGATGGCAGACACGGCTTGACCGACAAGTTTATAAAGCAGGTCTGAAACTTCGTCATAGTCAATATCGTCGAAGTCGATAAGCGAAGTGATGAGCTGTTCGACGGCGGGACGTTTAGAACTGCCGGACTTTCCTGCGATAATCTCAAAGTCCGTTGAATCAGTGAGGCCTTGGCGGATAATTTCGCGATGCAGCTCATCGAGATTATAGCCGGTTGATGTATCAAGGTCAAAATCATCAAAAATGGCCGTGACATTCTGCTGCTCAACAACGATGCGCGGTATCTCGATAACGTTATTCTTATAGTCTTCGACAACAATATTTATAACTTCATCTACCCCGGCTATCTGTTCAGCTGCGTCCTGTTCGGCAAACAAGCTGTCCTTGACCCTTTCATTGATTGCGGCAATGGCCTTCTCTCGTATTTTTTGCTTTACCTCCTTAGTTTGGAGATTTTCAAAAGAGACCACTCCTTCGGATGCAATAGAGGAAATGGCAGTTTCCACAGCATTGCCAACTTGTGTGACATATTGCCTGGTCTTTTCGGTGATTTCACCTGTGACCTTTTCAATTTGTTTCTGAATCTTGAGTCCGGTAGAGGTCGGAGTGGTTTCAACTCTGCCACCCTGGTCGCGCTCGTCTCGTTCTTCAAGTTCGATAAACGATACTCGCTTAAGAATAGAATCACCTTTGTTGGCCTCGTCGATTACCTTTTGAAAATTGTCGTGGGCAATAACAGTCAGCGTGTCAACGTCCTTGTTGCCTGTGCGTTGACCGCCGTACGGCAAGCGTAGACCTCGTCCGATAGTCTGCTCAATGAGGACAGCTGCATTTGCAGCGCGGAGGGGAATAATCGTGTACAGATTATTAACGTCCCAGCCCTCTTTGAGCATATTTACGTGTACGACAATTTCAATTTCGTTGTCTTGAGATTCGAGTGCGATAAACTGCCGTTCTATGTCTTCATCCTTTTTTGAGCTGCTGTCAATGCGCAGTACCTTGCCCTTATAGGCACTATGATAAATGCTGTCGCTCTGCAATAGTTCCTCGATGTACTTGGCGTGGTTAATGTCGCGACAAGCCACGAGGATAAATGGTTTGACTACCGGCAAGCTGTTCTGCTTGGCATACATCTCGATGGCGAGTTTTGTTCGCTCATGGCATGTTATACCGTCTTCAAGTTTTATAGTTTCAATTTCCTCGGGAGAGAAATTGTCTTTGTTGAAATTGCGGGCTTTGGCTATAGTGGGATTTTTGACATACAGACCATCGTCGAGTGCTTCGGCAAGGTTGTATTCAAAAACAATATTCTTGAAAGCTTTTCCTTTTTCATCGAAAGGTGTTGCGGTCATTTCCATACCCAGAATGGGTCGAAGCTCGTTGATGGCTTTCTTTGCCGCATGGCCATGGTACCGGTGCGCCTCGTCCATCAGGATAACGAGGTCGGGGAGGGAAGCGAGATAGTCAAAGTAAGGCTGGCCGAGATACTCCGACAATCGGCGCATGCGTGGCAGCCCCTTTTTACTCTCTTTACTATCTTTGTTGAACTTCGATATATTGAAGATATTGATTTCAATATCTGAGAAAAGACTTCCGGTGCGCTCGATATAGGTTTCACCGGTAACTATACGCGGAGGGTTTGCTACAAATTCGCTTATCCCTTTGAAAACGTATTTGGAATATGCCGGGTCTCCGAAGTCATGTATCAACTTCTCGTAGAGCGTGAGATTGGGAGCGAGTACAAAAAAGTGCCTGATGCCCTTCTTAAGGTATAGATACGCGATGATGGCACCCATCAGTCGTGTTTTCCCTATGCCGGTGGCAATGGAAAATGCGAGCGAAGGAAAATCACGGTCAAAACCCTTTACGGCCGGCACAATAGACTTCACCTTTGCAAGTTCGGCCGCAATAAACATTTTCAGCATACCCGGGTCTGTCGGCGGCTTTTGTAAAGAGAGTTTGTCGGTAAGCCGGGAGGTAAGTTCCAACGCAGCGGCCAATGGTTTGCGAAGCGAAAGACGTTGACGTATGTAATTAACCTGTGAGTCCATAATGCTATTTGAGTTTTGTTTCTATTTCCTCTATGGTAGGCAAAGTGCTCTTGAAATTTGCAGGAAGAAGTTTCTCAAGTTGATACTGGGATATGCCGATAGGCAGATTATACCCTTCCAGCGAATATTGTGCCAATACATTGTCTTTCGTCTTGCATACCAACAGTCCGATGGTGGGGTTATCTTGTTCTGTTTTCAAAAGATGGTTTACAGCCGTCACGTAAGTGCCGAGTTGCCCCAGGTGTCCGGGTTCGAATTTTGTAACCTTGACTTCAATCACGCAATAACAGCGTAATTTCAGGTTGTAAAACAGCAGGTCGGTAAATTGTTCCGTCTCTCCAACCTTCAGACGGTATTCTTTTCCGACGTATGCAAACCCTTCGCCCAGTTCCAACAGAAAACGTGTTATCTCGGCAAGCAATGCTTCTTTAAGTTCCCGCTCCTGATACGGCTCTGTCAGGTTGGTAAAATCAAAGATATAAGGGTCTTTGGTCAGCTCTTGGGCGAGGTCGCCGGCAGGCTGGGACAATCGGAGATTGAAATTGCTTATAGCTTTGCCTTGACGTAAATGCAGGTCGGTGTCAAGCATGTGGTCAAGCACGGCTCTTGACCAACCGTTATCTACTGCCTCTTTAGCATAAAACAAGGCAATCTGAGGATGTGAAATATATTTGTCAATCAAGAGTTTATGGTGCCCCCAAGGAAGACGGAACAAATTTGCCCCAAGCTGAGGCAAATTTGACTCCACATCTTTTTCGCAGGATTGTGTCGAATTTTGCATCGGAGATTTTGCCCCAATTTGGGGCAAAATCTCCTTATACATCATATAGAAGTCGCGTATATAATACAAGTTCCTGACGGAGAAGCCTTTGGCTTCCGGAAGGACGGCTTTCAGGTCGCTGCTGAGGGCCTTAAAAAAGCCCCGGCCATATTTGTTTTCATCTTGCCTTTCTACAATATCATGCCCCAAAGACCAGTAGAATCGCAGCAATTCTTCGTTAACCGCGACTGCTGCCTTGATCTGGGATGAACGGTATCGCTTTGACAAATCGGCAACCCAATCAGAATAATCTTTATCAAGAATCAGTTTGCTCATATATTGAAAAGATTAGGTTCTTCCGGTTGATCGGCTTCACTCTCTAATTCGGAATCTCCATTAAATTCCATATCGTCTATCTCCTCTTCGGTGATGTTGGGAACTGACACGATGTTGAGTGAATAGTCGTCGCGGTCGAATTCACAGGTGTCGAGCAGGACTTTGGGTATTTTCTTGATGGTGATGTTCGAGTATTTGTTGCGGCACTCAGGTTGGAACTTAGTACAGCAAATCAGCAACGATTCATCTTCGCCTAACTGGTCGTGAATTGTTTCGAGCATTTCGGCTGTAATAAGTTGGGTTGTGGTGAAGATGAAGTCATGCTCCGAACTATGCCCTTGCTTCCAGTACAATTCTGCATCAGGCGAGAATGTAAAGCCTTGGTGTTTAGCCATGGCAGCGGCAAGCATATCGGCATTGTAATCCTTGTTGATTACAAGATTGCCGTATTTGTCATGATTGAGGAGGCTTGGAGCAAGCTCATAGAATTTGAAGCCACCGCCCCCTTGCCAATTCTGAGATTTAGAGATGCCACCTTGCTCACCCTCGATAACTTTCTTCATGCGGGCTGCGCAATGAGTATAAGCATGGTCGCCGAGTTCCACACCTATCCATCTGCGTCCCATTTTATGAGCGACAGCGGTTGTTGTTCCAGATCCGAGGAAGCTGTCAAGAACGATGTCTCCGGGATTAGAACCCAAAATTAGAATACGTTCAATTAACTTTTCGGGTTTAGGTGTATCAAAGATTGATTCAAAATTGAGTGCTTTAATCTCTTTTTTTGCATCTTGGTTATGGCCTACTTCTTGATATGGCCAAAAAGTCATCGCAACGATACCATCCTTAACTTCAGTGATAAAACGCTTTATCGCCGGAACATTATTACCGTCAGGCCCGAACCATATTCTATTATCATCAACGTATTCTTGGAATCGTTCTTTATTCAGTCGCCAAGAATACCCTTCGGGAGGATAACAAACACGTCCGGAAGGAGTAGTAATAGGATATATATTTTCTTGCACAGCAGGTCCAACAGATAAATCTCCTGCTTTCCAGATTCCGCGAGGGTCGTTATCAGGATTTTTATATCTGTCGTTTGCTTCTGCACTACGGGGCAGGCGATTTAATTCAAATTTGTCTGTACGCTCTTTGGTATAAACAAGTATAGTATCATGGCATCGCGAAAGCGTTTTTTTGAGATTAATAGGAGAATACGACCGTTGCCAAATAACTTCATCAACAAAGTTTCTGCGCCCAAACACTTCGTCGCATAGCACTTTAAGATAATGGCTTTCGTCTGCGTCTATAGAAATCCAAATGGAACCTTCCGGCTTAAGTAACTTTTGCAGGAGGGTTAATCGTTCTCTCATAAGTGAGAGCCAAATGGAATGTTCCAGTCCATCATCGTAATGTGTAAACGCATTGCCAGTGTTATAAGGAGGGTCGATATAGATACATTTAACCTGATTCTCAAATGTATCAACGAGGGCGCGGAGCGCGAGAAGATTGTCTCCGTGAATCAGCATATTGCCGGGCCATGGTTTCCCATTGGAGAGCGTGCCGGTTTCGACCTCCCCAAAACTATATTCCGGAGTGTCAAGGAGCAGACGCGGTTCTATGGCAAGCGGCTCGTCCTCCTTGCCAATCCACGTAAGCTCTAATTTATTTATCTTGTTCTGTGCCATTTGTCGTTAACATTATTTTGTCCTTAGGGAGATAATACGTATGAAAAGCCTCAATCTTACGAATTGGATAAAACGTTTCATTATAGCCAATTTGATATTTCCACAATTTTCTCATTTTGCCAGAAAAGTCTTGTCAGAATTTCTGAAATTGAAGGCAAATGAGCATAAATTGCTTCTGATGAAAAACTCTCTGAACTATCTGCCGATTGGAATAGAAGATTATGAGAACGATGTGAGTTATATAATTTTGAAATTCTTTAGCCTCATTATACTATCCTCCAATGAAAAGTTATTAACTTGGTTTGCTCAATCTTTTGGGCGAGCATTGCTTCGACTTTGGCGAGAAGGGTTTCTTTCTTCTCGTCAACATCATCTTGGGCTTGATAAAGATTGAGGCGCTTTTCGCTGCGACGCTTTTCAAGGTCTTTAATAAGACGTTGCAGACGCACTTTCTCATCGAGGCGCGAAGTCTTTTTACTCTCGCTTTTGCGGAGCTTGATTTCAGCGTCGAGGTCGCGCAACTCTTTTTCAAGTCCGGCTTTTACGTCCTCGGCCCAGTTGTCGAGCTTTTCCATTTCTTCCTCGAAGAAATTGTTATTGCGTTTGGCGTTGGCGGCAGTGATTTCTGCGCGTTGGGCTGCAATAGCATCAGCGAGGACGGAAGCGGTTGCTTCGGGCAGTTCCGTAGTCAGCGGATTTTCTAAGCCGGGAAGCCGAAGCATATATTCGGCTATGTCGGACGGGACGGGTTCGCCCTTGTCGGTGATACAAGCATGGAGAAGTATATCCTCTTTCTCAAAAGAGGATATAGTAAGTTGCTCAACAGTGAGCCAGCCCGATTGACCGACAAGTTGCTTGATAAGCGTGACGTTGAGCGGTGAGTTACTGTAATCGAGAGTAATTTCCGAGATTGGCATAGGAGCGGCTTTAAGCCCCGTGAGCATATATTGTGCGAGAGGGTCGCCGATACGGTAAGGACGTACACCATCGGCTAACTTGGTTGTGCGCCGCTGCTCGGAACTTACCATTTTATATTCTCCGGGGAAGTGGCGATACCAACTCACGGCTCCATTATCAACAAACGGGTGAACGATAAACGAGTGGTCTTCATCATTGAAGTCAGCATAGTCGGCGAAGTAACTGCGAGTGAGTTGCCAAAGGGTCTGCTCGAACTGGTCGAGGTTGCCTCGGGTTTCGGCAAAGTTGCTGCGGAGTTTCTGCTTAACCGATTCGTCGAAGTTCTCTAAAAGCGTTGTACGGGCTTTGAGTATCTTGTCGGAAATCTGCTCTTGCAGTTCATCTTGCAGAGCATCGAAAGCCTCCTTAATTTCTTTGGGCGAGCGGCAAAGTTGATAAATTTGCGCTATGCGCTTTTCAAAATCAACGCCATTACCGATCGCACCGAGAACTTCGTCGGACGCCCCGAACACGCCATTGAAAAGCTGAAACTTCTGGTCGAGCAATTCATATACGCGGACATCCGCAGCATTGGCCTTATTCAGAAAGTTGATAACAACGACATCGAAGTTCTGACCGTAGCGGTGGCAACGTCCGATACGTTGCTCTATGCGCTGTGGGTTCCACGGCATATCATAGTTGACTACAAGCGAGCAGAATTGCAGATTGATACCCTCGGCTGCCGCTTCGGTAGCAATCATGATTGTGGCCTCGTCGCGGAAGTAGTCAACGAGCGCGGCACGCTTGTCGGCGGTTGCCGAGCCGGTAATCTTTGAAGTGCCTTTATGCTTTTCTTTCCAAGCCTTGTAGATGGCAGTGGACTGTTTGTCGGAGTTTGAGCCGTTGAAAAGCACAACCTTGCCCTTGTAGCCTCTCTTTTCGAGCAGGTCGAAAAGGAAGTCCTGGGTGCGGCGGGATTCAGTAAAGATGAGAGCTTTTTTCGGCGCGCCGAGGACTTCAAGTTGAGCGAAACCCTGATTCAGTCCCTCAAAAAGCTGTTCGGCTTTTGAGTTGCGCTTAATCTTGAAAGCGATGTCGCGGAATTTTTCGAGATCTTTAATCTCCAATCTGATGCGCTCGATGTCTTCGGGCGAGAGCATTTCTTCCTCGTCCGGCTCCTCCTCGTCTTCATCATCGTCAAGCCATTCTTCAGTTTCGCTCTCGTAGTCCTCATAGTCATATTTGAAAAGGTCATCTTCCGACAGCTCAACACCTTGTTGGTTGAACTTCGCTTCCAACTTTTCAATGAGGGCGCAGAGGGTACCGTATATCGCATGAGTAGAGGAAGCAAGGAGTTTTCGGAGTATAAGCGTCATAAGCTGACGCTGACTGTTTGGCAGTGCATAGAGGCGCGGTCGTTGCAGATACTCCGAAACGAGGTCGTATAGTTCCTGCTCCTGTTTGGTGGGGAAAAACTCTTGCAGTATTGCGATGCGCTTTGTGTATCGCACATATTCCAGAACCTGACGGCGCAGGGTGCGCTTGCATAGCGGCGCAAGACGATGGCGCAAGTTCTGATAATCGTTATCGTCGAGATTACGATTATACTGCATCTTGAAACTTTTAAGGTCGCCAAACGCATAATCATCGATTATGGTAGTAAGACCGTAAAGTTCAAGGATAGAGTTTTGGAGAGGCGTTGCAGTAAGGAGTATTTTACGACGGTCGGCGAGCGCGTTCTTTATGGTGTTGGAGATTTTGTTGGTAGGCTTATAGACATTGCGGAGGCGGTGAGCCTCGTCTATAACCACTAAATCCAAGTTAGTCTGCTTTAGATATGGAGCTTTAGTCTTAGCAAACTGGTATGAGCAAATAACGATTTCATCGCAGTTGAACGGATTGAGATTGCCGTCCTCGATATAATGGTTGAAATTCTTTGATTCAAGGATACGTGACGGCAAGAAGAATTTCTCTTGAAGTTCAGCCGCCCACTGCTTGCGTAGGTTAGCCGGAGCAATAATAAGCAGGTGGCGGCGGTGCTCGGCCCAAAACTGCGAAAGGATAATTCCGGCTTCAATGGTTTTTCCAAGACCTACCTCGTCAGCGAGGATTGCACCTTTAGAGAGCGGAGACTTGAACGCAAAAAGAGCCGCGTCGATTTGGTGTGGGGTTAAATCGACCTGCGCGTCTTGCAATGATGCCGTGAGCTTACCGAGGCTGTCAGAAGGCAGACTCCTTGTAAGCCAAAAAGCAAAATATTTCTGTTGCGCTGCGGTCAGCTTCATATTAAGTCATAGTCCGGTGTATCCGGTTGCAAAGTTAATAAATTTATTTGGATTTCGGGTAAGGAGGTCTATGTATTTTGCAGGCGGATATAGGGAGCGAAGCGGGAGCGGAGTCGGGGGTTGATGCGGATGAGGTGGCGTTTGAAGGCGGTGAACTCGGCGGCGCTGCTTAGTTCTTCCATTATGGCTTGCTCCGCTTCGGGCGATTCGGTTTCGAGCCAGTCGAGGAGCAGTGCCTGAAAGTCGGAGATTTTGGACTTTGCGTAGTCGTAGAAGGCCTGCTCGCGGATGTTGCGGATGCCGGTTGTGCCGTTGAATATGCGGCTGAGGAGCTTTATGGTTTCGGCGGTTTGCGACGACGGGGTGCCGGGGTTTGTGAACACGGCTTTGGCGTTAGGGAAATCCATCTTCTGGGTGATGAGGTCTTCTATGTCTGTGAGCGCCGGGTTGAGGATGTTGTCGAAGTGGTCCGATTTCTTGCAGTTGCAGTAAAAACAGCAAAGGAAGAGGTTGCTCCATTCATAAATGAGTCGCGGAAAGTTGTGGCGGCTTTGGAGGTGGTCCACCTGGAAGTCGGTGATAAGCTTTCTCTCGCAGAGATAGCATTTGCAGTGTTGGTCTTCGCGCAACTGTGCCACGACATCATCGTGGTTCCATGATAGTTTTTTAGGCAGCGACGGGGGTGCAACCGGATTTTTATAGACTCGTATCATCTGCCGGCGAGTTGCTTTATGCGGTCGTGATGGAGGATTTCGAGATTGCGGAACGCACCGACTATTTCGGTGGAGTAAAATTCCGGAATCTTGCGGTATTCTTCCAGGATATGACGGGCGGTGAGTCGCTCGGCGGCGGTGGGTTCTTCCTTTTCGAGCAGACGTTTCAGTTCGTTGTAGCGCAACAGGGAGTAGTCGGAATCGGTGGAGAGGCCGAAATATCCCTCCACGAGCGCCTGGTAAGAGTATTCGGCGAGGTTGCCGATGGGCTTGTGGCGCTCCATGTCGTAGGCAGTGGCCGTCGGCAGCGAGCTGAGTACGAAGGGGGAGTGGGAGGAAACTATGAACTGTATTTTGGGGAAGATTTCGGTGAGTGCCGGGAGGATGATTTTCTGGAGTTTGAGATGTAGGTGTGTCTCGATTTCGTCGATGAGGACGATGCCGGGTTTGTCGAAGTTTTCGGAGAGCGGACCTTCGGCCTGCATCTTCATGGCGAGGTCGGCCACTATCTCGAGGATGGCCGTGAACCCGTCGGCCATTTCAGTGAATTTGAACGACTTGCCGCCGGTGTGGATGAGGAAGGTGTAATCCAGATAGTTGAACGCGATGCGGAGTTCCGGGTCCTCATAGAATCTTTTCAGTATCCCCTCGAATTTATCTATCCAGCGGCGGATGGTGTCGGCATGTCCTGTCTGTCCGCCGGAGCGTGACAAGGCTTCCTGTATGTAGATGTGCGACAAGAACTTGAGCAACTCCGGGGTGAGGTTGTGGTCGGCCTTTCCGCGGCTTGTTAGGTTGGGTTGCTGCGGGCTTTTCGGCTCGGTGATTTCCGATTTCCGCGACGCCTTGTAGAAAGCTATGATGAAGTTGCCGTGAGAGTATTCGTCAATGAAGCGATAGCCGTCTGTAAACTTGAGGTTTACCTTCCCTATAATGCTGTCGTAGGAACGGCGGTAGCCTTCCAGGATTACGGCGGCTTCGCGCTGCTTTTCGCTCCCCTCGGGATAGTGCGCCACATCGGCGGCCGCCTCTTCTATCAACTGCGGGTATTGCAGGAAACCTCTTGAGGTGTCATCCTTGATGTTGTCGAGAAAGTCGGCCATTGCCTGGAGCAGGACGGTCTTGCCGCTGCCGTTCTTGCCAGTGAGGATAAGGTGTGGTGCAGCGTCGTCGCCGAGCGAGATGGTGATGTCGCTCAGGTGATAAAGCTTGTTGATTCTGATTTCGGAAATGTATCTGTTCATGTTTCGGAAATCCGCTTAGCGGTGTTGCAAAGTTAATCATTTTCCGGGGAAAAGCCGAAGAATTATCGAAAAAAATTATTGCCGGTTGACACGGGTGTGCGGATGCTCGGGCGAAAATAATTTGCGGGAGAATGAAAAAAACTTTAATTTTGCGGTTGCTAAATTCAAGTTATGAATCTTAACCGGGAAATATTTCGTCTTACGGTGCCGGCTGTGATCAGCAATATCACGATGCCGTTGCTGGCGCTGTGCGACACCTCGATAGCGGGGCACCTCGGCTCGGAGCTCTTCATCGGGGCGATAGCCGTGGGCGGGATGATGTTCAACGTGATTTTCTGGTTGTTCGGTTTCCTGCGCATGGGTACTACCGGCCTTGCGGCGCAGAGTTTCGGCGCCGGCGGACTGGAACGTACCGTTCCGGTGCTGTGGCGCGCTTTGTTGCTGGCTTTCGGCGCAGGGTTGCTGATAGTGGCTTTTTGCATCCCCATACGCCAGCTGTTCCTGACGCTCATCAGCCCTGAACCTGCCGTCGCCGCGCCCGCCGCGCGTTATTTCCTCATCTGCGTCCTCGGCGCCCCGGCCACGCTCTCCACGATGTCGATACAGGGATGGCTCTTAGGCACACAGACCACTTTCCTGCCGATGCTCGTCACCGTGAGCGTGAATCTGCTGAACATAGTGTCGTCGCTACTGTTCGTCTATGCCGGCGGACTTGGTTTTGACGGCGTGGCCTACGGCACTCTTCTGGCAACCTGGGCTGGGCTTTTCCTCGCTATAGCGGCGGCGAAATACCGTCTGCGCGATCGCTCGGCACGCGTGCCGATGCGGCAGGTGACCGACCATAAGGCGTTGGGCCGGTTCTTCCGTGTAAATACCGATATCTTCTTCCGCTCGGCCTGCATCATGGCTACGTCGATGACTGTCACCGCCATAGGCGCACGGCTAGGTTCCGTGACGCTGGCAACGAACCAGGTGATGATTCAGTTCTTCATCTTCTTTTCCTATTTTATGGACGGCTTCTCGTTCTGCGGCGAGGCACTGTGCGGACGGTTCGCCGGTGCCCGTGACCGGGAGAACCTGTTGCGTTCGGTAAGGTTATTGTTAGGATGGTCGGCTGTAATGGCGGCTGCTTTCCTGCTGATTTACCTCACGGCGTGGCGCCCCGTAATAGCACTCATAACAGACAACCGAGAGGTGCTTGCCAACGTCGGCAACTACCGTTTCTTCCTCTTTCTGATACCACCGCTTTCGGTGCTCGCTTTCATTTATGACGGCTTCTTCATAGGGCTAACTGCCACGCGGCGGATGCTGTGGGTGACGCTTGCGGCGTCGCTGATTTTCGCCGCCGTATGCTTCGTGCACCCTTTCGGGCCAAAGCTGATAGCGCTACCCGACAACACTACGCTACTCTCGGCCTTCCTCTGCTACCTCACGGCGCGTGGCGTTCTGCTCGCCGTGCAGTCGCGCCCCGTTTTTTCACTCGCTAAAACGCTCCCGGCATGATTCAATTCGTAAATGCAAAACTCAACCTCGGGCTGCACATAGTGCGGCGACGCCCAGACGGTTACCACGACCTCGAAACACTTTTCTACCCCGTAGGGATTCACAACGGGACGCCGCAATGTCCCGCGCCTTTCTGCGATTTGCTGGAGATAAACCGCTCATGCTCAGGCGCAGACGTTATAGAACTGACGGGTCGACAACTTGATTGCCCTCTGGAAAAGAATTTGGTTGTCAAGGCATTGAATATCTTTCGGGAGCATTGCAAGGAATCCTTCGCAGTGGAGCTGCGCCTCGAAAAACACCTTCCCGACGGAGCCGGGCTCGGTGGCGGCTCTGCCGATGCCTCGTTTGTGCTCCGAGCCTTGAATGAACTTTCCGGTTACCCTTTCACTGATGAGGAACTTGCGCGTATGGCCCTGGCGTTGGGCGCAGATTGTCCCTTCTTCATTCTTAACCGTCCGGCTTTCGGAGAAGGAGTCGGAGAGAAACTCGTGGAAACGGAGCCGCTGTTGAGAGGCATGTGGTGCGTAATAGTGAAACCGCCGCTCCACATTTCCACACGCGAAGCCTTCGCCGGCGTTACGCCCGATGATAGGCGCGCACCGCTCCGGGAACTTGTCAAGGCGCCATTAGAGGAATGGAAGGTGTTGCTAACCAACGACTTCGAACGGTCGTTGTTCCCGCTCTATCCCGAGTTGCGTGATATAAAGGAGAAATTGTATGCCGAAGGGGCGGCATACGCCTCAATGTCGGGCAGCGGAGCATCGCTTTTCGGCATCTATCCGTCGCTCAGTTCGGCCGAAAAGGCGCTCGAGGTTTTCCATATCGATTCGCCGTGGGATGATTGCTACACAGCTCTATGCCTGCTGTGAACAGTTGTCAGGTATATTTGTTCTAAAAAATAGAACGCGATAAAATCCAAGTGTTAAAACCGCTCCGGCGGTTGGATATTATTTACATTTATTAACATTAATTGGCGTGTCTTTTGCTTACGCCTGCCATTAAAGCTAAGAATCGATATGGATAAAGAAAAAAATACACCGGAAGATCCCAAGGACGAAGAAACGGTAGTTATGCCTGACGAAGGGGTAACGGTGGCCGACGACCTTGAAGAAGAGATGAACGAAACCGGCGAGGATGTGGCACAGCGGAAAATAGAAGAGCTGGAAGCCTCCCTCGAAAAGGAAAAGAAGGAATATCTCTTCCTGATGGCCGAGTTCGACAACTTCCGCAAACGCACCATCAAGGAGAAATCCGAACTTATAAAAAACGCCGCAGAAGCAGTGCTGAAAGGATTGCTTCCGATAGTCGACGATTTCGAGCGCGGCCTTAATGCCACCGAAAACGTGGAAGACCCTGCCGCAGTGCGTGAGGGCATGGAACTCATCTATCAGAAACTCGTGAAATATCTGGAGAAAAACGGCGTGAAAGCCATCGACCCCGAAGACCGCGAGTTCGACACCAACCGTCACGAAGCCATCTCCGCAGTGCCCGTGCAGGACGAAGCCCAAAAAGGGAAAATCCTCGACACCGTGGAGAAAGGGTATATGCTTAACGACAAAGTCCTGCGCCACGCCAAAGTGGTGGTAGGACAGTAAACCAAACCAGACTATGGCTGAGAAAAGAGACTACTACGAGGTTTTAGGGGTGGCCAAGAACGCGACCGCTGACGAGATTAAGAAGGCGTACCGCAAAATGGCCATCAAATACCACCCCGACAAGAATCCCGGTGACAAACAGGCCGAGGAAAAATTCAAAGAGGCCGCCGAAGCGTACGACGTCCTCAGCGACTCAGAGAAGCGGGCCAAGTATGACCAGTTCGGCTTCAACATGGGCCCATCCATGGGAGGCGGCGCCGGCGGTTTCGGCGGTTTCGGCGGATTCTCGGGAGGTATGTCCATGGAAGATATCTTCGCACATTTCGGCGACATCTTCGGCGATATGGGCGGCGGTATGGGTGGCGCCGCTTACGGCTCCGGACAGCCACGTAAACATGTCAACAAAGGCACCGACCTCCGCATTACCGTCAAAGTCTCGCTCAAGGATATTTACAACGGCGTCACCAAGAAGCTCAAGATACCGCGCCTCGTTGCCTGCACGGCCTGCAACGGCACCGGCGCCAAGAACGGCACCTCCTTCCGACAGTGCGCCCACTGCCACGGCACCGGATATGTGGACACCGTTGTCAACGGCCTCTTCGGCGCGCAACGCGCCCGCACCGTCTGTCCGGAATGTAACGGCTCCGGCCAGGTTATCTCCGAACCGTGCCAGCAATGCAACGGCTCAGGCGTGGAACGTAAGGAAGACATTGTGGAATTCACCATTCCGCCAGGCGTTGAGGACGGCATGACGCTGACGATGCGCGGCAAGGGCAACGCCCCGCGCAACGGCGGCGTGAACGGCGACCTGCTCATCGTTATCCAGGAAGAGAAAGACCCGAACCTCATCCGCGACGGCCAGGACTTGATCTACAACCTGATGCTCGATTTCCCGACGGCCGCCCTCGGCGGCACGGCCGAAGTACCGATGATAGACGGGCGCGCACGCCTGAAAATCCAGCCCGGAACGCAACCCGGCAAGGTGCTACGCCTGCGCGGCAAGGGACTTCCGCGCCTCAACGGCGGCAGCAATGGCGACCTGCTCGTCAACGTGATGGTCTACATCCCGGAGGCGTTGAGCGACGCCGAGAAAGCAGCCATCGAAAGCCTCCGCGGCTCGTCGAACATCGAGCCCACGGAAGCCAAGAGCCGCAGCATCTTCAGCAAGCTCCGCCACATCTTCAACAAAGAGAACCGAGGCTCCTGACACAGCTCAGAACCTGTTCAAATAAAGCCCCATTGCCCGCTCTTCCGGGCAATGGGGTCTATTTGAGCACTAAGAGTACTATAAGGGAGACGGCGCCTTCTGAGGACTTTTGACCAAAAGCGTCAATTGATATTATTTGTGAAAAAGAACTCTGTCTAAGGGTAATTATAGCGGTCGGCTCCGAGGGTGGGGCCGGCCACTTTGTGGGGGTGCTGTGTATTAGAGTTCTTCCTCTTTCGGGGATTCGATGGAGAGTTCCTTCTTTTCGAGCTTTTTGGATTCGGCAGCTTTCATGCCGAAGTGGGGAGCTACGTGGATGCACTTCACGGCGATGAAGGTGGCCACACAGCTCAGCATTATCCACCAGAAGAAATTGATGTAGCCGGGCGAGCCGTTGCCGCCGAAGATGTTCACGGTGTTGAGCGTGTCGTAAATCCATCCGGCCGCCATCCCGGGAATCATCATTCCCAGAGCCATGAAGGCGGTGCAGAAAGCGTAGTGCGACGTCTTGTTTTCACCTTGTGAGAAGTAGATGAGGTAGAGCATGAAGGCGGTGAACCCGAATCCGTAGCCGAACTGCTCCACGGCGATGGCGGTGCAGACTAAGGTGAAGTTCTGCGGTTGCAGGATGGCCAGCACGCAGTAAAGCACGCAGGGCAGTGTCAGCGAAAGCGCCATGGGCCACAGGCATTTCTTCAAGCCCCATTTGGCAATGGCTATACCGCCGATGATGCCGCCTGCCAGCAGCGCTATCACTCCCACGGTGCCGTTGGCAATGCCCACTTCCGCGGTAGTTAGTCCGAGGCCGCCGTTGTCTACGGAGTCGAGAAGGAAGGGGGGCACTATCTTCAGGCACATGGCTTCAGGCAGCCGATAGAGCAACATGAATGCCAGAGCCGAGGCGATGTGCGGTTTCTTGAAGAAGGTGACGAACGTCTCGCCGAAGTTGCGTGCTATCTGGCGCGCCGTGGTCTCGCGGTTGGGCCGGTCGGCTTCCGGTTTGGGCAGGAAGCGGGTATGGTAGAGCCAGATAATGAAGAAGAAAGCCGAGAGCAACCCGAAGGTCAGCGACCAGGCGAAAGGTATGCTGTGGGTGGATTCTTCCAATTTCCCGGCAAGGTAAATGAGTCCGCCCTGGCCAATGACGGAGGCGATACGGTAGAAGGTGGAACGCACGCCGACGTATGCCGCCTGGTCGTGTTGCGTGAGTTCCAGCATATAGTAACCGTCTGCGGCGATGTCATGAGTGGCTGAGAAGAAGGCCATGAGCCAGAAGAAGGTCAGTGTCAGCGCCAGATATGCAGGGAGTTGCAGCGCGAATGCAACGCCGGCCAGCGCCACGGCGATGAGAAGCTGCATGCCGAGTGTCCACCACCGCTTGGTGCGTATGATATCCACGAACGGACTCCAGATGGGCTTTATCACCCACGGCAGGTAGAGCCAGCCGGTCAGCAATGCCATGTCGGTCTTCGACACGCCGAGGTTGGTGTACATCACCACCGTCATCACATTGACGGCGAAGTACGGTAATCCTTCGGCTATATATAGCGTGGGAATCCATGCCCACGGCGAGGTTTTTCTCCTTCTATTCATTTGGTCAGTTCTGTAAAAGAGTTGTTATTTTTGTTTGAGACGAGCGTCTTTCCGGCGGAGTGCGCCACGATAACCGGGGCGTAGAGCGATTGTGCCGTGGCTATGCCTACGGAGAAATCTCCTGTCTGCGTCACGATGCAGTCGTAGGAGAACTGGTGTGTTCCTTTGGGCAGATATTCCACGAAGAGCGAGGTCACGGCGTCGCGCACCTCGCGGTAGGTGAAGATGCCGTCGGTGAGGTAGTAGCTCGAAAGCTGCTCCACCGGTTCCATGCAGGCGCCGCGCTGGTCGGTGATGGAGATGAACTGTAGGTCCTCGGGATTCTTGACGGTGAGCACCACGCGGATCTTCTGGCCCGGCGTCAGCTCTTTGGCATCCACGATGGTTCCGGCGGGAGTGTCGTCGAGGGCGTAGATGGTTTTCTCTATGGAGAGACGTTCAACGGCGGCGCTCTTCACCCGGTCGGAGGGAAGCACGTACTGCGCGAGCACGCCGCCCCACGCCGGACGGTTGCCGTTTACGTTGACCGTCAGTGTCTTGCCGGATACGGCTTTCAGGTCGAGTTGCGCAGTGATTTCGCCGGTGTAGGGATTCCCCTTTCCGGTAAAGTCGAGGTCGCCGATGCGCAGCGTTGAGGCGGTCTGCGGCTCTGTCCAGTCGATGCCGCTGCTGAGTATCGTGTAAATTATCTCGGCGGTATGGTGGTCATAGCCCCAATCCTGGGCCTGTTTCTGCTCGATAAGCCACTGGCGCAGACGGTCCACGTCCTTGTCATGCGGCGCGAGTTCTATGAAAGCTTCAAGAACTTGCGTGGTGGTAATCAGCGGGTTGAAACCGGAGAAGACGCCTTTAAGGTTGGCGAAGTACATTGCGCCGTCATCCTTTACGGAAGCGTTCTGGCGCAGCGATTCGAGGATTGCAAAGGCCGTGGTCTTGCGTCCTTCGCGGCTCAGGAGTATCGCCGCGGTGGCCTTGTCGTAGATGCTGAGGTCGCGCCATCCCTTTTCAATCTGTGCGAGGGCTTTCTTTTTATAAGAGGCGAAGTTGGCGTCGGTTGCCGTTTCGGTGAAGAAGCTGCGGATGTAGAGCCAAGACAGTGCCGAAACGGTGGAAATACGCTTCTTCGATTTCAGATAATTGTCATATATCTCTGCATCGCAGAACTTTATGGCGCGGGGAATTGCCTGCTCGAAACCTGCGGGCATACAGCCCATGTCGCGGAGCATGGCGAGGTTCAGAAGCACGGCCGAAGTAGTGAAGACGCTCGACTTCATGTCGGGTACCCAACTCCAGCCGCCGTCGGCTTTCTGCACCTTCAGCAGTTGCTGTGTGTTCTCCTTCACTGCGGCGGCGCAGGCGTCACGGTCCAGGAGATTTACGAGGTTCTGCATACGGCGCGACTGCGACTCAGCGTCGTTGACCCACGGCGTGTTGATGAGCGCTACGTTCTTCAGGTTTTGGTTCTTTTCGAGATTGGAAACCAGCGTTGAATCCCTGCCCTGTTTCAGTTGGTCGGTCCACCATGATATGGCTTGTTGCACGCGCGGGTATTTGTCCACGGTATGTGCCGCCAGGGCGTTGCCGAACAGTGAGTTGAGTTGTGAGAAGATGCTGTTCGACTTTCCTGTGTTCAGGTCGGGGAGCGCCGTCACGCAGAGCCATACGGGATTGTCGCAGAAATGCAGGGTCACGTTGGCGTTTTTGTCATATTTCGGGAGCTTGGTGGTGAAGGTGTTGCGGTCCACTCCGAGATAGAAGTCTGTGCTTTCGAAGACGGGCGACGTGGCGGGGAGGATGGCTATGATGTCCTGCTCGCCGTCTTTGTAGCGGTCACCGACGGCGTAAGCCCGGATGCCGAGTTGCGAGATGTCGTCCGGCACGGTATAAGGTATGGCTACGGTGCGGGAACCTTTGCCGGTCATCTCTTCGCCCTTGAACTCCAGCCGTTTCACCACTGTGCCGTCGGCGGGGTTGAAGAGCTCAAGGACGCCGGCCACGGGACGTGTCTCTTCGGTATTGTTCATCAGTGTGGCGGTGAGGTTCACGCTGTCGCCGGTGCGCAGGAAGCGTGGGAAATTGCCCTTCACCATGACGGGTTTGGCCGACACGGCGTCGAATTTCTTGACGTCGGTGTACATTTCCGGAGTGTAACCGGCCAGTTGCAGTTGCCATGTGGTGTTGTAGTTGGGAGAGGTGAAGCTGAGCGTTACCACACCATTTTTGTCGGTAGAAAGGTTCGGCTTGAAGAAAGCGAGGGGATGTTCGGCGTCTTGCAGCTCTATCCCGGCGGTGTCTATGTTCTGTGTCGCGGAGCCTTCGACCCCGATTCCGGCGGCAGATCCGGCGAGCGACTCTGCTGTGTCATCAGCCGCTTCCTTTTCGGCCGCTTCAGGGGCTGCCATTGCGTTTGCGCTCTTCATCGTGGCGCGCGACTTCATCATGCGTGGACGCGGTGCTTCGGCTTTCTCCTCCGATACCTGCACACAGTCATACAGCACCATACCGTAATCAGCGAACATTTGGTAAAGCGGTTTACCGTAAGTCTGCCATTCGGGAGTCTGCGGCGTGAAGTATTTTATGCTCTTTTGCGGCGCGAAGAGTTGCGAGCCGCGAACATTGCCGGGATAGTCGGTGTAAAGGCGACCAACAGTGGGATAATAGATGCTGCCTCGCGGATTCAAAACCCAGGCGAATGGTGCTATGGCGTTGAGCGCCTTGTCGGTCATCACGGCCATAACGGGGAGCGACGGCGCTTCTTTGCCGTTATAAAGGAAGCGGAACTGCCATGTCTCCTCGCTGCCGGGAGTGATGCGGTCGCGGAAGGAAACCACCTCTATTTCGAGTTTGTTGTCTGCTTCCGCCGGAACCACGGTTACGGTACCCTGCACGGGAATGAGGTCGTGCGAGCCGATGAACGTCACGCGGATGCGCTCATTGTCGTCCGGGGCGGGAACTTTTATCGTCGTGACGTCGCCGGTACCTTTCAGCCAATTGGTTTCAAGCACTTTCTCGCAGTCGGAAATCTGGTATAGGATATATTGCCCCGGATAAGCGGTGCCCACTTTAACCTCGACGCTCTCGGCGCCTTTTTTCGCAGTGTAAGTGTTTTCCGGGAGCCACAGTGCGGTCTTCGATGGCACTTTGCGGTCATCGGCGCGGTAGAGGGTGAATTTGCCCTCCGCATTGTTGTCGGTGCTGTCTCCGGGGAGCGAGAGAAGGACGGTATAGTCCCCCGAAGCCAGGTTTTTGGCTGAGAGGGAAAGGGTTGGAGAGGTGAACTGACCCGATGCAACATTCCGGCCGTCACATTTCAGGGTGTAGTTTACCTGTCGGGTTACGGGCTTGTCGAGAATGTCGAGAACGGGGATTTTAAGGGTGACGGCATCGGTCTCTACTTTATATTTCGAGGGTATTCGGGCAGTTGAGATACGTTCCGCTTTGCCGAGGGCGAAGCCGCGGGAGGGTGACTCTGCCGTATCACCGGACGGGGAGGTTGCCGTCACTTTTACGGAATATCCGCCACGGGCAAAGGGAGTGTCCTTGAGGTTTTCGCACGGGAGGGTGATTTTGAAGTTGCCCTGGCCGTCGGTGCCGACCGTGTTGCCGTAGGAGTCGCCGCTGTTGTTGTACCAGCGCCACCAGCCGTTGTAACGTATGGTGTAATCCACCTTGGCGTCGGCCACCGGCATTCCTGAATAGGTCATCACGCGGCCGGTGATTTCCACATTGCCTTTATCATTATCAGGAATAGTTATATCGCTGATTTCAGCGAAAATAACCGGCGCCTTGTATTCGGCTACCTCGAAGTAGGAGCTGCCCCCCGAAAGGTATTCTTCGGATTTCCGGAGAGTTATGCGCCAGTTCCCGAGCAGGCCGTCTTTCGGGAGGATGAAGAAACCCGATATTCGGCCGTCGCCGTCGGTGCGGAGGTTGGCTTTGTCGCGTTCCTTGCCGTTGGCGTCGTAGAGTAAGGCTTTCACTTCGCTTCCGCTTGCGGAGGCGAGGCGCCGGTCTTTGTATCTCATCACGATGGCGGTGAACCGCACCGTGTCGCCGGGATGATAGATGGAGAGGTCTGTGAGTACTTGTCCGCGGAAGGAGGTGTCGCTTTCCTTGCTTTCGGCACGGAGGCGGTTGGATACTTGCTCTGAATTGATGTCTTTGCCGCGCTGTGCCGTGGCTGTGAAGTAACCTTCCGGCAGCGGGGCTGCTCCCTGCTTGTCGGTGGTTTCTGTCTTGCTCTTGGATTTGCGGTTTTCGCGGAACGTTACTTCCTGTCCCGCTATCGGCCCGAAGTTGCGGCCGTCAGTCACGTAGAGGTTATTGTTCTTGGCCTCCACGTCGTTCGACGAGGTGGCGAATTGCAGGTCGCTGACGCGGAATACGGCCCTGTCATAATAATCGCTCTTGTTGACGATTCCTTTGGTGTCGGGCGTGCGCGAAACTACAAGGACATACCGGCCGTAACCGGGATTTCTGACGGTTAAAGTGTCGGCGGCGTAGAAGGGAACGGTATTGTCGAACTCGAACGGCGTGGAACTGACTGTCCGGCCGGTCGATAGTATCTGTTTAAGCGTTGGATTCTCAGGCGTTTCAGGGATGCGAATCACAAGAATGTAACCCTTCTTCACGTTCTTGGTTTTGAGAAGGACTTTCACCGGCCGGGTGGAGAGCATCTGCTCGTCGGTGGTGAAGTCGGTTTCCTCAGACTCCATGTCTTGCACCATGCTGCGCAGGTTGTCAGCAAACCGGGAATCCGGATGCAGTCTGAGCGCTTCCTGCATGAGGGAGTACCAGCGGGTCATGTCTTTTCTGCTGTCGTCGCGGTTGTTGACGTAAGCTTGTTGCAGCAGGAAGAGCGATGCCGGCGACGATTTCAGCTCCTCGTAGCTTTTCAGCAGTGCTTCAGAGTTGTCGGCACGGTATATTCCGCGCACGAAGATGCGGGTGTCTTCTGGGAATGCCGGGCTTGTAAGCTCGTTGTAAATGCTGTTGCTTAGGCTTGCAAGCTTTTCCGAAACGTTCTTGTTATCGGTGGTATAGAACGGTATGGAAGTGTTTCGGCTCACAAATTGCCCCAAGATGTCCGTCATCAGTTGCATCCTTACGAAGGCGCCGACAGTGGGGACAAATTTGTCATATCCCTTTTCATCGCATGTAAGGAGCGGCGCGATGGTGGATATCGGGGTTTCGTCCATGCTCCGGGAATCGCGCATGGCCTTTTCGGCAAGGTCGTATATGGCGTTGCGGAATTGGTCGCCGCTCCATTCCGTAATGTCGGCGGGAAGCGGTGTCAGGGGGAGCTTGCGTTGATCGAATTGCCATGAGTCCGAGGAATATACGTCCGAAAGAAATTGCGCCTCAAGGGTGCTCATGAGGTTTGAGTAGGTAGGCGACATCAGTGCCCCCACGGAGTCGAGAAGCGCAAACTGGTGCTGTGGCTTGGTTCCGTCTATCTGTCCGTCGGCGATGACCATCTGGATGGCGGCCAACATGCGTGTGTTGTCATCCTTGGCGTTCCTCAAGACCTGTTCAGCGTTTTTTATGACCGTCTTTGGATAAGCGAAATCCGGTTTCTCAAAAGTGTTGACAGAGGTTTTGGCCATTATGTTCTGGTGAAAAAAAACGGTCAGAATGATGGCAAGCATCACCACTGACCGATAAGGATTTTTTTTAAGTAAACGAGTCATAACTCAATGTAGTTTAAGTGAAAATTACCCGGTTGCTCCGTTCTGCTCTTCCTAAATACTTTTCCGTGCGGCTTGCAGAGTTGCCGGTTGCGAGTGCTTGCGGTCCCGTTCAGGAAAACCGGTAGTTCGGGGTTGCTTTCACCGGAATGTCACGGCTGTTTTTGCGGTATGGGAGTCCGGTATGGGCGCCGTTTGGAAGAAGATTGTGCGCTCCCGGTGCAATTTGAACGTGTGTCCTATCTTCTTCTGTTTTTGCGGGCGTCGCGGAGATGTTTTCGGAACTCCTCTTCGGCCTGCTTCATCTTGTATAACTGTTTCGGGGTGAGGAATTTCAAGAACTCCTTTTCATATTTTTGGTCAATCTGTCCCTCCTTTATTTTGGCGGCAGACATCGCTTCCGTTGCGCGGTTGTAATCTTCGGCGGTAGCCTTGGCGTTGTTTTTCACGCGGCGCTCCATTTCGATGGCATCTTCATAGATGGCACGTTTTTCGGCCGTCATGCGCGTATAGAGATCCACGAACCGCTGTTGCTGGTCCGGCTTGAGGTCCATTTCTTGCGCCAGGAATTTCAGTTTATATTCCATAAGCTGCTTCTCGTCGTTGCCCTTGCGGGCAAAACAGAGAGCAGGAATAAAAAGCAGTGTCAGCGTGAGTATAAGGTATTTATATTTCATTGCTGTCAATTCTTTTTCTCGGTTGTGGTGGGAGTGTTCTGTGCCACTTCGGGCGCGCCTGTGGCGGCGCTTTCGATGGCGGCCGGCATTTTGACTTTCATTTGGGCATATTCCGGTTCAAGCTCTATGTTCAGGTGCTTTTCCAGTTGCTCGAACGACCCGAACTCGTCAAGTACCTCGCTTTCAAGTTCAAAGTCTTCTGCCGCATATTCCGAAGAGTACATCTCCTCGAAAGTTTCCGGTTCTTCGTCGAGCATTGCAACCATCTCCTGAGGGGGATTGTCAAGAGAAATCTGTTCGGAGGAGGAAATCATGTGCACCATTTTCACCATACACCAAATGCCGGCAAACATGGCAGCCAGATAAACGTAAGGTTTAAGTTTCTGCCATCGTGTCATCGGCAATGTGGCCGGTTCTTTGCGCTCCGGAAGTTCACCAGGAAGACGGTCATAAAGACGCTCGAAGTATCCTTCGGGAGTCTTAAATCCGCTCTTCCTGTTTACTTTCAACAACACATTTTCTTTCTCTTTCATGCTTTTTTGACTCCATAACCCTCCGGAGGTTTAATCTCTTTTAAGATTTAACGTTTCGTGGCAAATCAGTCGCGATAGCGGAAACGACTGATTCTATCGGGAAAATTACAAAAAAATATTTCGTTGAAAATCAGTTGGTTGATAGAAATAGTAAAAATATTTGTCAATTAAACGAACTATTTTCGGAGAACCGGTGTTTTAAAGACAGAAAATAAATCGTTTCATGATGTTAGGTTAGTTCGAAAAGTATTATGGAAAAGACGATGCAGCGAGTTGTGAAACCCGCTGCATTTTTTTTGTGCATTTTCGGGAGGCGAGGGGGCGATTAATCCCGGTTAATCAGGAATAGTCACGATTAATAGAGAGAAACCCTAAAGGCCCGCGGAGCCAGAGAAATACGAGTCGGCTTTCAGATTTCGAGGGTAAGGCCTTCGGTGCCGAGGATGGTTTCGGGGAAGATGGCGCGGGCTTCTTCCAAAAACAGTCGGTCGTTGCGGTAGCGCGAAGAGTAGTGGCCGGTCAGAAGACGTCCTACGGCGGCGTCGCGGGCTATGGCGGCGGCTTGCGCTGCGGTGCTGTGGAAGCGTTGCTGAGCTTCCGCCTCGTTCTCTTTAAGATATGTGGTTTCGTGGAAAAGCAGATTAACTCCCTTCACTTTTACGGCCAGCGACGGCATATAGCGCGTGTCGCCGATGTGGGCGTAGCTACGTGACGGTGTCGGCTCGGCGGTGAGTTCGGAATTGGGAATGAGAATCCCGTTTTGGTCCACGTAATCGCGGCCGGCGCGCAGATTGTTGATTTGCGAGAAAGGGACATTGTAGCGCTCCAGCGCGTCGCGGCGTATGTGTCGCGGTTTCTCTTTCTCCTCGAAGATGTATCCGACCGTCGGCACGCGGTGTTGCAGTGGTATCGTTCTGACGCGTAGTGACTTATTCTCGAAAATCACCTCCTCCTTTTGCGCGTTGAAGGTGTCGAAAACCACTTGCAGTGTGGAGTCGCGGTTGAAGTACCCGAAGATGGTACGCAGCATGTCGGCACCCTCTTCGGTAGTATGGATGGTGAGGGTTTCCTGAAGATTGGAAAGAGCGAGTGTGCCGGTCAGCCCGGGAAGCCCGAGTACATGGTCGCCGTGCAGGTGGGTAAGGAAAATGTGCGATAACCGACTGAACTTCAGGTGCATGCGCTGGAACTGCTGTTGCGCTCCCTCGCCGCAGTCAACCATGAAGAGGTTGCTGCGGTAGTCTACCACCGTGCACGAAGGGTTGTGCACCGGATTAGGTTTCGCCGACGCGCATCCCAAAACGTGTACCTTGAAATCGCCCATATCTTTCTCTCGTGTTTTACATTTGGGTGTAATCTTTGGCGAGGCCGCCCGTTCCCGTTTCCTTGTAAAGCGAGGGAATGTCGTGGCCGGTCTCCTTCATTACCTCGACGAGGCGGTCGAACGACACTCGGTGCGTACCGTCGGAGAAAGTGGCGTATATATTGGCGTCCAGGGCACGTGCGGCGGCGTAGGCA
The DNA here is from genome assembly GCA_002491165.1 of Porphyromonadaceae bacterium UBA7180. GTDB lineage: Bacteria > Bacteroidota > Bacteroidia > Bacteroidales > Muribaculaceae > Lepagella. The sequence goes on from DKVK01000093.1 coordinate 39,568, forward strand.
TTGCGCTCGATGCAAGGAATCTGCACGAGGCCGCAAACGGGGTCGCAGGTCATGCCGAGGTGGTGTTCAAGCCCCATTTCGGCGGAATACTCTATCTGTGCCGGGCTGCCGCCGAAGAGCTGTGTGGCGGCTGCCGACGCCATGGCGCATGCCACCCCCACTTCACCCTGGCACCCCACTTCGGCGCCGGAGATGGAGGCGCGGTGTTTCACCACATTGCCGAAAAGTCCGGCCGTGGCCAGCGCGCGCAGCATGTGCATCTCTGAGAAATCGCGGCTTTTCCACAGATGGTAGAGCACTCCGGGGATTACGCCGCTCGAGCCGCAAGTGGGAGCAGTGACAATCTCGCCGCCGGAGGCGTTCTCTTCGCTTACGGCCAGGGCGTAGGCGAAGGTGAGGCCGCGGCTTTTCAGGTTGTCGCGGTACCCTTCGGCCTTCACGCGGTAGGCGTTGGCCTTGCGGCGCAGGTTCAGCGGCCCCGGTAGGCGTCCCTCCTTTTCGAGGCCGCGCTCCACGGCTTCGCGCATCTTCCGCCATACCTGGCGCAGATAATCCCAAATCTCGGGACCTTCGCACTGCTCCACATATTCCCAGTAGCTCAGGCCGGTGCGTTCGCAGTATTTCTTTATTTCGGTCATGGAGTCCATGTCGTAGACCTCGGCAGATTGCGTCTTGGTTTCCCCCTCCACTTCTATGGCGCCGCCTCCCACGCTGTAGACGGTCATCTGGCCCAGGAGATTTCCGGCGGCGTCGAAACCCTGGAATTTCATGGCGTTGGGGTGGTAGGGGAGGAACGTATCGGGTTCCCAGATTATTTCGGCAGTTCTGCCGTGTCGCTCCAGCGTGTCGAGGATGGCCACGTCGGTCATGTGCCCCTTACCGGTGGCGGCCAACGAACCGTAGAGCGTCACTGTGAAGTGCTGCGCGTCCGGGTAACGGGTGCGGAATTTTGTGGCGGCGAAGCGCGGTCCCATCGTGTGGCTCGACGACGGGCCGGTGCCTATGCGGAAGAGTTCCCTGATTGATTTCATATTCATGAGCTTTTCTGTACGGCGTGCGCAGGTGGCAAGGATTCCCTTGCGAGCCTTGCATCGCCGGCGGTATACGCTGCAAATTTAATAAGAAATTTCGAGCCCGACAAATCATTATTTCACGGTATTGCACGTTCCGGACGCTTTTACTACTTTTGCCGATATGAACCGTATTGCCATTGTAATAGCCCTTATCGTAGCTTCGGCGTGTACCGCACAGACGGCACGCGCGGAGGAACGCTCGGATACGGTTATGCTCAACGAGCTGGTAATCACAGCGTTGAAACAACAGCAAAACCTCGACGAGCTTCCCCTTGCTTCCACGCTCGTCACCGCCGCCGAGACGCAGCGCCTTAACATGGTGAGCATAAAATCCCTTTCGGATTTAGCACCGAATGTCTTCCTGCCGGACTATGGGTCAAGGGTGACATCATCAATTTATGTGAGAGGCCTGGGAGCGCGTATGGACCAGCCGGTGGTGGGACTGAACGTCGACAACCTCACATATCTCAATAAGGATGCCTACGATTTTGACATTCCCGACATAGTGCGCGTGGAGATGCTCCGCGGCCCGCAGGCCACGCTCTACGGCCGTAACACCATGGGCGGACAGATAAACATAACGACGCTGTCGCCCTTCGACTGGCAGGGATTCCGTTTCGCCGCCACTTCGGGCAACGGCCCGGCGGCGCGCGGCCATGCGGCATGGTACGGCAAACTGAACGACGACATGGGGCTGTCGGCAACAGTGGGCTACACTTACCAGAACGGCTGGTACCGCAATAACTACAACGGCAGCAAGACCGACCGGCAGAACCTCCTCTCCGGCCGCGTGAAGTATGAATGGCGCCCGTCGCGCAGTTTCTCGCTGATGAATGTGGCTGCAGTAACTTCTCTAAACCAGAGCGGATATCCCTACGAATACACCGGCACGGGGAGGATAGAATACAACGATACATGCTTTTATCGCCGCGTCACACTCAGCGACGCCCTGACGCTACGCTGGCTCACGGACCGCTATTCCCTGACCTCGGTGACGTCTGTGCAATATATAGACGACAACCTGACGCTCGACCAGGATTTCCTGCCGCTCTCCTATTTCACGCTGACTCAAAAGAAGCATGAAACGGCGTTTGCCGAAGACCTCATAGCGCGCAATCCCGAAGACTCGAAATGGCGCCGCACATCCGGACTATTCCTTTTCTATAAGCACAACAACATGGCAGCGCCGGTACATTTCCTCGACTATGGCATTTCGCAACTCATAGAGCAGCACCGCAACGACGCCAACCCGTCGTATCCCATACGGTGGGATACGCGAGATTTCCCGCTGAACTCCGATTTCTTCACCCCGACCTTCGGTGTGGCGCTCTACCACGAGTCGTCGGTGACCGTAGGCAAATGGCTCTTTACGGCAGGATTGCGCTTCGACTATGAGCACGTGGCGCTAAAATATCACAGCCACTGCGACACCGGCTATATGATTTACCACGAGCAGGAGGGAGGAGTGTTTGAACCCTTCCGGCATATCTCCGTGAACATCGACGACCATGGCCGCATGTCGCGGCAGTTCTTCGAGGTGCTTCCCAAAATTGCGGTACTCTACAACCTCGGTGACAAAGGCAACAATCTTTATCTCAATGTGTCGAAAGGTTACAAGGCCGGCGGCTTCAACACTCAGATGTTCAGCGACATCTTGCAACAGCGTGTAATGGAGTTCATGGGAGTGGGCGGCGGTTACGACCCGGCCGAGGTGGTGAGCTACAAGCCGGAAAAGAGCTGGAACTTCGAGCTGGGCGCACATTTCGCCGTCTTGGACGGAAGGCTTTCGGGGCAGGCCGACATCTTTTATATAGATTGCCGCGACCAGCAGCTCACCATGTTCCCCGACGGCACCACCACCGGCCGCATAATGACCAATGCCGGCAAGACGCGTTCATTCGGCGCGGAACTGCAATTGCTCTACACACCTGTGGAGGCGCTCACCGTCACTCTGAATTATGGCTACACCAACGCGCGTTTCCGCCGTTTCGACAACGGTCTGGAAGATTTTCGGGGGAAATACCTTCCCTACGCGCCGCGCAACACCCTATTAGGCGACGTTACATACCGCATAGAAACGCCACGCGTCCCCTGGCTCGACTATATTCTGCTGGACGCTAACGTGCGCCTTTCCGGCAAAATCTTCTGGAACGAAAGCAACACCATGCACCAGAATCCCTACGCCCTTCCGGGAGCTTCAGCTACCTTTGCAAAAGACGACATCTCTCTGCAACTATGGGGCGAAAATCTCACGGATACAAAATACAACACTTTCTATTTCGTTTCTATCAAGAACGAGTTTCTGCAACGCGGCCTTCCGCTGCGTTTCGGAGCCACACTGAGAATTAATTTTTAAATCAGAATAAGATATGAAGCTAACGCACAAATCACTCATTCTCCTGCTTGGAGCCGCCGCTCTCACCGCCTGCTCCAACGACTCGACCCAAGAGATCACCTTCGGGACCAACTCCGTGAACCTCATCACACCGGTCAACGGCACACAGGATGACGCCGACATAGAGCGTTGTACCTATACCGTGCGCCTGAACTACACCGACGGCCTTATCGACATCCTGGCGCCGCAGTTTGAGGTCGGGGATAAGAACATAACCTTCAAAGCCCTCGACATACGGATGAAGGACAACAACGTGAGCTACCTCATCGAGGATTATAACTCCAATAACATCACCGGCAACGCGCAGATACAGAACTTCCAGGGCCGCATCTATCCTCCGGCAACTCTCAACTTTGCAGAAGTGCCAAGCGGTGCCGTGCTGTTCAATATGAGCTACGTTCCGGCGCTTAGCTATACCGTCGACGGTAAATACGAGGTGCGCAGTTTCCCCTCCGATGCTTTCTACAAAGGGATGACCACCACCACCGGCTCAGGCCAGTTCCAGAGCGATGAAACAGTCTACCGCGTAGTTTTCTCACAGAACTGCGAAAAGGCCAACATTTACGTCCTCAACGCCAAGCTGGCCGAGAAGATGCGGCCTATCAACTTCGTGCTTAACGACCTCGAAGTTGAACCGCGCAACGGCGGTTACGACATCGTGGGAGAGGACATCATCCCCGTAAACTTTGCCGAAGGAACGAAGTACGACCGTTTCCCGATGAAGAGCTTCAAGCTTTCCACGCTGAGCAGCGACCTCACATCCGTCTCCATCCAGTATTCCATCACGATGCCGGTGGGCGAATGCACCGCTACTTTCTCCGGAAGCTACCTCCGCAAATAACAAGTGTTTCAGTAAATAAAACGGCCGGACGCCATTGTGCGCCCGGCTTTTCTGTATCTCTGTGAGTAAATTATGTGTCTGCGTGGGAGGATGGCACGCCGAGTTCTATTATGTGGCAATTGGAGGGGACGGCGTTGTCGATTTCGAAGGTTACGAGAGTGCGTACCTTTTGCCAACCTTGCGTTCCGGCGGCGCCGGGATTGATGTGGAGCAGGCCCAGCTCCTTGTCGAACATGATGCGCAGGATATGGCTGTGGCCGTCAACCATCAGCCCGATGCGTTCCTCCCGCAGCAGATTCTTCATCCCGCGGCTCCAGCGGCCGGGATAGCCGCCGATGTGGGTGAGCAGCACGCGCAATCCTTCAACGGTAAAGATGTCGAGTTCAGGATATTTGCGCGCCACGGAACCGTGGTCGATGTTGCCGCGCACCGCCCGCAGCGGCGCGATGGCTTCGAGCCGTTCGGCAACTGTGATGTCGCCGATGTCTCCGGCGTGCCATATCTCGTCGCAGTCGCGGAAATAGTAGGCAAAACGGTCGTCCCAGCAGGAATGTGTGTCGCTAAGAATCCCTATCTTTTTCATCCTATCAATTTCTTGAGTCGGGCGTCGCCGGCGTCGGGAAGTACCGCACGCAAACGATCCATTAGAAGTGCGAACGACTCTTCGGGAGAACGTTCGCCAATGTCGAGAAGCGCAGAGCCATAGAGGTTTTCCGGAGTAGTGTAGCGTGCCAGGCCCCAGCCGTATTGCCGCCCGCTTTTCGAGATGGCGTACTCGAAGTCGGCTATGCAGAGGCGTGTCTGCATTTGCAGTCGGGTGAGGATGCGTTCCAATCCCCCGCGGTTTTTAGTTGACGGCGCAGAGTAGGCCGTGCCGGTGAGGTCCACGAGTTCGTGTGCCTGCCGTTTTGCCGGACGTAGCATACCGAGCGCCGTTTTCAGGTCGCGGGAGAGCATCGTGTCGTTGAGCGAGATGATGTCGAGTATGTCCTCTTCGCTAAGCCCGAAAGCAGGGTCAGCGATGCGGCGGGAAACCGGCGTCTTGGCGCGACGCAGGTTGACAAGGTCCGGCAATAGATCAAGCGACACATAGCCCGCTTTTCCGCCGAAGAATTTACCGTAAGCCAACTTGCCGCGGCGTATTATCGGTCCTTTCCATTCCCACGGTCCTTCGTCGGAGTCGGAGAACCATAGCGACGGGTGAATCATCTCGCGGATAGAAAGGCCGGGCACGGGGCTACTGAAGAAGGGGAGCATTCCGTAGTGTAGTGCCGCCTCTTCCAGTTCGTCTGGACTTGTTATTGTAATGCGTTGTCTTCTTGTCATTTATATTGAGAGCCGGAAACAGAGGAATCAACTTACTTTTTCTCCGGCATCTTGCGCGTGAAGAAATCTACCGTCGGGTTCACCAGATTCTTGGTATGTTTGGTAAAGACGTGGTTAGCGCCGGGAGTAATAATCATTTCGGCCTGCGGAAGCGAGACTTTCAGTTTCTCGGAGCATGAAGGGGGCACTCCGGTGTCGGCGCCGCCATGGAGAAGAAGCACGGGACCGGTATAGGTTTTCACCGTTTCGTAAACGTCGATTTTCTGGGCCTCCCTAATGTAGTTGCCACCCAGCTTTTTGTTTTCCCAGAAAAGCATGGAGGCAGGAGGATTCTTCGGGTCGAATTTATATCCGAAAAGTTTTCCCTTGCGGCACATTTCCGGGATGTTGGAGGCGGTTGAGGCGAGCACGAGGCGCTTTACCTTCTGCGGACCGAGTTCGGTGGCAAGCAGCGCGGCAACAACCGAGCCTTGCGAGTGGCCGAAGAGGTAGACATCGCTGAAGCAGTGCTGCTCCATCAGCCAGTGGTAGACCATCCGGGCGTCGGTCACTTCGTTGGGAATTGTCATGTCGGTGAAAGACCCTTCGCTGCGGCCGTGGCCGTTGAAGTCGAAGCGTATGGAAGCCACGCCGCGGCGTTCCAGCGAGTCGGCGATGGCGCGCAGGAACATTCCGTCTTTGTTGCCTGTGAGACCGTGCATGAGGATGGCCACCGGCATTACGTCGGCAGGTTTCCTTTCGGGAATTTGCAGTATGGCGTCCAGCCGGCAGTGGTCGCCCTGTATCTTTACATTCTCGGTCTTGGCCGGCATCGTAAGGCTGGTGAGCATTACCATTATGACGGCCAGACATTGCTGTATAATCGTATTCATAGCGAAGTGGTTTAAATTTTCGCTACAAATTTAGTCAATAACTCCGAGTCTGCAATAAAAATGCCGTAAAAGTTTCAGGAAGGGTCTTTCGCTTCCAGCATTCCGGGAGTGAGGGGAGTGTGTGCTCCGGGGAAACGGACGGCGTTCAGTTCCAGCGGAGTCATCGTTTTTGCGCCTGGAATGTCGGGTATTTTTGCGTCAGAGGTCATAGTTGTCCGGATTTAGTGAGCGTTTGAGCAAGGGGGTAATGCGGTTGAGGGCGAGCAGAACCGTGACGTATGTTGCGCCGAGGATGAAGAATTGTATCCGCACGGGAGCTATCCGGGCCACGAAGCCGCCGATGAGGTAACAGAAGAAAAGGCACCACAGCGTAGCCTGTACCGACACGCAGAGGGTGCACCATTTCCTGGCGCGGAATTTCTGGTACCATATACTCCATAGGGTGAAGGGGAGGCAACAGATGTTGCACAGCGCCAGATACTGTGTGAATTGCGGGAAGATGAGCAGCGTCAGCAGCGACACGGAGAAGTAGGTGAGGCCCACTTCGCACCAGGAGAAAATGCCGAAGAATGTGGAGGCTTTGAGGCTCAGGATGTCGTCGCATCCGCCGGCCTGGAGGATTCCGCACACGGCATCGGCGTGTTTGTTCTTCACTCCTACGGATTTTTGCACCAGCAGGTAGCTGAAATAGAGTCCGGCGCAGTTGAAGAGCGTAAGAAGCACCGTCGAGACGTGGGAGTACAGACCTCCGGTTATGAAGAGGTATGCAAAGATGAAGGCGGCGCAGGCGAGGAGCACCCATATCTTTCCGCCGTTGATGAAATTAAGGAGCCTGTGTCGCCGGTACTTGGGTTCCTTTGCTCCGGCCTTGTCGGTGGCGAACCACACGACTCCGGTAGTGGCGTCGCGGAAGTCGGCAACGGGGATTTTCTCCGCCGTGCCGTAGCTCACGTAGTCAACGGTCTCCGGCCCGACAGAGGTCACTACCACCACGCCGCGGCGTGTCTGTGCCAGAAACGGAAGCGGAACCTTGTCGTATTGTGTCTTGTCTGATAGGCGCAGGCCGGTGCCCTTCACGCCATATTCTTCCAGCAACTCTGAAAGGCCGAAGAGGGTGGGGAAGGGCATACTCTCGAAGCGATGCCCGGAATAGCTGTCGGTGTGCGGCACGCCCAATGCCGTGAGGTAATCGTTGAACAGAGAGAATACGCGGCTCATATCATGTGTCTTAAATGCGTTTTTGTAAAATGAGAGGGGACGCTACCGCTCAGTAACTTAGGCGCGTGCGTCCCCCGCTGGGTCGAGATTTCATGCGTGTTTCTGAATTTCTGACAGTAGGGTTTCTGCGGGCATTTCGCCGCTGTGGCGCCAGCATTCCTCCCCGTTATGGTAAAGGATGAAGGTAGGAATGCTTTCGGCACCTGCTTCCGACGCCAGATCCTGGTATTCGTCAATGTCGAACTGCTCCACTTTGAGAGTGTCGGCAAGGAGTTTCTTTATTTCTGCGACGATGGGCATCATTTTCTGGCAGTGAGGGCACCAGCTTGCGTAAAATTCCACCAATACGTAGGGATTGCTGTTGATGATTTCCGTGTACTTCATAATAATTGTTTTTGAATTTCAGTTGCCCTTAAAACAAAAGTGGAAGCAGAATGGTTTAAATAGTGACAAACTCAAAAATATCATAAAATTATGCCACAGACAGTTTATCTCAACGGAGAACCGATGCACACCATCGGCGACCTCCCCAAGGTTGGCACCGAAGCTCCCGCTTTCTCGCTCGTAGCCAAAGACCTCACGATGGTGACGCTCCACGATTATAAAGGACGTCGCCTGGTGCTCAACATTTTCCCGAGCCTCGACACCGACGTTTGCGCAGCCTCCGTGCGCCGTTTCAACAAGATGGCGGCCGAGCTCCCCAATACTTCGGTATTGTGCGTGAGCAAGGATCTGCCCTTTGCGGCTGCACGTTTCTGCGTAGCCAACGGTATAGATAACGTAACTACGGCCTCTGCCTTCCGCTCGTCATTCGGTAAAGATTACGGTGTGGAACTCGTTGACGGGCCGCTCCACGGCCTTCTGGCCCGTGCACTGGTGCTCATTGATGAAAACGGCAAGGTGATGGCCACTTCCCTCTGCCAGGAAATCACCGAAGAGCCCGATTACGACCTCGTCCTACGGATGTTGGGAAAAACGGAGTGAATGAAGTTGTTCCTGCCTGTTTGGTTGAAACAACTTGAAAAGCCCCTATATTATGTATGGCAAAATTGTTGCAAAGTTGTTAAATATGGTTAATGGATTTGCATGTTTAGGTATTTTGAAGTAATTTTGCAACAAATGAACGATGCGTGCCCCGGTTACAGTAGGGCCGGGGCCGCTTCTAACCTTCCCTGAAATGGAACAAATCAAATTCCTGCTCCTCGCCTTAACCGTGTTCTCGCTCGGCATAGGGGCGCAGACCAAGAAAACGGAACCGGTAAAAATAAATCCCGAAATATGCAAGACTTGCAAAAATTATAATAAACCCGCCGACTGCGAAAAGGCACGGACGGTGACAAATACATGTCCGCAGCTCAAGAAACAGACTGTCGTAAAGTCCAAAAAGATAACACGCAAGAAGGTGAAAAGTGCCCCTAAAAAGAAAAAGTAACCTTTCCCGGGCAATACACCTTCCCCTGGTAAATTACTTGCCAGGTGGTTGCTTTTCCCTGCACATTGAGTCTGATAGCTACTTTTGATTGCAGTAGCTACTTTCCTATTTTCCCATGCTTCCCATAACGAACCGACCGAAACATGACCTCTCTTATCTCTGAAATAACAAACTGGCTTCTTGTCGCAGACCAGACGCTGATGCTGTTTTTCAACGGAATGCACAACGCCTTCTTCGACAAGGTGATGTGGGTTATAAGCAGCAAATACTTCTGGGTGCCGTTCTATGTACTGTTGGCGTTCTATTTCGTGCGGCGGCTGGGATGGCGCCGTGCGCTGGTGTGCATACTGCTCATCGGCCTCGTCGTCACGCTCGTCGACCAGACGTGCAGCCACCTGATACGCCCCATAGTGCAGCGGATGCGGCCGTCGAACCCTGACAATCCGCTTTCGCAATACATCCACATCGTAAACGACTACCGCGGCGGCCGCTTCGGTTTTCCGTCGTGTCACGCCGCCAACTGCTTTTCGCTGGCGATATTGACGGCAGTTTTCATGCGTGTGCGCTGGCTTACGGCCACGATGTTCGCATGGGCTGTAACGGTAAGCTATTCGCGTATATATCTCGGCGTTCACTATCCCGGCGACCTGCTGAGCGGCTTCCTAGTAGCCAGCGTCTACGCTTCGGCCATCGGCGGTCTCTACATCCGCTACAGCCACCGCCCGCTGCCGCTTCCCCGCTTCTTCCGCCTCCCGCGCTCCGCCTGACCTATACGTTGCAGGTACTTACATAGTAAATGTGCTGGCGTTGACAGTAAGGGAGTCGCACAGACGCTCCTTTGGAAATCGCGGGAGGGATTGACGGGAGGACAAATAGCTATTGTTGCGTGGAGATTCGTTTTTATAAGCTTACAGTGTTACAATTACCAGGTGACTTAGGTTTGTAATACTGTTATAAGGTGTTTGAAATCAGCGTTGTACACTTGTAGTGTTCTTGTGACATTGTGATGAGAGGTATTGCGAAAATAAAAAATGGCACTTCACAACCGAAATATTTTCGAATGAAAATCTCCCCGACCAAGGCATTGGGGAAGATGAACGAATGGTATGAGAAAGTAACGGCATTGGACAACAATAACTTTAGTCAAGATATTCCGTTCGCAGATGCGGGGAGTACGGGACCGTGATTTCTTCATCTTTAGACTCGTCAAACTCTATGCCTAAACTTTAACATTTATAATCCGCGATTTTAACAAATGCACCGGTATTTCGGCTTGACCCGGATATTTCAATATTTTGCGCCGTAGTGGGACGGGTCAAAAAGAAACGACCTCTGAAAATCAGCGATTTTCAGAGATCTTCTATGGTCTGATGGACCCTTTTGTGATCCGCCTGGGGTTCGAACCC
>DKVK01000093.1:50406-77987 GCA_002491165.1 Porphyromonadaceae bacterium UBA7180
AACCCAAGACCCCAACATTAAAAGTGTTGTGCTCTACCAACTGAGCTAGCGAATCATCATTGTTTTGCATCTCGGGAACTGCCTTTGCAGTGAGCTTTCTCGGCTCGTTGTGCAGGGGTTTGTCCCTCAATTGCGGTGCAAAGTTACTGCCTTTTTTTATTCTGTGCAAATTTTTCGGCCTCTTTTTTTACTAAATTTTTATATTTTTTCGCTTTACCTCTGATTATCAGTATTTTGCAAAATGCCGCCAATCTTGATTTCTTTCACGGGATTTACCGGGTCGGAGCTGATAATGCCGATTTTCCCGCTCAAAATGTTCCTGTCGCTTGCTGTTTCACAGTCTGTAGGAGCGACGAACGTGCACTTGATTTCTGCCGTTTTGCCAGGTTTAAGCTTCGTGGGATATGTGCCTACGGTCAGTCCGGACATTAGCGAATATATGCGGTGAAGCTGCAATGGCGAGTGGCCGGCGTTGCTCACGGTGATTGTGAACTCCTTTTTGACGCCGGGTTTCACATTCCCGAGCTCCACGGCAGAAGGGGATAGGACGGCCTCGGGTGCTTCGGCCAATTTTGCTGCGTTGACGGTAACGTGCGGAGGAAGTATCGTCACATCGACCGATGGGGTGATGCGTCCGTCGCCGACAACAACTTCAAAAGGTTGCGATTGCGGACCGTAGAGTTTTGTATTTGTTTCCGTGCCGAGGTCAACGGCTATGACGAATGTCTCGCCCGGCGGAACTGTAGCCGGACGGATATTCACCTCCACCGGGAGTTGTTTCTTTTTATTAAACACTATCTTAGGCGTGATGGGATGCCGCGAGGAGTTGTAACCTGATATAAAGGTGTGTGCCGAGTTGCCGGCTTCGAGGTGGCCGAGCGCTATGATGGAGTCCGAGAGGCGGAAGCTTTCCGCCGCGAAGGGATAGCGGTGGAAAAGCGAGCGCCCGGCTCCCACCACGGTGCCGCGGATGCGTATTACCTGCGGCTCAGCGTCCTGGTTTAGCCACACGCGGATAGTTTTGTCGAACGGTCCCGGTCGTCCTTCAGGGTTGTAATTGAAGATTATCCGCGCGGTGTCTCCGGGAGCTATCTCGTTCTGCGGATAGTCAACACCGGTGCAACCGCAGGAAGGGCGAACGCGGCGCACCACCATGGCGCTGTCGGTGTCGTTCACCACGCGTGCCACACCTTCGCGAAGTCCTTCGCTCTCTTCCCATGTCCCGAAGTTGTATTCCGTTTCGAGCCAGCGTGCCGAAGCTGCCGTGGCGAGCAGGAAAACAGCCGCAGCGGCTAAGGTCGGCGCTTTCATCGCTTGTTCTTGGGAGTTACGGCTCCTTTTATTTTAAGCCTGACGTTCGACGGTGAGCCGTTGGTCTTGACGGTGACGGTCTTGTCAAAGGCGCCGGGGCGCCCCGCAGGATTGTATGTGACTTTAATCTTGCCGGATTTTCCGGGAGCGATGGGCTGTTTCGGGAACTCGGGGCGTGTGCAACCGCATTGTGCCGTGACGTCGATAATCACGAGGTTTGCATTCCCTGTATTGGTGAACTCGAAGACGTGGCTCACGGGCCCTTTGGCCTCCTGGATGGTTCCGAAGTTATAGGAAGTCTGCTCGAAGTTGATTTTAGCTTTTGCGGCGGCGTAAGCCACCAGTGCGCAGAGCGCTACGGCCATCATGGCCAGTATTGTCTTTTTCATAAAGTGTGGTTTTACCTATTAGAATGTAATTTGGTGTGAAAAGTTTAATTCCATATCAGCCGGAGAATAAATAGCAGTAGAAAAAGTGAAAAAGTGGCGTAAAAACTTGCGTATGAGGCAGAAATGTTGTAATTTTGTGCGCTTTTACTCCGCCATGGCCTGGAAAAAGAGATGGCAATAAGGCTGTCCGCCCAACGGAATTAACTATAAATCATATAATTAGCAATGTACGCTATTGTAGAAATCAAGGGACAACAGTTCAAAGCAGAGGAAGGAAAATACCTCTATGTCCACTATCTCGGCGAAGAAACCAAAGAAGGCGATGCAGTCGTTTTCGACAAAGTGCTTCTTCTTGATGCCGACGGCGATGTTAAAATCGGTGTGCCTGCCGTTGAAGGTGCAAAAGTAAACTGCGAGGTTCTCACACCGCTCGTAAAGGGCGAGAAAGTCATCGTCTTCAAGAAGAAACGTCGCAAAGGCTACCGTCGTAAAAACGGTCACCGTCAGTTTTTTACCAAAGTTTTAATCAAAAACATCGTTAACGCTTAACACTCATCAGAAATGGCACATAAGAAAGGTGTAGGTAGTTCGAAGAACGGCCGTGAATCAGAAAGCAAACGCCTGGGCGTAAAAATCTCCGGTGGGTCGAAGTGCAAAGCCGGTAACATCATCAAACGTCAGCGTGGTACACAGCACCACCCGGGTCTGAACGTAGGTATGGGCAAAGACCACACCCTGTTCGCGCTCATCGACGGTATCGTTGTGTTCTCAACCGGTAAGGAAGGACGCAAGTTCGTGAACGTCAAGCCCTTCGAGGCTAACTAAGTCCCTGCAAGGTCCGATATTCGCATACGCCCCGCGAGAGCGTTGCGGATAAAGACATAAAAGCACAGGCGGCCGCAGCTCCAAGTCTGCGGCCGCCCTTGCTTTTTATGGGTGTTGAAGATTAAGATTCTGGAACGAAGTTAGGTGCCGGGGCGGCTGTTTGCGCCGGATGACCGGTGAAGCCCGTGTCGAGCAGCTTGGCGTAGGCGCGGATGTACTTGCGGATTGTTGATACCATCTCGTTGGTTTCCTGGAGGATGTTGAGGTACACATACATGACGCCCAGCGATGAGGCATCTCCGGTGCGTATCTGCTCATAGAGGCGGTGGTAAGTGGAGGAAAGTTCGTTCTTTATCACTTCGCACTCGTGGCGCAGATAATTGGCGGTGACGGCGTCTTCGGAGTTCAGCATGTCCAGAACGTCGTTGAAGAGTGTATCGATGCGCGTACGCAGGAGTGCGAACTGCTCGCGTTGCGGTTCGGGAAGGGGCTTGAAGTTGTTCGACACATGTTCGCGTCCGGTTTCTGCAATGCGCCGCAGGTGGTAGAGTATCGACATGCAGCAGTTGTTGGCCAGGTGGAACCATGCGCTTTTCTCCATGCCGAGTCCGCGGGGAACGCGCCGCAGACAGAGTGTTTCCTTCCGGCGGTCCGATTTCAGGACGTCCTTGTGGCGGCGCAGTGCCTGTTCTGTTTTTGAAAGGGTTTTAAGGTCATCGTTGGCAAATCCTGTCGTCGCCGCCGTGTAGCTTTGTGCTGCGAAAGCGAGGAATGTGCTTTGTTTCAGCGTGATGTATTCTTTGAGCATCGGCCAAAGCGGTGTGTCGGAGTCGGCCGAAAGTATGGCCGAGAAGAGCGTGTCGCCGTTCTCCTCCTTTTCCTTCATGGAGAAGCGGCGGTTGCTGCGTATGATAATCACCACAGCCACGATAGCCAACGCGAACATAACCCACTGTCCGCCCAGGTGCATGAGCAACACTATGAGTCCGGCACCGAGGAATGCCACGCCTGCGGTAATGAACCATCCGCCGATTACCGAAATAACTCCGGTGATGCGGAATACGGCGCTCTCGCGGCTCCATGCTCGGTCGGAAAGCGATGTGCCCATGGCCACCATGAATGTGACGAAAGTTGTGGAGAGCGGCAACTTCATCGACGTTCCCGCGGCTATGAGTACCGAAGCGAGCACCAGGTTTATGGAAGCGCGGATGAGGTCGAAGGCCGCACCCTGTTCCATGATGGTCCGGTCTACGTTAAAGCGTTCCATTACCTTCCGGCGCAGGCGCGGAGGTGTCACGCGGTCCACCCATGCAAGGGCCGAAAGCATCCATCTTACCAGACGCCGCGCCAGCCTTGACGACCCGAACATTTCTTCCCCTTCGTCTTGCGACCCGAGTCCGATTTCGGTCTGCGACACCTTCTGTGCTTTCTTGGATGTGGCGAGAGAAACCACCATTATCAATCCCGCTCCGACCAGGAACCATGTGGACGTGGAGGAAGGCCCGTTGAGCGAACCCATAAGGAAGCCGGTGGAGTCGCCCGCTCCGTTGGCGGAATAGTCTTGCCACGAGGAAAATCCGGTCAGAGGCACACCGATGAAGTTCACCAGGTCATTGCCGGCAAAAGCCACCGCCAGCGAGAAGGTCCCTACAAGTACTATCACCTTCAGTACGTTGACTTTCAATATGTAAAGAAGTTGCATCAGCAATGTGCTGACAACGAGGGTGATACCGAGTATTTGCCACGTATGTGTGGCGATATAGTCTTTCACGCCGGGGGTCATGAAGGTGAGGTCCTTGGTCCCTTTCAGCAACATGAAGAAGATGATGGCCGTGATGCTGATTCCGCCGAAGATTCCGATTTTCCATTTCAGCGTACTGCGGTAGTTGAAGGTGAAGATAAGCCGCGACAGCCATTGCACCAATGTCCCGAAGAAGAAAGCTATTGCCACCGACAGGAAAATGCCCAATATCACTGACAGTGCCTTTTCGGTGTTGAGCAGGTCGCCCAGTCCGAGGTCGGTTCCTCCTGACGCCATCTTAAGCAGTGCTACCACAAAGGTTGCACCCAACAGTTCGAAGACCATCGAAACTGTCGTGGATGTCGGCATTCCGAGCGAGTTGAAGACATCGAGTAATATTATGTCAGTGACCATCACCGCCATAAATATGCAGACAAGGTCATAAAACGAAAAATGCTCGGGACGGAAGATTCCGTGCCGGGCAATGTCCATCATGCCGTTGCTAAGCGCCGCGCCTATGAAGACACCAACCGACGCGATGATGAGGATGGTTTTGAATGATGCGGCTTTAGAGCCCAAGGCGGAGTTGAGGAAGTTTACGGCGTCGTTGCTCACTCCCACCCACAGGTCGAAGATGGCCAGGAGGAATAGAAATACTATGACGCATAAAAAAATCGTATCCATAGCAATGATTTTAATATGATTTGGCAAGTGTTCAAGTTTTTAACGTTTTACACTTACTCATGGATTGAGCACTTGCCTGTTAAATTATTTTCATTGCAAAATTAGAATACGATTATGACAAAGGAGTTGCCTACTTGTTACAAAAATGTTAAACTTGAGATTCTGTGGGGAAACATATAGTGAAACGAAGCCCGTGGGGCTGTTCCGGGTAGACTGTAATACTCGCCCCGTGCCAAAGAAGAGCGTTCTTGACTATGGCGAGACCGAGTCCGGTGCCTCCCGAAGCGCGCGAACGGCCTTTGTCCACGCGGTAGAAACGCTCGAAGATATGCACCAGATGTTCCGGGGCTATGCCGTCGCCGTCGTCTACGAATGTAATAACGGTGTGTTCTCTGTCTTTCATGGCGCTGATTGTTACCCTCGTGCCGTTGCTGTACTTCACCGCGTTGCTGAACAGGTTGCGGAACACCGATTCCAGCAGTTCGCGGTTTCCTTCAAAAGGTATTTCGCCCTTCACTTTATTTATAATGGCGATGCCGGCATGTCCGGCCGCCGGCTCAAACTCCACGCAGACGTCTTCTATCACCCTGCAGAGGTCAAGCGGTGCTTTCTCTATGGAATGTGCGCCGTCTTCGATACGCGTCAGAGAAGCCACGTCTTCAAGCAGGTTTTGCAGCCGGGCATTGTGCTCCATGCAGCGCCGCAGGAACTCCCGCCGCTTCTCTTCGGGCAACCCCGGATGGTAAAGCAGTGTCTCCAGGCAAAGACCCATTGCCGCAACCGGCGTTTTCAGCTCATGGTTAATATTATTGGTAAGTTGCCGTTTTATGCGGTTTTTGTCTTCCTGTTGCTTCATGGCGTCTTTGTGTTCGCGGTCGCGGTCGGCAAGCGCCTGTTGCAGTCGCGAATACAGCCGCACTATATGGTTCGAGATGTCACCCAGCTCATTATGTGGGAAGGCGTCGGTATCATAAATTCTCTCGCCGCGCTCCGCCTTGCGTGCGAACTCGTTGAGCCGCGACACGTTGCGGCCCAGGTTGCGCGTGGCGAAGTAACCCAGTGTACACACCGCCGCCGCGATGAGGAAAGTTATCCATAGGAAAGTGAAATCAGGCGCCAGCAGCTGGTGTAAGGAAGTGGAGTAGGGGACGGCCGAACGTACTATCACGCCGTCTCCGCGTGTCGCCGAGTAGAAATATTGCAGTCCTGTTTCGCTGCTGTGGCGGCGAACATCGTAGCCTTGCCCCGAGGTCATGGCTTCGCGCACTTCTTCGCGGTCAAGGTGCGAGGCCTTGGGTAGGGAATCGAGCGAGTTGTCGAATATCATCTGCCCGTCAGTGTCGATTATGCTTATGCGCAGGTCGGGCATCGGTTTCGATATCCGCGAAATAACGGTGTCCCCCTCAGTGAGGTTGTCGAGAATGCGGGTGTTGTAGGCTTGCAGGCGTATATTCAGCTCATCGGCCTTGAACTCACGTTCGCGCATGTATTGGAAAGTGGCGAAGGCCGTTACCATCAGGGCGGCGAAACTCAGCAGTCCGGCGAAGAGCACACGGTGGAAGGCTACGCGCCTATTCAATGAAGCCATAGCCATAGCCGGTTCGTGTGTGTATGTGTTGGCCGTAGTCCCCGAGTTTGGCGCGCAGGCGGCGTATGTTGACGTCCACCACGCGGTCCACCACTATGACATCTTCGGGCCAAACGCGTTCTATAAGCTCCTGGCGTGTGAAGATGCGTCCCGGATTGGCCAGGAGCAGCGATATTATCTCGAACTCCTTTCGCGGCATCCTCACCTCCCGGCCGTCTACGGTACAGCGTTTGTCAGCCAGCGAGAGGGAGAGGCCGCGATAGCTTAGCGTCTCGTGTTTCCGTTCAGTCGCGGGATGCGCTCCGGTACGCCGTAGCACACTGCGAACGCGTGCCAGAAGCGTCCGCAGCGAGTATGGCTTCGTTATATAGTCGTCCGCGCCCAGGTCGAGCCCTCCCACAATGTCGTTTTCGGTGGTTTTCGCAGTGCAGAAGATTACCGGGATGTGCGCCGTGTCGCTGCGCTTTTTCAGTATCTCGGCAAGTTGCAGACCGCTCATGTAGCCCATCATTATATCGAGCAGAAACAGTGAATACTCCTCGAGGCGCAGCGTCAGCGCTTCCTCGGCGCTAAGGGCCGTGTCAGCCTCGTAACCCTCGCTTTCGAGGTTGAAACGCAACAATTCGCAAAGGGTCTCTTCGTCATCAACTACCAGTATCTTTGGTCGCTTTTCCATTATTAATTGTTTTGTGGCGCAAATTTAATACTATATTCCGGAACATAGGGCCTTTTTCTCTAAGTGTAACAAAAATGTAACAAGAAAGTCGTTTCTGAGACATTGAACAAAGACATGTTATAATTCGTTATCAAATACAAAAAGATTAAAGTATCTTCAGGAAAAGCACACAATTATTTAACACATACAGTTATGAAAGAACGTATTCAACTTGGAATAGTTTCCCGCTATTGGTGGATGCCGCTTATAGTAGGTATCCTTGCGCTGGCATTGGGTGTCTGGACGGTCTGCTGCCCGCAGGCATCGCTTCCGGTATTGGCATATACCTTCGCCGCTTGCCTCGTGTTTGCGGGTGTCGTTGAGATTGTCTTCTCCGTAATGATGTCGCGTCACAACTCGCAGTGGGGATGGAGCCTCGCCATCGGTATCCTCGATATATTGGCCGGCGCATGGATGTTCTGCATGAACGGTCCCGAAGCCGTGGTTACCTTTATGATCGTCGTCGGCATCTGGATTCTATGTGTGGCCGTCAACTCTATCTGCGAATCCATAATGTTCTCTTCCAATTCTCCCGGCTGGATGGTATGGATGGTGCTTCTTCTCATCGCAACCATCGTGCTGGCTTGGATTTTCCTTTCCAACCCTATCGAGGGTGGTATCATCGTCTGGCTGTGGATCGGTATCTCGCTGATATGCTACGGTGTTTACCGTATGGTCATGGCCTTCAATCTCCGGCGTCTGGGTAAGAAGACGCAAGGCATTATCTGATACCAATAAAGAGTACAATTGACACGTTACTGTTCATTTCCTCTTAAATAATATAATATAAGGTATAGTCGAGGCTGATGCAGCGGCTCTGCCTTATTTGTTTGCGAGATTTTTTTGAAAAATATTTGCCTGTTTCGGGAGCTTTGACTAATTTCGCGCCCGAAAATGAACCGGAATCTGAAACTCAGCATCAAATCACCGCTGAAGCGCGAACTCGCTTTCCTGACGGTGCCCATCTTCATAGAGACATTGCTGATAATGTCGCTTGGCGCGATGGACACTTTCATGCTTTCGCAATACAGCGACGCTGCCGTCGCCGCCGTCGGGCTCGCAAACCAGATTCTCTCGTTCAGTTTCATTGTTTTCGAGGTCATAAATCTCGGCACCTCCGTTCTGTGCAGCCAATATCTCGGGGCAGGACTCACCACCCGCATGGAGCACGCCGTCGGCGTCTCCCTGGCTGTGAACCTTTTCTTCGGGCTGCTTATAAGCGGACTGCTCTACTTCAAGGCCGAATGGATTCTGTCGGCCATGGGTCTCGGCGGCGGGATGCTGCCGCTCGGGGTGGGGTATATGCGCATTGTGGGCGCCGCCGCATTCGTGCAGGCATTGGCCATGACCCTCTCCGCCGTGCTCCGCGCCAACAACAAGGCGTATTGGCCCATGCTCGTGTGCCTCGTAGTGAACATTCTCAACATCTTCGGAAACTACACACTTATTTTCGGTAAATTCGGCGTACCCGCCATGGGAGTTGTCGGCGCGGCATTGACAACGGCCGGTTGCCGCACGCTCTCGATGTTGATTCTCTTCGTGATTGTCTTCTGCACAACGATACGCCGTTTCCCGTGGGAGATTTTCCGACGTTGGCCGGGCCACGAGTTCCACAACCTGATGAAGATAGGCCTTCCGGCGGCCGGCGAACAGATGTCTTACTCCTGCTCGCAGCTTGTCATCTCTTTCTTCATCACTTCGCTGGGGATGGAGGCTCTGGCGGCACGCACCTATTGCGTGAACCTCATCATGTACTCCTATCTCTTCTGCATAGCCATCTCCCATGCCGGTGCCATCGTCATCGGGCATCTCGTAGGTAATTCCCGCTGGAACGCCGCCTATACTCTGGGCCGCTACGTCACGCGCGTCGCTGTGGTCATCACTTTCGGCTTCTCGCTGTGCCTTGCGGGCGCCGGCCATTTCATCATGAATGCCCTCACCGACAATGCCGCCATCATAGCGCTCGGGGTGGCGGTGCTCTGGATTGACGTCCCGCTCGAAATAGGTCGTCCGCTCAACATCGTTTACGTCAACATCCTCCAGGGTGCCGGCGATGTCAACTTCCCCTTCTATGTCGGGGTCATATTCATGTGGACGATAGCTGTAGGGCTCGCGTGGCTCGTGGGCATACCTTTGGGCTACGGCCTGTTGGGCATGTGGTGGATGTTCTGCCTCGACGAAAATGTGCGGGGTATAGTGTTCCTGCGCCGTTGGCGTTCCCGCCGCTGGACGCACCGCGCTTTCATCACCTCCTGACTATACACCAAAAAAACGCTCCGCATGAGCTAAAATAGCTAAAAAAGTTAAGTTAACTTTAATAGCGAACACTTCAGGTCGGCTAATTTAGCCCTCCCGGCTATCTTAGCAAAGAAAACCCTCCCGCTCCGCGAATCCCGTTTTTGCACAAATACCCCGAAAGCGTGAAAAATCTTTAAAATATATTTTGCCAATCAACTAAAAATTCCTAACTTTGCAGTGGATTTGTATCCACGCCTTAAGCGTACCATGTATTTAACATTGTAACTAACTAATTTTAAAACGATTATATGAATCTACTGTTGGAGATAAGCAACGGAGCTTTAGCCATTACAGCCGCCATTACGGGTGTCTTCTTGGTTTTCGCCGCGCTTCTAATTGCCAGACTGATTTCCCCGAGATCGTTCTCTGTGAAAAAATCCGAGCCTTACGAATGTGGTATCCCCACACGTGGCCAGTCCATGATACAGTTTAAGGCCGGATATTATATTTTCGCAATCCTCTTCTTGATTTTCGATGTTGAAACGGTGTTCCTCTATCCCTGGGCGGTCGTTACGCGCTCGATGGGTCCCCAGAGCCTCGCTGTCATCGGTGTCTTCCTCTTCATTCTTGTTTTAGGTTTAGCTTACGCTTGGCGAAAAGGAGCGCTTAAATGGTCATGAAAGAGCCCAAAATTAAAAGCATGTCGCGCAGCGACTTCAAAGATAACGAGTATATCGACCAACTGGTAGAAGAACTCAACGCCACCGGCGCCAACGTCATGGTGGGTATGTTCGACGACCTTATCAACTGGGGGCGCGCCAACTCCCTATGGCCTTTCTGCTTCGGTACTTCATGTTGCGCCATCGAGTTTATGTGTCTCGGCGCTGCCCGCTACGATATGGCACGCTTCGGTTTCGAGGTTGCACGCAACTCGCCCCGTCAGGCAGACTTCATCATGGTGCAGGGTACCATCGTACACCGCATGGCTCCAGTCCTCCGTCGTCTCTACGAGCAGCTCGCCGAACCCAAGTATGTTATCGCCGCCGGTAGTTGCGCCGTTTCCGGTGGCCCGTTCAAGAACTCCTATTGTGTGCTCCCCGGTGTCGACAAGATTCTCCCCGTGGACGTCTATATGCCCGGATGTCCCCCGCGTCCCGAAGCCATGTTCTACGGGCTGATGCAGCTGCAGCGCAAAATCAAAGTCCAGAAATTCTTCGGCGGCGCTAACCGTAAGGAAAAGCGCGAAGACTTCTTCCGCGAACACCCCGAAGAACGTGGCCTGATTTGATAAAATCACACCTTTTTTATATAAGAACAAACTCTGACATCAACAGCTAAAATGAGCGATATTAAAAATATAATCGGAAAAATCTGCCCGGAAGCTCAGTTCACCGACGGAGACATCCTCGAAGTGACTGTCCCCGATATGGTTTGGCATCCGCTGGCTGAGGCCCTCAGAAATACCAAAGGGCTCGAATTTGACCTCCTTTCCGCCGTTGTAGGTATGGATTGGAAGGAAAATTTCGGTGTGGTTTACTATCTTACCTCCACAGTGCGTAACTGGGATATGCTCACCGTAAAAGTCATCGCCGCCGACCGCGAAGACCCGATGATTCACTCTGTAAGTGACATCTGGGGTGTGGCCAACTTCCAGGAACGCGAAGTTTTCGATTTCTTCGGAATAAAATTCATAAACCATCCTGATATGCGCCGCTTCTTCCTGCGCAACGACTGGGTAGGTTATCCTCTCCGAAAAGATTATGACGCAAGCCCCGAACTCAACCCTATACGTCTCGACGATGAAATCAATGAGGACGACACTTGTGCTTATATCGAACAGCCCGACGGCTCCATCGTCAAGGAAGACCGCAAGGTGTTCGGCCCCGATGAATATGTTATCAATGTAGGCCCGCAGCACCCCTCCACCCATGGTGTGATGCGTTTCCGCTGCGCCCTCGACGGCGAGATTATAAATAAGGTGGACATCGTCTCCGGTTACATCCATCGAGGCATCGAGAAACTCTGCGAAAGCCTCGGCTATCCGCAGACTCTCCACTTCACCGACCGTATGGACTATATGTCGGCCCACATGAACCGTCACTGCCTCTGCATGTGTGTGGAGAAAGCTCTTGGCATCGAAGTGCCCAAGCGTGCCCAGGTCATCCGCACCATGATGGACGAACTGATGCGTATCTCGTCACACCTGCTGTCGTTCGGTTGCGCAGCCATGGACCTTGGTGCAACCACGGCGTTCTTCTACGGCTTCCGCGAGCGCGAACAGGTGCTCGACATCTTCGAGAAAACCTGTGGCGCACGTATGTCCATGAACTATAACGTTATAGGCGGTGTAGTAGCCGACCTCCATCCCGACTTCCGGAAAGATGTCAAGGCTCTGATCGAAATCATGCCTGAACGTCTCAAAGAATACCATAAAGTCTTCACCGGCAATATCATAGCCCAGAACCGTATGAAGGGCGTCGGCATCCTCCCCAAGGAGAATGCCATAAGCTACGCCATCACCGGTCCTTCGGGACGCGGCTCCAACTTCAGTTGCGACTGCCGCAAAAAGCACCCTTACGCTGTCTACGATGAAGTGGACTTCGATGAAGTTCTGCTCGACGGCTGTGACTCCTTCTCCCGTTACATGGTCCGCATGAAAGAGATAGAGCAGTCATGCCGCATCCTCGAGCAGCTTGTCGACCGTATTCCGGAAGGCGAAATCCGCGCTCAGGTTCCCAAACTCATCAAGCTCCCCGTTGGCCACTGGTATCAGCAGGTGGAGGCATCGCGCGGCACATTCGGCGTCTACATCGAAAGCGACGGAGGCAAGACTCCTTACCGCATGCACTTCCAGAGCCCCTGCTTCAACCTCGTGGGTGCCGTTGACCAGTGTACGCGCGGCCTCATGATAGCCGACCTTATTACCGTTGAAGCCATCCTCGACTTCGTAATCCCCGACATCGACCGATAACTCGGGCAGGCCGCTTCCGCGACACGCGCCGGGCGGCCTCCTGCGGTTCCACATTTTGAAAGTAGTAAGAACAACTATAATAATTAAACCCAAATGTTCGATTTTGATATAGTCACATCATGGTTCAACGGCCTGCTTACCGGCTTCATGCCGCAGTGGGCGGCAACGCTCATCGAATGTGTCGTCATAGGAGTTATCGTCCTCTTGGTTTACGCGCTCCTTGCCCTGTTTTACATACTCTATGAACGCAAGCTCTGCGCTTGGTTCCAGTGTCGTCTCGGCCCTATGCGTGTCGGCCGCTGGGGTGTCCTTCAGGTGTTCGCCGATATGTTTAAAATCCTTATCAAGGAGCTTATCTGCCTCAAGGGCACCGATAAATTCCTCTTTAAGTTGGCGCCTTACATCGTCATCACCTCGTCGGTTACGATGCTCGCCTGCCTCCCGTGGGGCAAAGGGCTGCAAATCATCGACTATAATATAGGTATATTCTTCATCCTGGCAGTGAGCTCCGTAGGTATCCTCGGTATTCTGCTGGCTGGATGGTCTTCAAACAACAAGTACACCCTCATCGGCGCCATGCGTTCCGGCGCGCAGATGGTCAGCTACGAACTTTCGCTGGGTCTGGCCATGATTACCATCGTCTGCCTCGCCGGCACAATGAACATCACTGAAATCGTTGCCGAGCAGGACAAGGCCTGGTTCCTCTTCCGCGGCCATATACCTGCCATCATCGCTTTCGTGATCTATCTTATCGCCGCCACGGCTGAAACCAACCGTGGCCCGTTCGACCTCCCCGAGGCAGAGCACGAGCTTACCGCCGGTTACCACACCGAGTATTCGGGTATCCACTTCGGCTTCTTCTATCTGGCAGAATACCTGAACCTGTTCATCGTTTCCGGTATCGCCTCGCTGATGTTCCTCGGCGGCTGGATGCCGCTCCACATCCCGGGGCTCGACGGCTTCAACAACGTGATGAACTTCATCCCCGGACCCGTATGGTTCCTCGCCAAGGCGTTCTTCATCTCCTACGTCATCATTTGGTTCAAGTGGACCTTCCCGCGTATCCGAATCGACCAGATGCTCTCCTTCGAGTGGAAATACCTTATGCCCATCGCGCTGGCCAACCTCGTGCTCATGGCATGCTTCGTGGCGTTCGGATGGCACTTCTAATCTAATGAATAATAACTGACTCAAACTATAAAACTCCAACCAAATGAGTGCTAATTTCGGAACAGTAACTCAAGTCATAGGCCCGGTTATCGACGTCTCGTTCGACTGTGGCAAGGAATCTATACCTCCCATCTACGCCGCTCTCAAAGTGGAACGCGATAACGGCGAAGAACTCATCCTCGAGGTGGAACAGCACATCGGTGAGGACACCGTGCGCTGCGTCGCCATGGAAAGTACCGACGGCGTGCGCCGCGGCGTGAAAGTCGAAAACCTCGGGCGCCCTATCGCTGTCCCGACAGGCAATCAGCTCAAGGGTCGCCTCCTCAACGTTATCGGCGAACCCATAGACGAGCTTGAGCCTCTCGACCGCAAGAACCTTCGCGGTATCCACCAGCCTGCTCCAGCTTTCGACGACCTCGCCATCTCTACCGAAATCCTGATGACCGGTATCAAGGTAATCGACTTCCTTGAGCCTTATTCCAAAGGTGGTAAAATCGGACTCTTCGGCGGTGCCGGTGTGGGTAAGACTGTGCTCATTCAGGAGCTGATTAACAATATTGCAAAGGGACACAACGGTTTCTCCGTATTCACCGGTGTGGGTGAACGTACCCGCGAGGGTAACGACCTTCTGCGCGAGATGATCGAGAGTGGCGTTATGTCGTATGGCGAGAAATTCCTCGAAGGTATGGAGAAAGGGGAGTGGAATCTCGCCGATGTCGACATGAAAGCCGTCAACAACAGCCAGGCCACACTCGTGTTCGGCCAGATGAACGAACCGCCGGGCGCACGTCTCCGCGTTGCCCTTTCCGGCCTTACCGTAGCTGAGCAGTTCCGCGATCAGGACGGCGGCGGACGCGATATCCTCCTCTTCATCGACAACATTTTCCGTTTCACTCAGGCCGGCTCCGAGGTATCCGCACTTCTCGGCCGTATGCCTTCGGCCGTCGGTTACCAACCTACACTTGCCTCGGAGATGGGTGCCCTTCAGGAACGTATTACCTCCACTAAGCAAGGTAACATTACATCGGTACAGGCTATATATGTGCCGGCCGACGACCTTACCGACCCGGCGCCTGCAACGACCTTCAGCTTCCTGGACGCTACCACCGTGCTTTCGCGTAAAATCGCCGAGCTCGGTATCTACCCGGCCGTCGATCCCCTCGATTCCACATCGCGTATCCTCGACCCGAACATCATCGGAGAGGAACACTACAATGTGGCTCAGGAAGTTAAGCAGCTTCTCCAGAAATACAACGAACTTCAGGATATCATCGCCATCCTCGGTGTGGACGAACTCAGCGACGAGGACAAACTCGTTGTGGCCCGCGCACGCCGCGCGCAGCGTTTCCTCTCGCAGCCTTTCCACGTGGCAGAGCAGTTCACCGGCCTTCCCGGCGTTATGGTGACACTGCCCGAGACCATCCGTGGCTTCAAGATGATTCTCAGCGGCGAAATGGACGAGTATCCCGAACAGGCATTCCTCAACGTTGGTACCATAGACGAGGCTATCGCCAAGGGTAAGAAGATGCTTGCCGAAGTTAAATAATCTTATTGGACGATGCACGTTACGGGCGGTAATTCATTCCTCCTGATCATGCAAATCCCAAAACCATCAAACCGGACTCCGTAAATTATGACTCTCGAAATAATATCTCCGCACAAAGTGCTCTTCAAGGGAGACGCCGACATGGTGACACTGCCAGGACGTCTTGGCTCATTCACGGTGTTGAGAAATCATGCGCCCCTTATTTCGGTCCTCGACAAGGGTAAGGTAGTATACCGCACCCCGGCCGGTGCAGAAGAAAGCATTGACATCTCCGGAGGTCTGGCCGATGTCGACAACAACGTAATCTCCGTTTGCATTTTCTAATAAATTGTAATAATGCGTAAAAACTTTAAAATATTTTTCACCTTATTGCTTGCCTTCCTCGTTGCCGTTCCGTCAGCGTGGGCAACAGAGTCTGCGTCTGACAATCAAGATGGTGAAAGCAACGTCGACATAAAGGAGATTATCTTTCATCACTTGGGCGACGGTTACGGCTGGGAAGTGCCTTTCAGCCATGTCTACAGAATACCACTTCCTGTAATCGTCAAGGCTGAAGACGGCAAATGGTTCTGCTTCTCGTCGGCTAACCTTACTGAAGTTGAAGTCATCAAGGACGAGAAAACAGGCAAGGAGAAGAAAGAACTCATCCCGGTGATATACAAGACCAGGCGCGACGGTAAGGAATATATGTTCGCTCTCGGCCCTCACTCCAGCAACCACAAGGGCAAAGTGGTGGAACTTTTCCCGCTTCAGGCCGGCGAAGTCGCTAAAGTGGCGGATATCGAAAAGCAGTATAAAACCGAGCATCCGGATGCACATGAGGCAACGCTCGACGGCTTTGTGAACTTTGGCGGCAATTATTACCGCGAGTACAGGACTTTCGACATTTCCATCACAAAGAACGTTCTGGCTTTGCTTCTCGCATCCCTCTTGGTTACGTTGATGGTCTTCTCAGTTGTGCGCTATTACAACAAGAAAGGACTCAAAGCTCCGCGTAAGGGTATGGGTTTCATGGAAATGCTTATTGACTTCGTATATACAGGCGTCATAAAAGCATCTTTAGGTGCCAAAAAAGCGAAAAAATTCGGCCCCTATCTTCTTACGTGCTTCTTCTTCATATTAACGATGAATCTTTTGGGTCTTATCGTTATCTTCCCTGGAGGGGCTAACCTTACCGGAAATATAGCAGTTACTCTTGTTTTGGCACTGTTGACATTTATTGTCACCAATATCCGTGCCTCGAAACATTACTGGAAAGAGATACTTTGGCCCGATGTACCAATGTTCCTCAAGTTCCCGCTGCCTATCATGCAGTTTATCGAAGTATTCGGTATTTTTACGAAGCCGGCAGCACTCTGTGTCCGTCTGTTTGCCAACATGATGGGTGGCCACATGATTGTGATTACCCTGGTCTGTCTGATTTTCATTTTTGCACCAATAGGATATGCAGCTCTCGGTGGATCGGTAGTGATTTCGATACTCTTCACCATTTTCATGCTTCTGCTTGATGTTCTGGTGAGTTTTATTCAGGCATACGTGTTCACCATGTTGTCGACGATGTTCATAGCAATGAGCCACGAGAGCGGACATGACCACGTTGAAGATGAAAGTGCAGAGCAAATGGCAGAGATAGTGGATATATGATAATATTGCCCATAGTCGGCATTACGCCAAAATATGAGCATAAACGGCCATTAACACAAAGCACCACTTATTATTCACATCCTCTCTTCTTACCCCTTTCCCGATAATGGGACAACGTGAACGAAATATAAAAAACAAATAATAACAAAAAACAAAACACGACTATGTTATCAATGATTTTAGCGGCTGAAGCGCTTGCAGCCGTAGGAGCAGCTCTCGGAGCAGGTGTAGCAGCAATCGGCGCCGGTCTCGGTATCGGCAAAATTGGTAGTTCAGCCATGGAGGCTATTGCCCGTCAGCCGGAAGCCGCCGGCGATATCCGTAGCTCTATGATCGTCATCGGTGCGCTTGTTGAGGGTGTGGCCCTCTTCGCTGTGATTGTTTCAGCACTCGCACTGTTCCTTTAATCTTTAAATTGAAGAAAGGATTACATGGAACTGTTCACGCCTGACAGCGGATTGGTGATATGGATGTTCGTGGCATTCGTAATCCTCTTCATCGTCTTATGGAAATGGGGTTGGCCCGTGATCATCAAAATGATGGAATCACGTGCCGACACCATTGACAAAGGCGTGGAAGATGCCAAGGAAGCACGTCGCCAGCTCGACAATGCGCGTGCCGAAGCCGAAAAGTTCATGGCCGAGGCAAGAAAACAGCAGGCGGAAATCTTGAGCGACGCCCAGAAGATGAAAACCCAGATCATCGATGAGGCAAAAGTGGAGGCTTCAAAAGAAGCCCAAAAAGTGATGGATGCTGCAAAAGTCTCCATCCAACAGTCGCAGAAAGAAGCCGAACTGCAGTTGAAGAACGAAGTTAGCAAGTTCGCCCTTGACATCGCCGAAAAAGTGATGCGCAAGGAGATGAAGTCCGACAAGGCACAGTCCGAACTTGTAAATAAATTATTAGACGAATACGAGAATAACTGACGGATATGTACGACGGTCTGATTCCACAACGGTATGCGATGGCGCTCTATAAGTTCGCCTCGGACAACCATAAAACAGAAGAGGTATACAACGTCATGCGCACGGTCCTTGCGTCGTTCGATGCCGAGCCGTCGCTTGAAAAAGTCCTGGCCAATCCATTCGTGGGCCGCGACGACAAACAGAAGCTGCTTGTTGCCGCCGGAGGCCCGGGAGCAGGACCCGACTACCTCAGGTTCGTAAATCTTATTCTCGACCACAACCGCGAGATGTTCGCCCGGCAGATGGCTTTCGCTTACCGCGACATCTACCGCCGCGATAACAAAATATCAAGCGTCAGAATCACTACGGCAGCCGAACTTCCCGCAGACGAGCAGAAGCGTATCGACGGCCTCGTGGCCAAGGCTTATCCCGACCGTGTCCTCGAAATTCAGCACGGCGTCGACCCCTCACTCATCGGAGGTTTTGTAATCGACGTCGACAACAACCGGCTCGACGCCTCGATAAGCAACGAAATACTACAATTACGTCAAAATTTAATATCCAGCAACTAAGATGCTTAACCCAAGCGAAATATCTGATATTCTGAAACAAGAGCTTGAGAACGTCAACGAGAAAGCGAAATTCGACGAGGTCGGTACCGTCCTCAGCATCGGTGACGGCGTGGCTCATGTTTATGGCCTCGACAATGTCCGGGCCAACGAGCTTGTAGAGTTTGAGAACGGCGTGAAAGGCGTCGCCCTCAACCTGGAAGAAAGCAATGTTGGTGTCGTACTTCTCAACAATGTCAACTCCGTTACCGAGAACATGTCGGTGCGTCGCACGGGTGAAATCGCATCCATCCCCGTCGGTGAGGGACTGCTGGGGCGTGTCATCAACATCCTCGGTGAACCCATCGACGGTAACGGACCCATCGAAGGAGAACGTATCAATCTCCCCCTCGAACGCAAGGCTCCCGGCGTTATCTTCCGCCAGCCGGTGAACCAGCCGCTCCAGACAGGTATCAAGGCCGTTGACTCCATGATTCCTATCGGCCGCGGACAGCGTGAGCTCATCATTGGCGACCGCCAGATCGGTAAGACCGCCATCGCCATCGACACCATCATCAACCAGCGCCAGAACTACCTCGACGGCAAACCCGTTTTCTGTATCTATGTGGCCATTGGCCAGAAAGGTTCTTCTGTGGCCTCAATCGTACAGACTCTCAAGAAACATGGCGCTATGGACTACACCGTAGTTGTTGCCGCAACAGCATCCGACTCCGCTTCCATGCGCTATCTGGCACCCTTCGCAGGCGTTGCGATAGGTGAATATTATCGCGATACCGGCCGTGACGCCCTCATCATCTACGATGACCTCTCGAAGCAGGCCGTGGCTTACCGCGAGATTTCACTGATTCTGAAACGTCCTTCTGGCCGTGAGGCTTATCCCGGTGACATCTTCTACCTCCACTCACGTCTTTTGGAACGAGCTGCCAAGATCATCGACAACCAGAGCGTGGCTTCGCAGATGAACGACCTTCCCGCACCCCTGAAACCTCTGGTAAAGGGTGGCGGTTCTCTCACCGCGCTTCCTATTATCGAGACACAGGCCGGCGACGTGTCGGCTTACATCCCGACCAATGTTATTTCGATTACCGACGGTCAGATTTTCCTCGAGACCGGTCTCTTCAACCAGGGTATCCGTCCCGCTATCAACGTGGGTATCTCCGTATCGCGTGTGGGTGGTAACGCTCAGATAAAGTGTATGAAGAAAGTTGCCGGTACGCTGAAGATTGCCCAGGCTCAGTTCCGCGAACTGGAATCGTTCACCAAGTTCGGCGGCGACATCGACCCCGTAACCGCCCGTGTTATCGACACCGGCCGCAAGAACCAGACACTGCTTATCCAGCCGCAGTATCAGCCGTGGCCCGTTGAAAATGAAGTAGCCGTAATTTATTGCGGTGTGAACGGTCTGCTCGAAAAGGTACCGGTAGAGAAAGTTCCCGAGTTCGAGTCGCTGTTCATCCAGCTTCTGAAATCGAAATACCAGAAAGAGGTGCTCGACGTTCTGAAGAGTGGTAAACTCACGGACGAATGCCAGCAGCTTCTGCGTCAGTGTGCGGCGGAAATTGCAAGTCGTTACAACGCCTGACATAGATGAAGTAGCACGGTACTTGCCAAAAAATTGGCTCCGACTACCTCAAACCCGATAAACAAACAAATGCAATAACTCCGGCGGTGCACGTCGCCGCCGGAGCCCAAAATAAACAACTAACCGACACATTCAATGGCAACATTACGCGAACTTAAGACGCGAATCGGCTCAGTCTCGTCAAGCGAGAAAATCACCGGTGCGATGAAAATGATTTCATCGGCGAAAGTTCACAAATTCGAGCAGGCGCTCAAGCAGTTGGTCCCCTACCGGGCTCAGATAAGCTCGATTATGGGACATATACTCGAGTCCGGCGAAACCTTTGACTCGCCTCTCATCGAAGACCGGGAGGTGCAGACCGTGGCACTCGTGGCTTTCGGTAGCGATGATGGCCTTTGTGGCGCTTACAACATGAATGTGTTCAAACATCTGTTGTCGGCCATCAACAACATGCGGCAGGAATACGGGTCCAAGATAGAGTTCGTAGTCTATCCCGTGGGTAAGAAGATACGCAGGGCTTGCGAAAAACTCGCCGGGGGGGGCATCCGCGTGGTTGAACTGCCCGGCGTGGACTCCAAGATGGAAGGTGAGAAGGTCACGGATTTCACGCTTCAACTCCAGAAGGCGTTTCTGAACGGCGAGTTCGACCGTCTTGCCTGTGTTTACACCCATTTCCTCACCATAGGACGCCAGAGATTGAAACTGGAACAGCTGTTGCCGGTGGACAGTGCCGCTTTGCAGCTGACGGAAAGCAAGGACTCGAAGAGGGATGAGAACAAACTCTATATCTTCGAGCCGGACGCTTCAAGCATTTTCAACCAGGTTCTCCCGATGTTTGTGCTCAGCACCATGCAGGAGATAACCATAGAAAACCGTGCCTCGGAACAGGCCGCCCGCATCATGGCAATGCAAGCCGCAAACGACAACGCAAAAAAACTCCTCGATGAATTGCAGCTTGAATACAACAAACTGCGTCAGCAAAGTATTACTACCGAACTTCTCGACATCCTGGGAGGTCAAGTGGAACGTTAAATCACAGAGATTTCTGATTCTGAATTATGAGTAATATTATTGAATACTTCTCCTCAGTCGGCAAAGGAATCGTCAGTCTTGTGAAAGGTATGCAGGTGACGGGAAAGGAACTTGTGACCAAGAAAATCACAGAGTGCTATCCCGAGAACCGCGACAACCTTAACATATCCGACCGGTTCCGTGCCGTCCTCACGCTTAGAGACGTGGACGGACACCACAAGTGCATTGGCTGTGGCATTTGCCAGATGAACTGTCCCAACGGCACCATCACTCTCCAGACAAAGATGGTGGACCTCCCCGACGGGAAAAAGAAAAAAGTGCTGGACAAGTATATGTACGACCTGGGCAGCTGCACGTTCTGTATGCTGTGTGTCTCCACTTGTCCGCAGGGTGCCCTCGAGTTCTCAAACGACTTCGAGCAATCTGTATTCACGCGTGAGAAACTGGTTAAAGAACTTAACGCCGGTCTCGAAAATCCGCCTATTCAGGCACCGAAACCTCGTCCCGCCGCTGCCCCCGCAGCCGCCAAACCGGCCGCTAACGTTGAAAAAACGGCTCCTGCCAAAGATGACAACGCTACAACGCCGTTGGCTGGAAATAAACCCGAAGAGAAATAATTGTTTCCCACTCCTGACAGAAGAGTATAATAGCTACCTGCTCATATCGGGGAAACTTCTCTAAAATTCTTTCTGAAGGAAGGGAAACACTATCTGTAATCCCAACGGGAATTTCCGACCACACCAAATTTGAAAATTAAAACAATATCATAAATGGATCAAGTAGGAAATATAATCTTGTATTTCGTGACGGCCCTGGTCATAATCGTTTTCTCGGTGATGACAGTGACGTCGCGTAAAATCTTACGTTCCGCCACATATCTGTTGTTCGTGCTGTTAGCCACTGCCGTGATGTATTTCCAGTTGGGCTACCAGTTCTTAGGGGCCGTCCAGATAGCGGTCTATGCAGGCGGCATCATGGTGCTGTTTGTCTTCGCTATCCTGCTGACTCACCGTCCGAACCAGGACGAACAGGCGCTGACCTCCCATAAACGCGTGTTGGGCATAACCTGCTCGGCGCTGGGAGCCATTCTGTTGCTGTTCGCCCTGTTCACGATGCCTGTTTGCGAGGGCACGACATTGTGCCAGGCCCTGACCGACAATAATGTGGACATGAACGCCATAGGCACGGCGTTGCTCGGAACTGACAAATTCCAGTATCTGCTGCCTTTCGAGGCCGTCAGTGTTTTGTTGTTGGCATGTATAATCGGTGGCGTCGTTGTCGCCCGCAAAAGATAATTGCTCATGGAACTGACTATGTTATGGTATCTCGTGCCCAGTGTGATTATGTTCATCTGCGGCGTTTACGGCTTCATCACGCGTCACAACCTCATAGCGATACTCCTTTCGCTGGAGTTGATGCTCAACGCGGCTGACCTAAACTTTGTGGTGTTCAACCGATTCCTCTTCCCGGGAGCTATGGAAGGTATGTTCTTCACACTTTTCTCGATAGGCATCGCGGCTGCCGAGACAGCCATAGCCGTCGCAATAGTGGTGAACATCTACCGTGCCATCGGTAACACCGATATTAACGAAATTAAAAAAATGAGATTCTAAGATATGGAAATGACACTACCCATCTTGATTTTGGCCATACCAATTACGATGTTTCTTATCTTAGGTATCGGCGGAGTCTATATGTCCAAGAAGATGGCCGGCGTGCTGGGCATCCTGGGCATGGGCGTAACCATGTGCATCGCCTACTATGTGGCTCTGACTTACTTCTTCAGCGGTGACCCCGCGTTCATCGACGCCCAGGGCTTACGGCTCCAGGTTCCAGTCTTCGACTGGCTTTGGCTCGCCTTCACCAATGCCCTGCAGGTGAAACTCGGTTTCCTGCTCGACCCGATTTCGGCTATGATGCTTATCGTCATAACCACAATCTCATTCATGGTGCACCTCTACAGCTGGGGCTACATGGAAGGGGAGAAGGGATTCCAGCGTTTCTACGCTTTCCTTTCGCTGTTCTCCTTCTCGATGCTCGGCCTTGTGGTGGCAACCAACATTTTCCAGATGTACATATTCTGGGAGCTCGTGGGCGTCTCCTCTTACCTGCTCATCGGCTTCTATTATAAGCTGCCGTCGGCCGTATCGGCTTCCAAGAAGGCGTTCATCGTGACGCGTTTCGCCGACCTCGGTTTCCTCATCGGTATCTTGATACTTTCCTTCTACTGCAAGACATTCGACTTCATACCCATCACCAACGATCCGACCAGCGTGCTGGCTTCGACAGGCGGCGCAACCTTCATGGGAGCTTCTGTGCTGACTTGGGCCCTCGTGCTCATCTTCGTCGGCGGTATGGGTAAGTCGGCCATGATGCCTCTGCACATCTGGCTTCCGGACGCTATGGAAGGCCCGACACCTGTTTCGGCCCTCATCCACGCTGCTACCATGGTGGTTGCCGGCGTTTATCTGGTTGCCCGCATGTTCCCGCTCTACCTTATTGAGGAAGCATCGCTGCTGTTTGTCACCTGTGTCGGCGCCATCACGGCTTTCTATGCAGCCGTAGTGGCTTGCTGCCAGATCGATATTAAACGTGTGCTCGCGTTCTCGACTATCTCGCAGATTGCCTTTATGATGGTAGCGCTTGGCGTGGCACGTCCCGAACTCCACGACGGCTTCGGATACATGGCCTCCATGTTCCACCTGTTCACACACGCCATGTTCAAGGCGCTCCTCTTCCTCGGTGCAGGTGCCCTCATCCATGCCGTACACTCCAACGACTACACCGCGATGGGCGGTCTCCGCAAATATATGCCCATCACCCATTGGACCTTCCTCATCGGCTGTCTCGCCATCGCCGGTATCTGGCCGTTCTCCGGCTTCTTCTCAAAAGACGAGATGCTGGCCGCCATGTTTGCCAACCACTGGTTCTGGGGCGCATGGATGACTATGGTTGCCGGTCTCACTGCCTTCTATATGTTCCGTCTCTACTACCTCATCTTCTGGTGGGAAGAGAATCCACACTACAAGGAGCATAAACCACACGACGCACCGTGGCAAATGTCGCTGCCGCTCATCATCCTGGCAGCCGTAAGCTGCGTTGCCGGATTCATCCCCTTCGGAGAGTTCGTGACATGGAACCGTATGCCTTACCACATCCATATCGAGCTTCCGGTGGCCGCCACGTCGCTTACAGTAGCAATCCTGGCCATCGCGCTCGCAACAGTGATGTACCGCAAGAAGAACCCGATTCCATCGCGCCTCAAAGCCGCCATGCCGGGTCTCTGGCAGGCAGCACACCGCCGCTTCTACTGGGATGAAATCTATATGTTCATTACCCACAAGATTATCTTCAACATCATTTGCAAGAGCATCGCATGGTTCGACCGTCATGTCATCGACGCCACCATGGACGGTTTTGCAAAGATTACCCAGAAGACATCTTTCGCCATCCGCGGCATGCAGTCGGGCAGCATCCAGACTTACATTGTCTGGTACTTCCTCGGAGCTGTATTACTTGCCGGCATAACATGGATTTGCATTTTCTAACATCATATTGCAGCAAAAATAAATAGACATTATGTTTTCGAACTTCTTAATTTGGTTTGTAATCGTCCCTGTCCTCATGCTGATAGGATTAGGCCTTTGCCGCAATAGCAGTATGAAGGCAATCCGCACAGTGATGGTGGTGGGCTCCACAATCCTGTTGGCCATGTCTCTGTGGCTGTGCGTGGATTTCCTGGCACAGAGAGCAGCCGGTGCCGCTGATGAGATGCTCTTCACCGGTTCGTGGATGTGGTACGAACCTCTCAACATCCACCTCGCGGTAGGTGTCGACGGTATATCCGTACTGATGCTGATTCTCTCTTCCGTAATCGTATTCGCCGGAACATTCGCTTCCTGGAAAATAGATCCCCTGCCCAAGAATTTCTTCCTGTGGTTCACGCTCCTCTCAACCGGTGTATTCGGTTTCTTCATCTCCATCGACATGTTCACCATGTTCATGTTCTACGAGGTGGCGCTCATTCCTATGTACCTTCTCATCGGTGTATGGGGCACCGGCCGCAAGGAATACTCCGCCATGAAGCTTACCCTGATGCTTATGGGAGGCTCCGCCTTCCTGATGCTCGGCCTCTTCGGTATTTACTGGCACTCTTCGGCAGATCCCAACTCACTGACCTGGAATATCCTCGAAATATCGAACAACGCCGCCATTGACCCGGGATGGCAAAACTATCTGTTCTGCCTCACCTTCGTGGGCTTCGGTGTGCTTGGCGCCATGTTTCCGTTCCACACATGGAGTCCCGACGGTCATGCATGTGCCCCGACGGCAGTGTCGATGCTCCACGCGGGCGTGCTTATGAAACTCGGTGGTTACGGCTGCTTCCGCATTGCCATCTTCCTGCTTCCGCAGGCCGCCAACGAGCTCGCATGGTTCTTCATAATCCTCACGGGTATCAGTATCGTCTACGGTGCCTTTTCGGCATGCGTGCAGACCGACCTCAAGTATATCAACGCCTACTCGTCGGTATCGCACTGCGGCATGGTGCTCTTCGCCATCCTGATGCTTAACACCACGGCCATGACGGGTGCTATCCTCCAGATGCTCTCACACGGTCTCATGACGGCACTCTTCTTCGCCCTAATCGGTATGATTTACGGACGTACGCATACGCGTGACATCCGCCAGATGGGTGGTCTAATGAAGATTATGCCTTATCTTGGCGTCTGCTACATGATAGCCGGTTTCGCATCGCTCGGTCTGCCGGGTCTCTCGGGCTTCGTTGCCGAGATGACAATCTTCTTCGGCTCGTTCGAGCACGCCGACACTTTCCACCGCGTATTCGTGATAGCCGCAACCTGCTCCATCGTGATAACGGCAGTCTACATCCTGCGTGTTGTAGGCAAACTGCTTCTCGGTCCGGTGCAGGACGAGCATCACCTCAAGCTTACGGACGCCACATGGTTCGAGCGTGTGGCTACAATCACCCTGATTGTCTGCATCGCCGCCATCGGTTGCTTCCCGAACTGGATTAACGAAACAATCCAGCACAGCTTCACTCCGATCATCGAGGTCATCAACCAGGCCGCCAACTCAGGTGCCATGGCTTCAGTAATGTAAAACTAATGTATTGAATAAATAAAATTCTAAAACAATGGATTATTCACAATTCGGAACCCTTCTGCCCGAGATAATCGTTCTCGGAGTTTTCCTGATAGTGTTCTTATTCGATACATTCTCAGGTGAAAACGGCAAGAAGGCGGTAACACCGCTTGCCGTGGTACTCTTCGGCATCGCCACGGTGGCCATGTGGTTCGTGCCCACCTGCACGGCGGATGCTTTCGCCGGCATGTATGCCACCAACGCCGCCACCATGGCCATAAAGAATGTGCTCAATCTCGGTGTCTTCATCGTCTTGCTCCAGGCCATCCGCTGGACCGACACCGAAGACGGCAAACTGCGCCGCGGAGAGTTCTTCGAGCTTCTGTTCGTAACGCTCTTCGGTATGTACCTTATGATTTCGGCACGCCACTTCCTGCTCTTCATCATCGGTCTCGAGAGCGCCTCCCTGCCTCTGGCAGCGATGGTTGCCTTCGACAAGCGCCGCTACGAGAGCAACGAGGCAGCCATCAAATACATCATGACGGCAGTTTTCTCATCGGCCGTACTGCTCATGGGTGTTTCTTTCGTGTATGCTTGCTCCGGTACCGGTTCGCTCTACTTCAGTGACATCGCCGCCGCCATAGGCAGCAGCGCACACAGCGCGATGCTCATCACCGCCCTGGCGTTCGTGTTGGCCGGTATCGGCTTCAAGCTCTCGCTCGTGCCGTTCCACCTCTGGACTGCCGACGTTTACCAGGGAGCCCCGACAGCCGTTACATCCTACCTTTCCGTAATCTCGAAAGGCTCGGCGGCGTTCGCATTCTTCATCATCTTCTGCCAGTGTTTCGGCACCGTTTACTCGCAGGTTTGGGAATGGATGCTCTACGCCATCATTATCCTGACCATCACGGTGGGTAACCTCTTCGCTATCCGCCAGAAGAACATGAAACGCTTCATGGCCTTCTCGTCGGTGTCGCAGGCCGGTTACATCATGCTCGGCATCATCGCCGCCAGCACGATGGGTCTTACCAACATGATGTTCTATATCCTGGTATATGTTTTCAGCAACCTCGGTGTCTTCGCAGTCATCGCTGCCATCGAAAACAAGACTGGCAAAGTGGGAATGGACGACTACAACGGTCTGCACAAGACCAACCCGTGGCTTTCCTTCGCCATGACACTTGCAGTGTTCTCACTTGCAGGTATCCCGCCGTTCGCAGGATTCTTCAGCAAATTCTTCATCTTCACAGCTGCCACACAGAGCGGGTCGGTAGCCCTCTATGTATTGGTTCTCATCGCCTTGATTAACACAATCATTTCGCTATACTACTATCTGCTGGTAGTGAAAGCAATGTGGATTTCCAAGGAAGAGCCGGTCATCGAAGGTTTCCGGTCTACACTCAGCGAGCGTTGCGGAATCTGGATTTGTGTTGCAGGCATCGTCTTTATCGGCCTTGTAAGCTGCATCTATCAGTGGCTTGAGACATCCTCGCAGGCTCTCGCCGGAACACTCCCTATGTAATTTGGAATCAAACTCTGAGATAAGGAGGGTGTATCAAAATGAAGGT
>DKVK01000028.1:0-1480 GCA_002491165.1 Porphyromonadaceae bacterium UBA7180
AAGTTGAACTTGCGAAACTTAAATCAGTAATTTTGCAGCAAAAAATTACGGCAATGAAAGAGAATGACTATTACGGGCATTACAAGGCCTTTGTAGAGGAGCTGAAACAGAATCCGGAACAGACTCTTCAGGTCTATTGCAGGGAGCATGGCGTGGTCTGGCGCCGTCTGTATGACTGGATGCGACGCCATCACATATCGCTGAAAAAGATTTATCAGACATACCGACCGGACTCTGCGGCCACAAGTGCGGCCCTGACGTATAATAACCCGGTGGACTTCCGGGAACTGATTCCCGGACAAGGGGCAGTGCGAGGAAAAGGCAGGTTGTCGGCAGACGTCATATCCGGAGGGATCCGCATCGATCTGCGGTCAGGCATTTCAATCTCTATAGGAGAATGCAGTGTCCCGGTATTGGCCGGAATCATCAACAGTCTTGCCGGAAAGGAGGGGCGCGATGTTCTCGCTTGATGAAAGGGTGAGGTTCTGGCTCTGTCAGCGGCCGGTGTCGATGCGTTACGGCATAAGGGGTCTGACCAATATCGTTCTTTCATGGCCGGGATTCTCTCCGATGTCGGGATGCGCTTTCGTGTTCTTTTCGGCAGACCGACGTCAGGTAAAGATACTCCGATGGGACTGTGACGGATTTCTGCTGTATCAGAAGAGGCTGGCCAAAGGTCGCTTCCGGGAACTCGTCTATAAAGGCAGCGACGGCTGTCTGCAGGCTTCCTACGAGGAGATTTATTTTTTAATGAGGGGGATCTCACCGGTGACCATGAAGACCGACAGCCGCTTCAGATGTGGCGATAGCAATACCTAACCATTTGCGATTCAATAAAATAATGCTTTAAAAATTAGGAAAATCCGGTAATTTTCACTATCTTTGCATAGTGAAAGACCGGGAAATCATAGTTCTGTTGCAGCGTCAGCTGGAGGTGTCGCAGGCCACGATTGAGGGACTGCGTACTGCCATGTCCGAGATGAAGCAAAGCATGGAATCCACCATTGAGGATCTCCGACAGACGATACGTTCATTGGAGCAGGCTCTCAAGGATAAAGGCATCGAGACGGCCCGGACAAAGAAGGTGCTGAAGAACGTGGCCGCTCTCATGGAGACGCATAATGAGCGTCAGCCGGAGCCTGCCGAACCGGATCCGGAGTTCACGCCCAAGGAAGAAAAGCCGAAGTATGCCCCGAAAGCCAGAGGAAACAACGGCGCGCGCCGTCTCGAACACATGGAATGCGAGGAGCGCGTCATTATTGACGAGCCGGAAGGCGTGGATCTTGCCGGAGCGCGTTTCCTGAAGTATCGTGACAGTATCCGCTACCGTGTCGGGCCCATGAAGGTGATAAAGGAGATACACAGGGTGGCTCTCTACAGCAAGGACGGAACCGTAATCAGCGGCAAGGCACCGCTCGCTCCCCTGCAGAACTCGAATTTTGACGGAAGCTTCATAGCGTTCTGTGCCCAGATGCACTAC
>DKVK01000028.1:1686-6945 GCA_002491165.1 Porphyromonadaceae bacterium UBA7180
GCACTACATGTACTCGATGCCGGTGAGCCGCATTGCCTCCTGGCTCGGAGACAACGGTTTCAGGATCGGCCGCGGAACAATAGGCGGGCTTCTGTCGAAGGCTACGGCGGTCTTCGCCCGCATGCACGAATGTCTGCGGCTGGCGGTTCTCGAAGATCCTTACATAAGCGGGGACGAGACGTTCCACAAGGTGCGGGTGGAAGAGAAAAACGACAAAGGGCTGAAGATCAGGAAAGGATATATCTGGGATCTAGTGGCGCATCACCTTGGCCTGGCATACTTCCGTTACAGCCAGGGGTCAAGATCGGAGAAGGTCTTCGAGGAAATCATCGAAGGTTACAGAGGCACATTCCAGAGCGATGCCATGCCGGTATACCGCAAGCTGGGCGACGGGAAATATGACGGAATCACAAGGATAGCGTGTCTCCAGCATATAAAGAGGAAGTTCATCGACATAAAGGGAATCCCGGAAGCGGCGGAAATCCTCCGGCTGTTCAATCTGCTGTATGACCGCGAGCACCGTCACCGCATAGGTCATGACGGATGGACGGCGGAAGACAACCTGAACTGGAGAGAGGAATACGCCCCGCCAATACTGGACAGGATAAAGACCAGACTTGACTCGGTCAGGACAAATCCTGCTGTTCCCGGGGACTTCGACCTTATGGGAGCGGTGACGTATGCCATCAATGAATGGGAATGGGTGCCGGGTATCTTCAGCGGCGGAGACTACGACCTTGACAACAACCTGATCGAGCGGATGCAGCGGCTCGTGTCGCTGCTCAGGCGCAACTCACTTTTCTTCGGCTCTCACAAGGGAGGCGAGACTGCGGCCATGTACCTGTCGCTTGTCGTATCGTGCCGGCTGAACGGCATCAACGTCATGGAATATATCTCTGACATATTGAACCGGTGCGCCTCATGGAATCCCGTCACCCCTCTTGAACGGTACCGTGACCTGTTGTCTGACCGATGGAAACCTCAAATGAACGGAAATGAATGACAAAGGCTCCCTGACCGGGAGCCTTTGCTATATCACACGCTTATGTGTCTCGCGGAGACAGATACGTTTGATTCGTGATATTTCTGCATTTTTTCGCGGAAGGTTTGGCGGATTCGGGAATTGTTTATATATTTGCAACATGTTTGCGCTCGCGTGTTCGTGGGACGCTTCTTGCTCCGGCCGATGGATCAGGGGTTTGTCGCATTCTCGTTTTCAGGTGGCAGACGGTCCTCCCCGTTTTATCGCCGGCAGCAAACTGTAAACTGTTGAAAATTTGAAATTTCCGTCGGACCGTCCGGACAACTAACCGACTGTCACCATGAAACTTAAGACTGTTCTTAGCACTGTGTTGCTTGCCGTCGCCGCGTTGTTGCTTGCGGCGTGTGGCAACTCGAAGGCCGATGCCGAAAAGGCGCGCCAGGATTCCATCGCCCGCGCAGATTCGATAGCGAAAGTGAAAGCCGCCGCCGAGGCAGCAGCCGAAGCCGCGCGCCTCGATTCCCTCCGGCAGGATTCAATAGCAAAAGTCAAGGATTTTGAAGCAAAAATTCCTTCGTTTACAAGACTTTATGAAAAGGATAATTTAGATTTCCTAAAGGGACTCGGTTTTACAAAAAAAGTAACCGGCAAGGATCCGTATGCTTTCACAGATGACCAAGACGAATACCCAATCCGAAAAACCACATGGACACTTCGCTTGGACAAAAATCATTACTGCACTGTTGTCACAGAAGAGGGCTATGAAAGTTTCGGTACCGAATTTACTGTTGTCGGGGCTCCCGGGAAGTGGAAAGAAATAAAGAAACAGGCTCAAAAGGCTAAAAGTGAGATAGTGGAAGACGGTGCTTGCTATTGGTTCGAAATTAAAAGTAACACTATTGAATGGGGTAGCGGTGTATAATCTCTTGTTAATCATTTAATTATTACAGTGATATGAACTACAGCAAGCAGAATCTTATAGTCGTAAACAAGCATTTCAGCCGTGAGGATTTCGTCTTTTCTGGAATACGGACGGAACGGCAGAGTCGTATCTCAGCCAGTGGTTTCCGTGCGCTTTCGTGGTGGATGATGTGTGCTACAACTCCACGGAGCAATACATGATGGCGCAGAAGGCATTGGTTTTCGGCGACACGGAAATCCTCGCCGAGATTATGGCGTCGTTCAATCCAGGCCTTATAAAAAAACTCGGACGGCGCGTGCGCAACTTCGACTCCGCGGTGTGGAGCGCGAGGAGCCGCGAGGTTGTAAAGACCGGCAACCTTGCCAAATTCGCTCAAAACGAGAAACTTAAAGACTACCTCCTCTCTACCGGAGACCGTGTTTTAGTGGAAGCGTCGCCTTTCGACTTAATCTGGGGAATCGGCTATGGCGTCGAGGCTCCCGAGGCAACGCATCCCGAGCTCTGGCGCGGCGAAAACCGCCTCGGCTTCATCCTCATGGAAGTGCGCAACATGCTGCGTTCCGGCATTGTCAAATAACAATATAACAATCTGGAATTATGGAATTTACACCTGACAAAATAACATCGTTGCAGCCGAATGAGGTGTTCGTCTTCGGCAGCAATCTCGCCGGGATGCACGGCGGCGGCGCGGCGCGTGTGGCACGCAAACTTTTCGGCGCCGTCATGGGACAAGGCGTGGGCCTTCAAGGGCAGTCGTATGCCATCCCCACGATGCAGGGCGGCGTAGAAACGATAAAACCATACGTCGACGAGTTCATAACTTTCGCATCGGCGCATCCGGAACTGAAATTTTACGTGACTCGCATCGGTTGCGGCATAGCCGGTTTCACAACCCAAGAGATTGCCCCGCTTTTCAAAAACGCCCTCGGCAAACCAAACATCGTGCTGCCCCGCGACTTCGCCGAAGTGCTTGAAAATCAATAAGAGGAGCGGGAGAGGGCGCGGTAGACGGCGGCGGAGATGCGGGCTATGGCGCCGGCGGCTGCGGTTTCGTCGCCGTGGAAGTCTTTTACCAGTACCACGAGGGTGTAGTGGCGCCCGTCGCCATAGGTGATGAACGCAGCGTCGTTGTGCGCCGCAAGGATACCGTTCTCGCGGAATCCGGAACCGGTTTTATGACCGACGGTTACCCCTTTCTGCGACTGCAACGGCGCCACGATGCGGTCGGTGCCGGTCTTACATTCGCGCAATGTGCGGCATATAAAATCCTGATTGTCAGTGCCGATTACCGAATCGGTGTAAAGTCGGCCGAGCAGGATGGCCACTCCGAGCGGCGACGAACTGTTGGAGTAACATTTGCGGTGGTCGGCGCTCATTTCCTCTTCGTCGTAAACGAGGCGGAAGCTTCTGCGCGGAATCAGCGAGGCGATGAACGCGTCTGTTTCCTTCACCGACGTGAATTGCCTGAACAGCAGATTGCTGGCGTTGTTGTCGCTCTGTATCAAGGTGTAACGCAGCAGCTCGCGCACCGTGAGCTTGATGGTGTCGCCGGTGTGCTCCTTCAGCATCGGCGACCATGTGTCGGGGTTGAGCGACGAACGCGGGATGCTCAAAGCGGTGTCGAGCGACCGTCCCGCCTTCTCGAAATCGTGGCACAACGCCACGGCCTGATGCAGCTTGAAGACGCTCATCAGCGGATATTTGTTCTCGTTATTCACGACAACGGTATCTCCGTTGTCAGTGATCAGAACAGCGCCTATCTCTGCTTCATAATCTTCTGTAATTGAGTGTATTGAATCTTTTAAGGCACTCAAACGCATATTGGCGGATTTCTGTGTTACGGCTTTTTCTGCCGCATTATTTCGCGTTACGGCTGCACACGCCGAGAAGGCAACGGCCATCAGTACCGCGCCAACCACTGTTACGGTTTTCATCAGTCTCTTCATAACCGCAAAATTACAAATTTATCCGATAAAATGCGCCCTTACGAGCGCAAAAAATTCCGGAAGCCCACTCTGCGGCTTCCGGAATAAGTTATTTAGCCTTATAAGGCTATTTAAGCATTACTTTCTCTATGGTTACGGTGCCGTCGGGTTTTACAGTGCGACGCAGGTAAACACCGTTTCCAGGATTGACCACGCGGCCGCCACTGAGGTCGTAGAATATTACAGTGTCGGCCCTGTCGCCGTCAATGCCGCGGATGCCCACGGTAGTGTAGCTAATGTTGATGAACTTGCCCCAGTCGGGATCTGCTTTATAGGCCGTAACGGCTTCCTCGTTAGGGAGATAGAGCGTAGCCGAGGTATAGACCGATTCCGGGAAATTGCAACCTGTGGGAGGCACCGGATTTAGCGATGTAACGGCTGTGAGGCCCGTGCAATCGGCAAACGCGAGGTTTTCGATGGTAGTACAAGTGGCGGGTAGCACTACGGAGTTGACATTGGCGCATTTGCGCAGGGCCATTTCGCCGATTGTGGTGATGCCTGCCGGGAAGGTGATGTCCCAGTTCTTGATGCCGCCCGGAACCGCCATTACCTTCTTCATATCCTTGGTATAGATGATATTACCGGTGATTTCGTAGGCCGTGTTTTCCGGACTGCCGGTCACTGAGGTCAGTGACGCCGTACCGGAGAAGATACCGCGGCCGATTGAGGTTACGGAAGCGGGGATATTTACCGATTCGAGAGCGTTACATTCGTAGAAGAAGGTTCCGCCCATCGTGGTGAGGTTGGGGCCGAAGACCACTTCCTTCAAGGCTGAATTGCGGAAGAAGATGCTGCCTAACGTAACTGCGGCGGGGAGTTCCACGC
The DNA here is from genome assembly GCA_002491165.1 of Porphyromonadaceae bacterium UBA7180. GTDB lineage: Bacteria > Bacteroidota > Bacteroidia > Bacteroidales > Muribaculaceae > Lepagella. Next base: position 6,401 of record DKVK01000028.1, read on the forward strand.
GAGTAAGTTTAGTATTGGAAGCGAATGCGTTACTGCCCACGGTTTCAACGGCGGCAGCGTTTACGGTGGTCAGCCCGCAACGGGCAAAGGCGCTTTCACCTATTGTCTTGACGTTGGCGAAGTCGACGGTGGCAAGCTCACCGCTGTCGGCGAAGGCGTTTTCATCCACGGTCTGCAGCGACGAGGGAAATGTTACCGAGGTCAATACTTCGGCGAATCCGAACGCCAGCGGACCGATGGTGACGAGACCTTCGGGAAGATTGAGCGTTGGCAACGCGCAGAGGTCGAAGAAACATTGGCGCGGAATCTCGGTAATACCCTCGTGCAAAACGAGTTCGGTCACGGCTTCACAACCCATGAAGGATGCTTGCGAAAGCACGATGTCGCCCGGAAGTTCTATGCGCAGGATGTTGCCGTTGTTGCGGAAAGCGCTTTGCTCCACAGTCATGCCTGAGTGGAAAACCACCTCTTCAACGCGCTCAGCTTCGCCTTCGAGCTAAACGGCATGACTGACTCCACCCTCGATACTGTTTCTTTGAGTGTGT
>DKVK01000044.1 GCA_002491165.1 Porphyromonadaceae bacterium UBA7180
GACCACTCTGCCATCTCTCCTTTGGCTTTTATTTCCATTGCTACGCGCCGGCATTATCGCGGCACATGGGCGGCTTTCCGCCTTTTTCGGCTGCAAAGTTAGCGCTATTTTTTTATTCTACCAAATTTTATCGCCCTATTTTTCTCTTTTTAACCTCGCTTTTCTTTGAAGTTACACGTTTACTTGCTAAATTTGCAGCATGGAAGCCATTTACCAGTATGCCTGGCAACACAAAATGTACCACGACGAGGAGCTGACGCTCGACGACGGCCGTCCCCTGCGCGTGTGCAACCCCGGCATCCCGAACCGCGACGCAGGTCCCGACTTCTCTTCGGCACGCGTGGAGGTGGACGGCGTGCGGTGGTGCGGAAACGTGGAAATCCACGTCAAGGCCTCCGACTGGTTCCGCCACGGCCACGACAGGGATATGGCTTACGACAACATCGTGCTCCACGTGGTGGCCGAAAGCGACGCCGAAATCCGCCGCGCCGACGGGACGGTGATTCCGCAACTCACCATACGGCTCCTCGACGGCGTAGAGCAGGTATATGACATTTATAACGAGGGAATTATGCCGTTGCGCTGCAACGGTTTCATCAAGCATCTCGACCCGATAGAGAAGGTTTTCTGGGTTGAAGCGCTCGCCATAGAGAGGCTTCAGTCGAAGGCTGACCGCGCCACGGAGATTTGCAAGAACCTGGGCGGCGACTGGCGGCAGACGTGCTTCGCGCTGACGGCCCGCGCCCTCGGGTTCGGACTCAACAGCGAGCCGATGGAGATGCTGGGCCGCAACCTTCCGCTCTCCTTCAGCGGACGCCACGCCGACAATATCTTCCAGCTCGAAGCGCTCATATTCGGACAAGCGGGTCTGCTGGACGCCTCGGAGAACATCCTCGACCCTTATTATCAGGACCTTTGCCGCGAATATTACTTCCTGGCACGAAAATACGGGTTGCGCCCCATGAACCGCAAAGTGTGGAAATTCGCGCGTACACGGCCGCAGAATTTCCCGCATCGCCGTCTGGCCATGCTGGCGCAACTGCTACACGGCGGATTCACGCTGCCGGGCGAAATCACCGATACCGGCGACGACATAGACCGCCTTCGCGAGCTTTTCGACATTGAACTTTCAGGCTACTGGGCACACCGCTTCAACTTCGGCGACGAACAACGGCTCGTCTCCTGCACCCTCTCGCGCTCATCCGTTGACATACTGATTATCAACGTGGCAGCGCCGCTCTTATACGCGCAGGGACGGCTGCGCGGCAACTACGGGATGCATGAAAACGCCGTCACGATACTCGAATGTCTCCCCGCCGAGAAAAACAGCATAGTGCGCAGCTTCAGCGAAGCCGGGATAAAGGCCGACTCCGCGAAGGTGTCGCAAGCCCTGATACAACTCAAAAAGCAATATTGCGACGCCGGGCGGTGCACGCAATGCCGCTTCGGGTTCCGCATAATGCAACTCATCTGCCGGCATTGGCGCGACCCTGCCGAAACGAAAACCGAAACTTGGAACCTTAACCCCATGATGGAATGAGGATAGCAGCAATCTTTGACAAATACAAAGGATGTCTCACCTCGCGGCAGGCTGCCGAAGCGGCTTTGCTCGGCGCACGCGACACATTCCCCGATGCCGAACTTTGTGCCTACGAGTGCGCCGACGGCGGCGACGGCATGGCGGAATGTCTGCTCGCTGCCGGGAAAGGTGAACGCATAGAGGCGGAAACCGTAGATGCCTTGGGGCGACCGCTCAAAGCGGCCTACACTCTAAATACCGCTACCCGCGAGGCCTACATAGACCTTGCCGCGGCATCCGGTGTCCGGCACCTTGCGGAGAGCGAAAAAACACCGATGAAATCGAGCACTTTCGGCACCGGGCTGCTGATTGCCGATGCCGCAGAACGTGGAGCCGCGACGATATGGCTCGGGCTCGGCGGCTCGGCGACAAACGATGCCGGCTTCGGCGCCCTGCAAGCCCTCGGAGCCGAATTCTTCGATGGATACGGGAATTTATTACCCGAACCCTTCTGCGGTGAAATGCTTAAAGATATTTCAAGTATCACTTTAAATAAGCTACGGAAAAAGCTAAAAGACACAAAAATAATACTCCTCTGCGACGTAGAGAACCCCTTCACCGGGCCGAACGGTGCCGTGGCAGTCTATTCCGGACAAAAAGGCGCTACCGAAGAGATGAAACGGGAACTTGAGAAGGGGATGCTCAACGCCGGGCGAGTGATGAAAAATCTTGGATTCACCGATGTTTTTCAACTTCCGGGAGCCGGAGCGGCCGGCGGAGCGGGAGGCGGATTCGCCGCGCTCGCCGGAGCCGAGATAAGGCGCGGAGCCGAAAGTCTCCTGCAACTTACCGGCGCCGCCGAAGCCATCGCCTCATCCGACATCATACTCACCGGCGAGGGACACAGCGACCGCCAAACGCTCTGCGGGAAGTTGCCTTACGCCGTAATGAAATGCGCCCGGGCGCAAGGCATCCCCACGCTGCTATTGAGTGGTAAAATCACTGATGCAACCGCATTTTTAAGCATCGGCTTCGCCGCGGCCAAGAGCATAAATTCCCCGATGAAACGGGACAAAACCCTCGCACCCGGCAACCCTCTCTCTCCAACCGTTGCCGCCGGCCGCCTCCGCCAGCAAACCGCCGCCCTCCTCTCCGAAATCTTCGAGAATCACTAAAGACGCTGCTATTACTACTTTGATATAAACTTCATACAATCGACCTTAGACCCCATATATAAAGAGGTATACTCTTTTTATATTTTTGTTTTTTGGAAGAGGATTTGGTGGATTGGGAAAATATTGCTAACTTTGCGGCGGAAATACGGGGTGTAGCGCAGTCCGGTTAGCGCACCTGGTTTGGGACCAGGGGGTCGAAGGTTCGAATCCTTTCACCCCGACTTCTTTCCCCTTAGCTGCCGCTTCTCGCGAAGTCGGCGGCTTCTTTTTTATACGCACATGATGAGGCGGTCCTTTTAGCTAATGTAGCTTTCTTAGCTAAGAAAACGCGGACGGCGCGCGGGTTTCGGTAGTTTTGGTAATTAGGGTTTACTGAATAATAG
>DKVK01000108.1 GCA_002491165.1 Porphyromonadaceae bacterium UBA7180
ATGAGCTGCAAGCAGCTCCGCGGCGACATGAACTACGCCTGGCCCACCGCCGAAATCGCCGTTATGGGCGCCGAAGGTGCGGTAGGCGTGCTCTACGCCAAGGAAGCAAAGGCCCAGGCAGACCCCAAAGCATTCATCAAAGAGAAGGAGGAAGAATACCGCAACCTCTTCGCAAACCCCTACAACGCAGCCAAATACGGCTACATCGACGATGTCATCGAGCCGCGTAACACACGTTTCCGCGTGATCCGCGCCCTCCAGATGCTCGCTACCAAGAAGGAGACGAATCCCGCCAAGAAACACGGCAACATTCCTCTCTGACACTCTGAGGCCGTCCTCCCCGCCATTAGCTGCCATAGCTAATGCTATGCGAGGCAGTCAAGCGGTGAGAGACGGCGGCTTCTTTGTGAAGCAATGACTTCATCACATCTCTGAATAACGAAAATGACAAAGAAAGTTTTAATAACTTCCGCTGTCGGCATCACGATGCTGGCGGGGCTTCTTGCCCCGTCGGCATTCGCTGTTTCTCCGGAGGGGCAGCTCCCCGACACCGTTGCCAACGGCCAGGTCTATGTCCCCGCAGGCGACGTGGACTCTCGCGAAATCGACGCCGTGGAGGAGAGCCCCGTGGCTCAGGAAATGCTCAAGGTAGAGAAGAAGAAACCCGGCATGACCCAGGAGGAGAAGAAACGCAACGCCGAGACCAACGACAAGTCCGGCGGCGGAATCACCATCATAGCCATGTGCATCGTGGTGGCGGCTCTGGCCGTGCTGAGCATCCTCTTCTTCATCTTCGGCAAGATTTCCTCAACCCTGCTTGCCCGCAAGAAACAGCGCACCATCGGCGAGACCGCTCCCCACGCAGCCGACGGGGAGGTGGACTCCGGCGAGACGATAGCCGCCATAGGCATGGCCCTGGCCGAGCACCTCTACGGCAGCGGACACGACCTGGAGCGCACCATCCTCACCCTGCGCCGCATGAAACGTGCCTACAGCCCCTGGAACTCCAAAATCTATAACATCCGTCACGTCCCGGAGCAGCCCGTTTCCAAGAACCGTCTCTGAGCCGGCAGCCCCGCTACCCGCTCCTTCAACATCCTTTCTTACAGGGAAAAAGACAGTTAAGGTAAAGTAAAAATATAAGCCTGCCGGGCAGCCGGCGCATCTACGGCGCAGAACCTGCGGCAGGACGCAAACTACGAAATATGAAACTGAAAGAATATAAATATAAAATCAACGGCACCAAATTCACCGTAGGGGTCGGCGACATCACCGACAACACCGTCCACGTGGAGGTCAACGGCGTCCCTTACGAAGTGGAAATAGACAAGGAAGCCAAGACCGTAAGCGTGCCCGGCATCATGAAACGCCCGGCGGCCGCCCCGCGCACCGAAACCGGCGAAAAGGTTATCGCAACCCCCAAAGTCCCGAACGGCGGCGCCTCGGCCGTGAAGTCACCTCTGCCCGGCACCATCACCACTATCTCCGTAAAGGCGGGCGACCAGGTCAAGACCGGCGACACCGTGTGCGTGCTCGAAGCCATGAAGATGGAAAACAACGTCCACTCGCAGGTCAGCGGAACCGTTACCAAGATTCTTGTCAACCCCGGCGACTCCGTGCTCGAAGGTGCCGACATTATGATAATAGAATAAGCTACCGCCCCCTATGATTCTCTTACAAGAAACGTCCTCGTTCGCATCCTTTCTGGAGAACACCATACAGACCTTCTGGGGGTTCACCGGGTTCGCCAACTGCGAGTGGACCAACATCGTAATGCTCCTCGTGGGCTGCTTCTTCGTATACCTGGCCATCAAAAAGAACTTCGAGCCGCTTCTGCTCGTCCCCATCGGCTTCGGTATGCTCATCGGCAACATCCCTTTCCAGGAGGGGATGGAAATCGGCATCTACGAAGAGGGGAGTGTGCTCAACATCCTCTACAACGGCGTTGAGAAAGGGTGGTACCCGCCGCTCATCTTCCTGGGCATCGGCGCCATGACCGACTTCGGCGCGCTGCTTGCCAACCCCAAGCTGATGATTATCGGCGCCTGCGCACAGTTCGGTATCTTCGGCGCCTACATGCTCGCCCTGCTCTGCGGCTTCGACCCGCTGCAGGCAGGCTGTGTGGCAATCATCGGCGGCGCCGACGGACCTACCGCCATCTTCACCACCTCGAAGCTCGACCCCAAGCTCCTTGGAGCCGTCGCGGTGTCGGCCTACTCCTATATGGCCCTCATCCCGCTCATACAGCCGCCGCTCATGCGCCTCTTCACCACCCGTAAGGAGCGACTCATCAAGATGAAACCCGCCCGCGTGGTGTCGCAGAACGAGAAGATTATCTTCCCCGTGGTGGGGCTTATCCTCACCTGCTTCGTGGTGCCCTCGGGTATTCCCCTTCTGGGTATGCTCTTCTTCGGCAACATACTGCGCGAGAGCGGCGTCACCTCGCGTCTGGCCAAGACAGCCAGCAACGCCATGACCGACATCGTGACCATCCTGCTCGGCCTTACCGTGGGCGCCTCCACGCAGGCCGACCGTTTCCTCACCGTCGACACGCTGAAGATTTTCGGCCTCGGATTCCTGGCCTTCATCATCGCCTCGTCGGCAGGTGTCCTCTCGGTGAAACTCTTCAACCTCTTCCTCCCCAAGCACCGCAAAATCAACCCGCTCATCGGCAACGCCGGTGTGTCGGCAGTTCCTATGGCGGCACGTATCTCCAACAACGTAGGTCTGGAATACGACCCGTCCAACTACCTCCTGATGCACGCCATGGGCCCGAACGTAGCCGGTGTAATCGGCTCGGCCGTAGCCGCCGGCGTACTGCTCAGCTTCCTCGGTTGATACCGCCGGAACTCTTTACCACACACGGGGACAATCGGCCACGACCCGCGGCCCTTGTCCCCGCAAGTGTTTCCGCCCCTCTCCCCGTTAACTGAAACTGGCACAAGTTTTGCCACTCCCAGCGCCATTATCGTCATTACTTTATGGACCGAAATATTGAAAACTCCCTGCGCCAGGTGCGCGACCGGATAAAGGGGCGCAAAGCGCTCTGCGCCGCAGCCTCGCTGCGCTCCCTCCTCACCTCCCATCCCCGCTTCACGGCGCTCCTCCCCGAGCTCGACCGCGTAGTGGAGTCATACAACTACATGGCTGCCTTCATGTTCCGCGGCACTCCCGACCAAGGGCGCGAACGCTTCTTCCGCGACACGCTGGAAGCCCTCTCGACCCTCACCCGCCGCGCCGAACGCCTCGCACGGGGCACCGACGCCCCCGGCCTCTATTACGCCGAAATGCGCACGCAGAGCTACTCCGCGGAAACCCTCCCCGCCATGCTCGGCCGTTACGCCGACCTCTCGGCACAGCTGCAACTCGCCTGCGCCGCCGAAGCCGACGACACACCGCTGCGCTCCGAACGCGAGGCGCTGCTTATCCGCATCTTCAACTACGTGTGGGTCACCATGCCCCTTACTGACGCCGACTTCAAGCTCCTCACCGCCACCGCCGCCGACCCTGACGCCGACTTCCCCCTCGCCTCGCAGATAATAACGGCACTGTTCCTCGGCGCGTTGCAATACTACGAGCGCGGCCGTCTCCTCGCTCTGCTCGACATCTACGACGGCACCCGCGACCTGAAGACCCGTGCCCGCGCACTCATGGCCTTAGCCCTCGCGCTGTACGCCACACGCGCCGAAGCCGCAGCAGACGATGCCGTTTCAGACCGCCTCGAAGAGTGGAAGCAGGATGACGCCAACCTGCGCCGCCTCCGTTCAGTTATCATGGAAATAGTGCGCACGCTCGACACCGAACGTGTGACACGCAACCTGCGCTCCGAGATGATGACCGACATCAAGGAGATGCGCCCCGTCATAGAGCGCCTCATGCGCGACATGGACCCCGGCTCGGAGGAGGGCTATAACCCCGACTGGGAAGAGATGCTGCGCAATTCCGGACTGGAAGAGAAGCTGAGCCGCCTGGGCGAGATGCAGGAGGAGGGCGCCGACATGATGTACCTCGCTTTCTCCAACCTCAAGAACTTCCCTTTCTTCCGTGACCTCCCCAACTGGTTCCTGCCTTTCGACGGGCGCCACACGCAGCTCCGCGACTCTGCCGCCGACACGCGCGGCGCGCTCTCCTTCCTGCTGGAAACGCCGGGACTCCTCTGCGACTCCGACAAATACTCGCTGGCACTCTCCGTCGTCCGTATGCCACAGGTGCAGAAGGAGATGCTCACCTCGCAGATGGGCGACCAGATGGAGCAGGTGCGGCAGGCCATGGCCGAGGCACAGCTCCACGTCAGCGATGCCGACCGCATCTTCAACACCGAGGCGCTCGTCTATGTGCGCGACATAAACCGCTTCCTCAAACTCTTCCGCGCCAAAGGGGAGTTCACCGACATCCTGCGTCCCCCCTTCACCCTCGGCGACTTCCCGTACGTGAGCAGCGAACTTACTTCCGACGCCGGCTTCACGCAACTCCTCGGCGAGTTCTATCTGAAACGCGGTTATTACGGCGATGCCCGCGACATGTTCTCGCTCCTCGAACAGCAGGGGGAAGCATCCCCGGGGCTTTACGAGAAGCTGGCTTTCGCCCACGAAAAGCAGGGCAACCTCGACCAGGCGTCCCTCTACCTGCGCAAGGCGGAGCTCTTCAACCCCGACAGCCGCTGGCTGGTCAAGCGCATCGCCGCCGTGAGCCGCGCCCTCTTGCGGTACGACGACGCAGAGGAATACTACCGCCGCGCCCTGGAACAGGAACCGGACTCCGTGCCCCTCAACATGCAGCTCGCCGGTGTCCTCCTCGCCCTGGAAAAGCATGAAGAGGCGCGCAAACTCTATTATAAGGTGAACTACCTGCATCCCGGCCACCTCGACTCGCTGCGCGGCATAGCATGGTGCGAGTTCATGCTCGGCGACCTCGACCGTTCGCTGGATCACTATGCCGCCGTCCTCGCCGACGACGGCGCCACGCACACCGACCACCTCAATGCCGGGCACGCTTTCATGCGCCGCGGGGAGACGCGACAGGCCCTCGACGAATACCGCCGCGGCGTCGCCGTCCCCGGCACCGGAAAACCCGACCCTGAGAAACTCCGCGAACTGCAAGGCGACCGCTCGCTGCTGGTCTCGCTCGGTGTCCCCGCAACGGATTTCGACATAACCTGCGACCTCCTCGCCGCCGGGAAGGGAGATATTTAACACGGATGCAATTCAGTGGCTGTGCCCGGAACTTTTCCCCCGTAAAGATTGTTAAAAAATAAGAATAGTACAAGGAGAGAGCATGAATGATTACCGAAAAGGTCATAGAGGAAATATATAAGAAATACGGACGCAAACGCAAGGACTCGGAGCCTGACATCCCTTATTACATAGAGATGCTCGCGCCGTACCACAACATTGTGGAAGACGAGGATGAAATCATCATACGCAGCCTCGACCAGTTCAACCCGTTCCGGCGGTTCCTGAAACGCGCATTGCTCGCCATCCTCGAGTTCGACAAAGACGTGGCATTCGTATTCAAGAACCACATACTCTTCCTGAGCCGCTCCAATCCCGAAATCCGCATCCACATCCGCCTCAAAGAGAAGAAACCGAGCTTCTTCAGCCGCCTCTTCGGCAAAAGCGACGAGTAAACCACCCACATGAATAGCCCGACCTTATATATAATAGCAGGCTGCAACGGTGCCGGCAAGACCACCGCTTCGATGACCATTCTTCCGGAAATCCTCGAATGCCGGGAGTTCGTCAATGCCGACGAGATAGCCAAGGGGCTTTCACCTTTCCGCCCCGGGGAGGTAGCCATCGAGGCCGGGAGGTTAATGCTTGAGCGCATAGATTACCTCCTGGGAAAAGGAGAGAGTTTCGCCATAGAGACCACGCTTGCCACCAAGTCATACCGCAAACTCGTATTCCGCGCACGCGAAGCCGGGTATCGGGTAATACTCCTGTACTTCTGGCTTCCGACACCGCAAATGGCCGAGCAGCGGGTGGCAAGACGCGTAGCCGCCGGAGGACACGACATCCCCGCAGAAGTGATACATCGCCGCTACTGGGCGGGATTAAGAAACCTTTTCGAGATATATGCTCCGATAGTGGACCTCTGGTCACTTTATGATAACCACAAGAGACTTATCCCGATAGTAAACAATGGCGTCATAGTAAATAACAAGCGTCTTAGAAAAATCAGAACGTTATGTCAGAAGAAGAGAGATTAAAGCTTGGTAACAAGATTATAGAAGGCATCTGGGAGGCTCAGCGCAAGCTTTATGAGCGGAAAGCCAGATTGGGCGAGCCGGTCGTTATCGCCGACGAGGAGGGTATGCCCGTCGAAATCAGCGGCGAGGAAGCCCTGCGGCGTTTCTTCGGGCAGGAGACTCCCGGGAAAGACTGATTTGGCGGTCTCCGGGATTTTCACTAACTTTGTGCTCCCTTTCTCCTCTCCTCAACTCATCACACTCATAGAATATGACTCCCCAGCAGGTAAACATCAAGAACCGCCGCGCTTCGTTCGACTACGAAATCGGCGACACCTTCACCGCCGGAATAGTTCTTACCGGCACCGAAATAAAGTCAATACGGCAGGGCAAAGCCTCGCTGGCCGACACTTACTGCATGGTTCAGAACGGCGAGGTCTGGGTCAAGGGGATGTATGTGGCGGAATACTTCTTCGGCTCCTACAACAACCACACGACGCGCCGCGACCGCAAGCTCCTGCTCAACCGCAAGGAGATACAGAAACTCGCCAAAGCCGCCGAAGTGCCCGGAAACACCATCGTCCCGCTGCGCATGTTCATCTCGCAGGGAGGCTATGCCAAACTCGTGATAGGGATAGGCCGCGGCAAGAAGAGCTACGACAAGCGCCAGAGCATCCGCGAGCGCGAGGACAAGCGCGCCCTCGACCGCCTCATGAAGAAATAAGGCCTGCGCCTATATGGAACGGAGGCATTCCTGCCTCCGCCTCAGGCGCCGCAGGTGCCGCCACGGCAGTCTCGGTACAGCCTGCACAGGGGGCAGGAATGCCCCTCTCCATAACGGCCATACCGGAATTAATGAACGGATAAAAACAGAAAAGAGTCTTCACCACAACCCACTCATGGAACTTATAAAGCACGAATGCGGCATAGCTATGCTGCGACTCCTCAAACCCTCCTCTTACTACAAGGAGAAATACGGCACCGACCGTTACGGCCTTTCCAAGATGTACCTCCTGATGGAGAAACAGCACAACCGCGGCCAGGAAGCGGCGGGACTGGGCTGCGTGCGTCTCGGCGCCGAACCCGGCACCGAATATATCTTCCGCGAGCGCGCCGAGGGAACCGCCGCCATACAGGACATCTTCGCCCGCATCAACGCCGCCATAGCCGGGCGTCCCGAAGAGCGCCCCTTCATCGGAGAAACGTACATGGGACACCTCCGCTACAGCACCACCGGCCGTTCCGGGCTCAGCTATGTCCATCCCTTCCTGCGCCGCAACAACTGGAGCGCGCGCAACCTCCTGCTCTGCGGCAACTTCAACCTCACCAACGTCCCGGAAATACTCGGAGAACTCACCGGCACCGGCCAGCATCCGCGGCTGATGGCCGACACATTCCTGCTGCTCGAACAGCTCGGCCACGCCCTCGACCGCGAGAACGAACGCCTCTACAAGAAGCACCACGGCGCCGGACTGCGCGGCATGGAACTCTCCGAAGCCATAGCGCGCGACATCAACACCTCGAACTGCCTGCGCCGCTGCGCCCCGACATGGGACGGCGGTTACGCCATCTGCGGAGCCGTGGGCAACGGCGACATGTTCGTCATCCGCGACCCCAACGGCATACGCCCCGTATTCTTCCACGCCGACGGCGAGCAGGTGGTGGTGGCCTCGGAACGTCCGGTGATACAGACAGTCTTCGACCTGCACGCCGACGCCGTGCAGGAACTCGGTCCCGGCTGCGCGCTGACCGTTGACCGCGACGGCTCGTGGCGCGTAGAGCAGATACTGCGTCCCGGCGCGCCGCTTAAATGCTCCTTCGAGCGCATATACTTCTCCCGCGGCTCGGACGCGGACATCTACAAGGAACGCAAGGCACTGGGCGGCGAACTGGCGCGCCCCGTGCTCCGCGCCATAGACGGCGACCTCGACAACGCCGTATTCTCATTCATCCCCAACACCGCCGAGACCGCCTTCTACGGCATGACCGAAGGGCTCGAAGACCTGCTCATACACCGCAAGATAGAGGAGATAGAGCGTATGCAGGCCGACGGCACCTTCACTCCGGAGCGCGCCGAGGCCATCCTCCGCAAGCGCGTACGCCGCGAGAAAGTGGCCGTCAAGGACATCAAGCTCCGCACCTTCATAGCCGAGGGCGAGAGCCGCGCCGACCTCGCCGCGCATGTCTACGACATCACCTACGGCACCGTGCGGCCGGGACGCGACTCGCTCGTCATCATCGACGACAGCATAGTGCGCGGAACCACCCTCAAGGAGAGCATCATACGCATCCTCGACCGCCTCTCGCCGCGCCGCATCGTCATAGTCTCCTCCTCGCCGCAGGTGCGCTATCCTGACTGCTACGGCATAGACATGTCGCGCATGGGCGAGTTCATAGCCTTCCGCGCCGCCGTGGAGCTGCTTAAAGAGCGCGGGATGCAGGATGTCCTCCGCGAGGTTTACGACCTCTGCAAGGCGCAGGAGGGGCTCCCGTCGCGACAGCTCAAGAACCACGTGAAGAGGATTTACGAGCCCTTCACCGACGGGGAAATCTCGGACAAGATAGCGCAAATGCTCACCCCCGAAGGCACACGCGCCGAGGTCAGGATAGTCTACCAGAGCCTCGACGGGATGCGCCGCGCCATCCCCGGACATCGCGGCGACTGGTACTTCTCCGGCAACTATCCCACGCCGGGAGGCAACCGCCTCGTCTGCCGCGCTTACATTAACTACTATGAAGGAAACCCCGAAAAACGGTCGTGACACGGCGGCTCCGCGACCGCTCGAACTCCTGGCTCCGGCACGCGACTGCGAGACCGCCCGACAAGCCATACTCCACGGCGCAGACGCCGTATATATAGGCGCCGACTCGCACGGAGCGCGCCATGCCGCCGCAAACAGCGTGGAGGACATCCGACGCCTCGCCGACTTCGCGCACCGCTTCCGCGCAAAGGTCTACGTGACGGTCAACACCCTTGTCTACGAGAAGGAACTCGACACCGTGACCGACCTCTGCCGGCGCCTCTACGCCGCCGGTGCGGACGCCCTCATAGTGCAGGATATGGCCCTGCTGCGACTCCCGATACCGCCGATGGAACTGCACGCCTCCACACAGTGCGACACGCGCACCGTGGCCAAGGCGCGCTTCCTCGAGGACGCCGGGTTCTCGCAGATAGTGCTCGCCCGCGAACTCACGATAGGGGAGATACGCGACATCTGCCGCAGCGTGACGGTGCCGGTGGAGTGCTTTATCCACGGCGCTCTCTGCGTCAGCTATTCGGGGCGCTGCCACGCCTCGCTCTCGTGCGGCCGCCGCAGCGCCAACCGGGGGGAGTGTGCCCAGATTTGCCGCCTCCCTTACACGCTTACAGACGCCGCAGGGCGCGTCCTTGCGCGCGACCGATACCTCCTCTCCCTGCACGACCTCAACGCCTCTGACGCCCTCGCAGCGCTCGTGGAGGCCGGTGTCTCTTCATTCAAGATAGAGGGACGCCTCAAGGACCCGGAGTATGTCAAGAACGTCACGGCCCACTACCGCCGCCTGCTCGACGGCATCATAGCGCGCCACCCGGAGAAGTATTGCCGCAGCTCCGCGGGGGAGAGCACGGTGGACTTCACGCCCGACGTCAGCAAGTGTTTCAACCGGGGTTATACCGAGTATTGCCTGAGGGAACGGAAGCCGCGGGATATGGCTTCGCAGCTCACGCCCAAGTCGTTAGGCGAGCCGGTGGAGGATGTCCGTCAGCTCCGCCCAGGCGACGGCATTGCATGGCCTACGCCGACGGGATTCAAGGGAACGGCGGTCAACGGAACCGTGGGAAATAAGATACGCACTCGCGAGGGACGCCTGATGCCGCTGCCCGAGGGAGCGCGGCGCACTTTATCCATCGAGTGGGAACGCAATATGCGCCGCGAAACTGCCGTGCGACGCATCCCAATCTCCATTACGCTCTTCGCGAACAGACTGGAAGCCGTTGACAATCAGCGCCATCTAAGAGTGAGCGTGGACTTCGACCCCACGACCTCCGAAGCACGCCGTCCGGCCGACCGCCGCGACCTCTTCGCGCGCCTCGGAGGCACCATCTATTCGCTGGAAAGCTTCGACGACCGGCTCGGCCCCACACTCTTCATCCCAAACTCACAGCTCACGGAAGCACGCCGCCGCCTGCTCGACGCCCTCGACCGCGCCGCCGAAGACACGTACCGCTACCATTACCGCCGCAAGGAGAACCGGGACGCAAGATACCCCGACACGGTGCTTTCGTTTCAGGACAACGTCTCCAACACGCTGGCTGAAGCCTTCTACCGCGAGCATGGCGTAACTGAAATAGAACCTGCCGCAGAAGCCTCGGGCACATCGCTCGAAGGACGCCCGGTGATGACCACACGCCACTGCCTGCTGCGCGAGCTCGGCCTCTGCAAGCGAGAGAAAGGGAGTGCCGCCGTAAAAGAGCCGCTCCTGCTCCGCGGGCCGTCAGGCACATTCCGCCCCGTATTCGACTGTGCCCGCTGCGAGATGACGCTGCTGAAATCCGGCAAGTGACCGCGTCGCCAAGGGGGCGGAGGCCGGAAGGCCTCCGGGAAAATATGGGGTGTTGGGCTGCACGGGAGGGTGTTTCACGGAGGCCGGGAGGCCTCCGCCCCCTTGGCTCCGCTATACATGTAAATTGTCCTAAATTTCGGATGTTAAAAATTTTAACGAAGTATTGCAACCGTTGCAACCCATTTTTGCCCTATAATTTCC
>DKVK01000100.1:0-15225 GCA_002491165.1 Porphyromonadaceae bacterium UBA7180
CTCACGCATACGGAAGATGAACTGGCGGGCAACGATTTCATTGCGGAACGCCTTCCCTATCTGTGCGATACCGAAGGGGAGGTTCATGCGGCCGGTCTTCTGCACGTTCAGGTAGTTGACGAAGATACCCTGTGCCGTTTCGGGACGCAGGTACACCGTCATGGCACCGTCGGCGGTAGAACCCATCTCGGTCTTGAACATGAGGTTGAACTGGCGCACGTCGGTCCAGTTGCGTGTGCCGCTCACGGGATCCACGATTTCCTGGTCCACGATAATCTGCTTGATTTCCTCGAGGTCGTTGTCGTTCATCGCCTTCGAGAAGCGCTCGTGCAGGGCGTCGCGTTTGCGCTGGTTTTCGAGCACGTGCGGGTTGGTCTGGCGGAACATGGCTTCGTCGAAGCTCTCGCCGAAGCGTTTGCGGGCCTTGGCCACTTCCTTGTCTATCTTCTCGTCGAATTTGGCTATGGCGTCTTCGATGAGCACGTCGGCGCGATAGCGTTTCTTGGAATCCTTGTTGTCGATGAGGGGGTCGTTGAAAGCGTCTACGTGGCCCGATGCCTTCCAGATGGTGGGGTGCATGAAGATGGCGGAGTCAATGCCCACGATGTTGTCGTGGAGCATGGTCATTGCTTCCCACCAGTATCTTTTGATGTTGTTTTTGAGTTCTACGCCGTTCTGGCCGTAGTCGTACACGGCCGAGAGGCCGTCATAAAGCTCGCTTGATTGGAAAACGAAACCGTATTCCTTGGCATGAGCCACTATGGTTTTGAAAACATCTTCTTGTTTTGCCATTGTGATTCTGATTTCGGGTGTGAAAAAAGCGCGTGCCGTGCACGGTGCCGATAAAAATGGGTGCACAACAAGCGGAGCAAAGTTAATAATAATTTCCCGAACGGCAAAATTTTTCGCGGTAATGCGCCGAAATTTGCATGACCGCGTTTTTTTTGCTAATTTTGTAGCTGAATTTGCCTTACGCTTCCGGCGTTATGGCCGGGCGTGAAGGCGCAGGATAATACGATGAAGGATTTCAGGATAATTGTGGATGCCGGTTCTACCAAGACGGCGGTTTGTGTGGCGGCTCGCGGAGACGTTGCGCCCGAGCTTTCGCGGTTTGAATTCGAAGGCTGCAATGCGTTGACTGTCAACGATGACGCGCTCTCTTCTCTTGTAAGAAAGATAGTGGAACGCAGCAATGTGGCCGGAGAGGGAACCGTGGAATGGTATGGTGCCGGGTGTGCCACAGAGGCAGTCTGCCGACGCGTGGAAGAGGCGTGGTTGCGGCAGTTGCCCGGCGTGGAAGCCACGGCGCAGTCTGACCTTGCCGGCGCGGCGCGTTCCCTTTTCGGCTCCGGGAAGGGTATAGCCTGTATTCTCGGCACGGGAAGTAATTCCTGCCTTTGGGACGGCAACGGGATTACGGCCAACGTTCCGCCGCTCGGGTTCATCCTCGGCGACGAGGGGAGCGGCGCGCGTCTCGGTGCGCGGCTGCTCGCCGACGCCCTGCGCGGAATCCTTGCCCGGGAATTTACCCATGCTTTCCTCGAAGAATATGGTGTAGATAAAGGCGAGGCGCTTGAAAACGTGTATCGCCGGCCCGGCGCGTCGGCATGGTTGGCGCGGTTCGTGCCATTCCTCAAAAAGCACGAAGGACACCGGGATGTGCAGCGCATCTTGAGGGAAAATTTCACTTCCTTTGTGGAGCGCAACGTGGCGCTTTATCCCGGGTCGCGCAATTATTTCTTGGGATTCACCGGCGGTGTGGCCTACCATTTCAGCGCGGTGCTCGAAGATGTGTGCCGCGAGCACGGTTACCGCATTTCATGTATCACCAAAGACCCCATGGAGGGGTTGATAAAGAATATAACTCTCTGAAATGAAAAGACTCAGATTCATAATACTGGCAACGATGCTCCTCGGCGTGCTTCTCCCCGCCTCGGCACAGCAGACAGCCGAAGACGGCACTGTGTACGTGCAGTCGCTCTTCACGTACCCGGTTGCCCCCGACTATCTCGACAACCTCGAAGCCCGCAGCGACTGGCTCATGGACAACTTTTGGAACGACATGGATTTCAAGAATAAAAAAGGGGTTAACCAGGCTGCGCTCCAGCATGCCTTCGGGGTATACGCCGGACCGATGCTCTACGCCAAGAAAGCCAAGGTGCTCAACTCCGTGGAGAACCTCTGCAAGAAGGCCGAAAAGAATCCTACGCTGATGATTCAGCTTATGAAGGCTGCCGAGGAGGAGTTCCATTCGCAGCGATCCACTGTCTATATCGATGAGGTTTACCGCATCTTCCTTAATAAATTTCTGAGTAATAAGAAGATAAAGAAAGACCGTAAGACCAAGTACGCCATGCAGCTTGCGGCCCTCGACGCCACGGAACCGGGGAACAACTTCCCGCAGGGCGGCACGGGGGTGACGCTCCCGGCCATGGGAAGCCGCGGCACGGTGGTAATCTTCGGAAATACGGGCGACGACCTTTCGCGCCAGATGCTGCTCCGCTTCGCCACTTCGGTGCGCGCCGAGAAAGCGGTGAACTCCGGGGATTTTGAAATAGTTTTTATAGATAAGAGCGTGGAGCCTGCCATGGAAATGCCGTCGTACATAAAGCGTGTTTATTGCGAAAAACCGCAGCAGAGCTATGACCTGCCTTTCCTGCCCGACTGCTATCTCCTGGACAAAGACGGTGTGATAGTGATGCGCAACAAGTCGATTGCCGATGTGCTCAACGGCGCCGGCATACAGTTATAAGTCACGATGAAAAGGATAATAGAACAACTGAAAAGGATATATTTCTGGAGCACAGGCTACAGCTATACCAACCTGGGGCGGCTCTTCCTGCGTCTCTTCGCGGGGGTGATGATGCTCCACTTCGGCGTTATACAATGGATTCACTTTTCAGAGCTGGAGCATCTCTTCCCGGCGGTGCTCGGGATGTCGCAGCAGACTTCGATGGTGGTGCTCATTACCATCGAGATAGTCTGCTCGGTGTTCATAATGCTGGGGCTGATGATGCGCATAATGATCCTGCCGCCGTTCGCCGCCATGTTTTTCGCCGAATATTATCTGCTGCACGACTATCTTGGCGAAGCAGGATACATGCTGTCGTGGCATCAGCCCGGCTATCTCCCCGTCATGTTCCTCGGCATTTACTTCTTCCTGCTCCTTGTGGGGCCGGGCAAGATTTCGTGCGACTATTTCCTGTCGCTGCATATTATTCACACTGACAACAAGAGCGAGTCGGCTCTCGAGGAGGTATAGCGTATGAAAGTGGCATTGCTGATTTCGGGAGGTGTGGACAGCGCGGTAGCAACGGAACTGCTGCTGCGCCGGGGTCATGAACTACACCTCTTTTACATAAGGATAGGGATGGACAACGGCGAGGGTGACTGCTCGGCCGAAGAAGACATAGAGATGTGCACCCTCATAGCGCGGAAGTACGGATTGCCTTTCCGCGTTGTGTCGCTGCATCAGGAATACTGGGATTACGTGATGAAGTATGCCCTCGATACCGTGAAGCAGGGACTTACGCCGCACCCCGACATGATGTGCAACAAAATGATAAAGTTCGGCTTCTTCGAGGAGCGTTGGGGACACGAGTTCGATGCCGTGGCTACCGGCCATTATGCCTCCGTTGTGGAGAAGGACGGGCTTAAATATCTCGCGACCGCCGTCGACCCGGTGAAAGACCAGACCGACTTTCTGGCGCAGATTAGCTACGACCAGCTGAAGCATCTCATCTTCCCGCTCGGCGAACTGCCGAAGGCCGAAGTGCGGCGCCTGGCCATGGAAGCGCATCTCCCCAATGCCACACGCAAGGATTCGCAGGGTATCTGCTTCCTGGGAAAGATAGACTATAATGACTTTATAGAGAGACACTTGGGAACGCGTCAAGGTCCCATCATAGAACTCGAGACCGGCAAGAAACTCGGGGTGCACCGCGGATTCTGGTTCTATACCATAGGCCAGCGCAAAGGGTTGGGACTCAGCGGCGGCCCATGGTATGTGGTGCGCAAGAACGTGCGCGACAATGTGGTGTACGTCTCCAACGGTTACGACACGGCGGCACAATACGGCCGAGAACTGCATCTCGGCGAGATGCACTGGATAACGCGCAACCCGATGCCGCAGGACGGCGCTCCGCTCTCCGTATCCTTTAAAAACCGTCATACTCCCCACTTTGCCGACGGCGAACTCACACTGCTGTCCGACGGCAATTATCTGTTGCGCTCGCAAGAGGATATTCAGGGAATAGCACCCGGACAATTCGCCATAATTTATTCGCCCGACAGAAAACTTTGCTTAGGCTCCGCCCAGATTCTGCCTCCGGCACAAAAACGTAAACCGAAACAAAATGGAAAATAAAATCAAACTCGACCTAATCGGAATAACCTACAACCAGATAGAATCAGGCGTATATGCCGTAGTGCTCCAGGAGAGCGGCGGCTGCCTGCGCCTTCCCATCATCATCGGCACCGCCGAGGCGCAGAGCATAGAATGCAAGTTGCAGAACGTGATAACGCCGCGTCCGCTGACCCACGACCTTATGGCCTCCATGATACGTGCATTCAGCCTCGAACTTCAGGAAGTGAACCTTTACCGGCTCCCCACCGGAATCTTCGCCGCCGACCTGGTGATGACCAACGGAATGCAGGAACTGCGCATCGACTCGCGTTCCAGTGACGCCATAGCGCTCGCAATACGCTGCGACGCACCCATCTATACCAACCGCGAAACACTCGACGAGGCCGGCTTTGACCCCGAAGCATCGCGCAAGGAAGCATCTCAGCCGGAAAAGAGTGAAGAGAAAGCCGACGACGGTTTAGAAGTATTGCGGAAACTCGGCAATGTGCGCCTGCTCGAAGAGATGAGCGTGCCGGAACTCGAAGAAGCGATGGCTGACGCCGTAGCCGCCGAGCGCTACGAAGAAGCCGCCGAAATAAAGGCCGAGCTCGACAAAAGGAAAGAGGAGTAACTGTACGGACCACAGGGAGGCCCGCATCGGGAGTTTTAGGCGAAGTTGATTTGCTGAAAAAGCTATCATATAACTAAGGCGCACTAAGGCGGATTATGGGTCGGCATTTAGGACTCTGAGATGGCGGCTTTCGTCAGTTTTATGCGTGGATTTGTGGAAAATGTGGCTAAGAATTATGTGGGTTCGTGGATTATTCGTAATTTTGCATTAGATAATACTTCGAAAGAGCTTTCGCTCCTTTTTAGGTTATACTTAAACATCTTATTTTAACCCACCTTAAAAGCTAACCGCCGTGCAAAATAGAACACCAGTCAACTTTTCGCGGCTTTTGGTCAAATAACTAAACAAAATTCACCCAACTGAATGAAGAAAGCATTACTCTTAGGCGCAGCTGCGCTTTTGGCATTGCCCTCGTTTGCCGCTCCGGTCACTCCCGGGGAAGCCATGCAGCGCGCCTCCGGCACCCCTTCGGCCGCCCGTAAGATCCAATCCGCCCCGATGCGTCTCGTAAAAACAGGAGAACTCGACGGCACTCCATCGTATTACATCTTCACCGGCAACGGCGGCTCCATGATTCTCTCGGCCGACACACGCGCCGTTGCCGTCCTGGGCTACCTCGATGCTCCGGTGGACGAAAACGTGCAGATTCCGCCGCAACTCCTCTGGTGGCTCGAATGTGCCGCCCGCGATGCCCGCGATGCCGCCGAACCCGCCGGCGAGGCTTCGCCCAAAACCTCTGATTTCGCAAATATTTCACCACTTCTTTCAACCAAATGGAATCAAACGGCTCCCTATAACAATGCGTGTCCCGGTAAATCCGTTACAGGATGCTCTGCAACGGCCATGGCACAGGTGATGAAATACCATGAATGGCCCGCCTCCGGTACAGGCACAGTAACCTGTACTTTCAACGACACAGAATATACCATGGACCTCAGCGAGATAACCTTCGACTGGGATAATATGCTCGACACATATCAGTACAGCAGCAGCGGCAACACCATAGAGAAGAGGGCTGTTGCAAATCTGATGAAAGCGTGCGGTTATGCCATCAAGAGCATTTACAGCACCACCTCTACCGGGGCATACGCTTTCGACGTAGCGGCTGCCTTCGTCAATAACTTCGGCTACGATAAAGGCTTGCAATTCTTGTGCCGCGACTATTTCTCGCCTGATGAATGGGAACAGAAGGTCTATGACGAGCTTTCGGCTTCGCGTCCGCTTTACTATTCGGGCTATAATTCCAGTTCGGGTCATGCCTTCGTCTGCGATGGCTATAACAATAAGTACGGTTTCCACTTCAATTGGGGCTGGAACGGTGCTTACGACGGCTACTTCGCCATGAATTATCTCGTCCCCGACGGTTCCGGTACGGGAGGCAGCGCTGCAGGATATACGAATGATCAATCTGCCATGTTCGGCGTACAGCCACCGGTGGAAGGCTCTACAGCCGTTTCCGTACGACCCTTCCTGACCGGAGCGATACAGGGTTCTGTGGACGGGGACCGGCTGGTAATCACTTTCGCAAATAATGGTATGTGTAGCAACATTTCCTATCTGGACTGGAAGGGAACGATTGGATATGCAGCTGTCGGCACTGACGGAAACCTGGATGTCCAGACTATCATATCCTCTACTCTTCCTGCCAATTATGGTTTTCCTTCGTTTACGGCAAGCCTTGAGGCTTTAAGTGACGGAGTGTATCATCTCCGCTTGTATTATAAAAATGACGGAGAGGACAATTGGAGTCCGGTGACCGGTAAATATGGAGCGGCCCAAACCCTCCGCATAATAAAAAACAACGATTCTTATTCCATCACTCCCGTTGACAACCTTGATTCTCCCTACGGACAGGAAATTCCTGATGATAAACTTGAATTTACTGCCGGTCATCTTTCTGAAGTTATTTATGCCAACTCCACATTTGACTGGACTATCTCAATTAAGAATAACGGTTCGGAAAGCATTACAAAGAATTTTGGATTAACATGCCGGTCGGGCGGCACAGCCGACGCTCAAACAAGTGTTCAAGTTACGAATTATGAAACAGTCACTATAGATGCAGGAGAAACTGTTACTAAAGCTTTTTCACTTAAAATTCCTTTCAATACTACACCCGGGAGATACAATATATGCCTGATTGACGATTCCCAGACTACGTTTGTTTCAGCTCCGGTTGTAATCGAAGAACATCGCTATGCCGAGTTTGAGGTCAATGAAGAAACTATTGGCATAGTGGCAGGAGGCAATAACCTTGTGGCTGTCACAATTTCAAATATAGGAAATGCCGCTTCACCGGAAGTAGACTTCAAACTCAAATTTGGTTATATCAATGGTAACGTAATCACAAACTTTACAGAAGTTGCAGATTTTGGCACCCGGAGTTGCGTAATGGAAGCCGGCGAAACAAGGACTTTCGAGTTTGCCGGGTTTGTAGATGCAAATGTAGACACGAACCTCGACTATGTGCTGCGTCTCACACACAATAATGTAACATATCCGTTGGCCGACCTCCCCGTGACTTTGACTGTCGTTTCAGGTATCGACGGCATTGATGCCGAAGAGGGCGACGTTCGCTGGTTCGACCTTCAGGGCCACGAGATTTCACGTCCTGCTGCCGCCGGGATCTACATCAAGGTGTGCAATAACGCTTCGCAGAAAGTACGCGTGAAGTAATCCGCTGGTTATCAGATAGAGGAAACGGCTCCGGTCATCGAGACCGGGGCCGTTGTTCCGTTATTGAGTATCTGTGCTAAGCCTCGTCTGCCGCCGCTGCTTCGGCCGTTGTTTTGGGCAACGTGTGGTGCAGGCTCAGGAAGCCGAGGACTCCGGCTAACAATGAACCGACGAGGATGCCGAGGCGCGAATGGTCGAGAAGCGCCGACTGCCACGGGTCGCCGGTGCCGAACGAGAGGTTGGCGATAAAGAGCGAAACCGTGAATCCGATACCGCCGAGCATCGACATGGAGAACAGACGTTTCCAGTTGCCCCCGTGAGGCATAGGCGCCCATCCGAACTTGATGCAAAGCCACGAGAAGCTGAAAATACCCAACGTCTTGCCCACTATCAGGCCGAGGATGATGGCGAGGCTGACGCCGGAGAATATAGAAGCGAACTCGAGTCCGGCAAACGGTATCCCGGCGTTGGCGAAGGCGAACAGCGGAACTATCATATAGTTGACCACCGGGTGAAGCGAGTCTTCCATATCCTGAAGCGGCGAAATCACCTTGTCGGAAGCGGATTCTATCTCCTTCAGGTGGTTGAGCTGTTCCTTGTCGAGTATTGTTTTTGAGTTGAGGGTCTCGTCGTTCTCCTGAGAGAAGAAGGCTATATTGCGGCGGATGGCCTTGATGTACTTCTTAGGTGCATACACCGGGCGTGCGGGGACGCAGAGCGATATCAGCACACCGGCGATGGTTGGATGGATTCCGGCGTTCAGGAACAGGAACCATACGAAAGCGCCGATTCCCAGGTAGAAAATCTTGCTCTGGATGCGGAACCAGCCGCCGAGTGCCAGGATGACGAGCAATGCCGCCGCCACGCCGAGCATCCACCACACTATGCCGTGGCTGTAGAAAATGGCAATGACGAGGATACCGCCTATATCGTCTACGACGGCCAGTGTGGTGAGGAATATCTTAAGGCCGGTGGGTACACGTGATCCTAACATGGCCAGGACTCCGAGCGAAAAGGCAATGTCGGTGGCCATAGGTATGGCGGCTCCGTTGACATAGTTGGAGCCGTAGGCGTCGAGGAAGAAAATAGCCACCGGCATAACCATGCCGCCGATGGCCGCTACTATTGGAAGCAACGCCTGCCGGAACGATGACAGCTCGCCCACCAGCACTTCACGCTTTATCTCCAATCCTACGGAGAAGAAAAAGACGGCCATAAGGGCGTCGTTGATGAACTCGAGAATTGACATAGGTTCCCCGTGGTGGCTGAAGAGGTTGAAACCGCCCACGCGCAGGGCAATGGTGTGGTCCCACAACGAGTCATAGACTTCGCCGGCTCCGGGAATATTGGCCACGATGAGCGCCAGGACGGTGGCTACCATTAGCACAGTGCCGCCGTTGGTATAGTTTTTTAGCGTTTTTCGCGCAGTGTAAAGTGTGTTTGGCATAGTATAACGGAAAGGACCGAGTGGAAAGCGGCCCTTCAAAAAGAAAACGCCCCTCACCCCGAAAGGTTTAAACCGTGGCTCCCGTGCGGTGACCCCGAACCCCGGAATCAGAAGCCCCCGGGCGTCGGCAACGGGGCACTGCGTCATTAGTGCCCTTAAGGACACCAATGCCCTTAACGACCCCGGCGGGGTGGCGTAAAAACAACCGTCGGCCCGAAGACCGGCGGCTGCCATATTTAAAGAGTCAAAAATGTCTTATTTAGCAGGCATTTTTACGCGTTTGCTGTCCCAGATAAGGTAGGCTATCAGAGCGGCGTAGGCCACACAGCCGAGTATCTGCGAAGTTTCCATGGGGATGGGGTTCTGGTACTCGAAACCGGCGAAACGTGTAATGGCGGCGAAGACGCCGAAGAGTGCGCCACCGGCGATAAGGCCGGAAGCGAGCAGTGTGCCGCGGTCGCGGCGCAGGTCGTTGATTTTGGGGTTCTTGGAGCTGTGCGATACGAAATAGGAAACGGCGCCGCCCACCAGCATCGGGGTGTTGAGCTGCAAGGGGATGAACATACCCAAGCAGAAGGCCAGGGCAGGCACTTCGAGCCAGTTGAGGATAAGCGCCAGGATGGCACCGACCATATAGAGAATCCAGGGGGTGTCGCCGCCCATCATCAACGGTTCGATTACCTTAGCCATGGCGTTGGCCTGCGGGGCGACGAGGGCGTTGTCCCCGGTGAAGCCGTAAACCTTGTTGAGCACCAGGATGACGCCGCCGACGGTGGCTGCCGATACCAGTGTGCCGAGGAATTTCCACTGTTCCTGTTTCTTGGGGGTCGTGCCCAGCCAGTAGCCTATCTTAAGGTCGGTGACGAAGCCGCCTGCCATAGAGAGGGCCGTGCAGACAACGCCGCCGATTACCATGGATGCCACGATGCCGGAGGTGCCGCTCATGCCGATAGCCACGAAGATGGCCGAAGCGATGATAAGGGTCATCAGGGTCATGCCGGAAACCGGGTTGGAACCCACGATGGCGATGGCGTTGGCAGCCACCGTGGTGAAGAGGAAGGCGATGACCGTTACCACGAGCCATGCCACCACTGCCTGTGCCACGTTGTGGATCACTCCGAACCAGAAGAAGAGGAGCACCACTATGAGGGCTATGGTGATGAAGGCCACGATGTGCTTCATGGAGATGTCGGTCTGCCAGCGTACCTCTTTTACGGAAGTGCTCTTGCCCTTAAGTTCGCGTCCGGCGAGGCCGATGGCCTGCATGATGATGGGCCACGACTTCACGATGCCGATGACGCCGGCCATGGCGATACCGCCGATACCTATCATACGGGCGTAGTCCTTGAAGAGGACGTCCGGTGCCATTGCCTGGAACTCGGGCGAACCGTAAGTGCCTAACAGCGGGATGATTATCCACCATACGAAGATGGAACCCGCAAAGATTACGAAAGCGTATTTAAGGCCCACGATGTAGCCGAGGCCGAGCAGCGCGGCGCCGGTGTTGCAGCTGACCACGAGTTTTGTCTTTTCAACAAGCGTGTGCCCCCACTGCGAGGCGGTGGAGGTTACGGTCTCGGCCCACCATCCGAAGGTAGCCACGATATAGTCGTAGATACCGCCGATGAGCGAGGCGATGACCAGCGTCTTGGCCTGGCCGCCGTCTTTCGACTGCGATGACACGAGCACCTGCGTGGTGGCCGTTGCTTCCGGGAAGGGATACTTGCCGTGCATGTCCTTCACGAAATATTTGCGGAAGGGGATAAAGAAGAGGATGCCCAGCACGCCGCCGAGCAGCGACGAGAGGAATATCTGGTAGAAGTCCACGACAATGTCGTGGTAAGTGCCCTGCAGGATGTAGAGGGCGGGCAGTGTGAAGATGGCTCCGGCAACGATTACGCCCGAGCAGGCGCCGATGCTCTGGATGATGACGTTCTGCCCGAGGGCGTTCTTCTTGCCGAGGGCGTTGGATAGGCCTACGGCAATGATGGCGATGGGGATTGCGGCCTCGAATACCTGGCCCACTTTGAGTCCGAGGTAGGCAGCCGCGGCACTGAAGATGATGGCCATGATGAGACCCGTCGCCACCGAGTAGGGCGTCACTTCCTTCTGGTCGCGCGCCGGGTGCATCACGGGCACATATTGCTCATCGGCGCCGAGTTCGCGAAATGCGTTTTCGGGCAAGCCTGTGCCGGTGTTAAGGTTTTCTTCGTCTTGATTCATATCGGTTAGTTACTTGATTATTATTTCGGTTAATTAGCTGATATTGAGTATATTATTGGAATCGGAAACAGAACCGGAGCACAGCCGGTACTTTTCACAATGCGAAGATAATAAAAAAATCTTGAACCAAAGCAATTTTTAACAAATAAATCGTCAAGAAAGCTTATGTCTCCAACTCTCCTTTGCATACAGTGCTTCGAGGCGGTTTTCCTCGTTTCCCGTGCTTCGTGGTGTTCGGAATTGAAGTTTCTGTAAAAACCAAACAGGCCTCGGCTTGTTATAAAGATAAAATATTTTAATCGAAGAATGTTATGAAAAGCACACGAATATACTCATTTGCCCTCCTGTTGCTTCTTATAGCCACAACTGGACTCGGCGTGGCATTGGCTCAGAACAGTGTAGCTGCCCCCGGAAGCGGTGGCTTAGGCAACAGTCTTCCTGCTCCCGGCACGGGAGGTTCGTTCCACCCCGCTCCGGTTGCACCCAATCCCGGTCCGTGGGGGCCTCCATCGTGGGGACCTGCGTATTGGGGACCTCCCTATTATGGAAACCCTTATGTGGTGAGCGCACCTCTTTCCTCGCCTTACTGGCAGAACGCCGGCACAGAAAATGTCATCGGGGTGGGTTACGACTATCAGGGAGTGTGGCGCACCATCCCCATGACGGTGCAGTACAGCTATGACGGCGCGCAGTATGACGTAACGGTAGTCAATGCTTACGACCCGTGGACACTATCCTGGAACACAGGTGTTTACGAGCCGGCATATAATACCTACTACTATCTGCGCGGCACTTATTACAACTATTACACCGACCTCTCCACCGGCACGTACTACTTCAACCTATAGAAACCCTGCTAAAGCAATTCAAGATAAGAGAAACGCGCATCCCCCGGTCAGGAGGATGCGCGTTTTTGATTAAAATATGATAATGCTAAGGTGGCAAACGACCATCAAAGCCGGACGTTGTCATTATTGTCCGCCGTCGCCATATCCGCTGCCGTCCATCGGTTCGGAATCCTGCATCGGGCCTTTCTTGGTAGACTTCATGTTGCCGAAACTATACTTTATGGTGAAGCGGAAAGTGCGTCCGCCGCGCCAGCGTTTGTCTTCCTGCGTGTAGTTGTCTCCGTAGGTCATGCTGTGGCGTTTGCGCGAATCGAAGATGTCGCGGCAGTTTACGGAGAAGGTCCAGGGACCGGCGTTCTTGCGTATGCCGGCCTGAACGTCCCAGCCCGGCTCGCGTGCGCCTTGCGCGGTGAGTGTGCGCGAGTTGTAGCGGCCGGTCACCTGGATGGACATATCCCACGGCAGGCGTACCGACGCCATGCAACGCACGTCCCACGCGAACTGGTCCTGCTTGGGGCGCGAAACCGGATAATCCACCCCGTCTATCGGGTAAAGGATGTTCCATGCGCTGACGTGGTTGTTGTAGAGGTTGAAGGTGGTCGTGAGGTCGAACACGCGGTTGAAGAAGTTATTCTTTACCACGATTTCGGCACCCGAATTGGTCTGTTTGCCCACATTCCCGTGGGTGATGTACATTATCTGCTCGTCTGAACCGGGAGCTTTAGCCATGAACGAGAGGTGGCTGATCATGTTGTCGGAAGTGCGCATATATGCCGAGACTGACACCATGTGGTCTTGCCACGACTTGATGTAGTTGAGCTCGAAGGCGTTGGTATATTCCGGTTCCAGTTCCGGGTTACCGGTATGGATCAAGGTCGGGTCGGAGGTGTTCTTGAAGGAGTTGAGTTGCGGTCCCCAGGGACGGCGTATGCGGCGCGTGTAGTTGAGTTGCACCTCGTTGTCGTGGGGAAGCGACCAGGAGATGAAAGCCGAGGGGAACAGCGCGAAGTTGTTCTTTTTGTAGGTGCCGTCGGTGTTCACCCAACCGTCGTTGCCGTAATTGTAAGAGGTGGTGCGCACCTGCCATGCCTCGCCGCGCAGCCCGGCCGAGAAACTCAGCGCCCGGTACTTGCCTCCCAGGGTGAGGTACAGTGCCGAGATGTTGTTGTTATACACGAATTTGTTGCACAGGTGAGGGTCGGTCATCATGTCCTCCTTCATGGTGCCGGTGCGGTACATCACGGGTGTGTTTTCGTGGTTATAGTTTCCGTTGTAACCGGCTTCGAGTTTCAGCCAGGGAAGCAACTGGTTGGTATAGTCGAGTTTTGCCTCCCAGTTGTTTACGTTCACGCTCTGGTCCTGTTCGCGGTACACGTCCACATTCTGTCCTTCGGCTTCGTCGGGCCATTGCTGTTGCTGGAGGTAGCTTTCCCACGACGGTCCGCCCCATCGATTGAATCCCACCATGGTTTCCAGCGAGTGGTTGTCGTTCCAGCGGTGCTTGTAGCCCCATTCTATGTGTCCTCCGCGGTTGTCGCCGCTGTTGTGTGTGTAGTTGGTGTTGCGCAGCCATTGGCCGGGGACGTTGCTTTGGTAATCGGTAACGCTGTTGCCCCAGCGGTGTCCGAGCATCCCGAAGGCGGAGGCGAAGAACTCGTCGTTGTCCGTCAGGTGATAAGTGGCGCCGAGGCGCAGGAAGCCGTTGACGCCGTGGTTGCGACTTGTGCCTTCGGAGTTGAGCCATGTTCCGTCGTCATAGTCGCGTTTGCTTTCAGAGCCCCCTTTGTTGTGGCGCATTCGCAGTCCCAGTCCCACGAATGTCTCCCAGCGGCCGGTGTTGTAGTTTATGTTGAAGTTGGCGTTGGCGCCGCCACGTGTGTTGGCACCCACTTCGGCGCTGCCGAAGTATCCGCTGTTGCGGTTTTTCTTCAGAATGATGTTGATGATGCCGGCTGTCCCCTCGGGGCTGTATTTGGCCGACGGGTTGGTGATAACCTCCACACGGTCGATGGATTCGGCCGGAATCTGTTCCAGGATCTGGCCGCGGTTGTCGGCTGTCATTCCCGATTCCTTGCCGTTGATCCACACGGTTACAGACTCGTTGCCGCGCAGCGAGATTCCCCCGTCCTGGTCCACTTCAACCGACGGGATTTCCTCGAGCAACTCGCTGGCCGACACGCCGGCCGCAGAGATATTGCTGTCCACGTTGAAGATTTTCTTATCAAGTTCGAACCGCATCTGACCCTTTACTCCGGTCACTACTACTTCCTGGAGCATCTTTGTGTCGTCGGCAAGCTGTATTCTGCCCACCGAAACGTTTTTACCGGCAATCACTACGGGGCGTTCCTGGCTCACCGAGCCGAGGTTGGATACCACCAGCACATATTTGCCGTCTTTCACTCCGGTGATGGTGAAGTTGCCGTTGTCGTCGGTCTGTGTGCCATAAGTGGTAGGTTTCTGCGTCACGGCGTTCACCAGCTGCACGTTGGCGTAATCGATAGGGGTGTTGGTTTCTTTGCTGAAGACTGTTCCGGTGACGTTCCCGTCGGCTAACGCTGCCAACGACCCCAGTCCCATGAACAGTCCCAAGGTTAATATTTTCATTTATCCAAGTGTAAAAATTAAGTGCAGCGCCATTGGCTGCAAACGGGCTGCGCGAACGCATCGCAACAGCCTGAATATAGGGTTATAACTTACAGGAACAGCCGGAGCTAACCGGCACGGGGAACCGGGAGCTGACCTGCTTCCCGATTTCCACTGCAAAATTAACAAAGCGGGAGCGATTTTCAAACATCCGCCCCCACTTTTAACCCCACTTTAACAAAACCAATAAAAAATTAACACCCCTCCGGCACCGCAACGATCCTCCGGTACCCTCCGCAGCGGCAATTAGCCAAAATGACAGAGCTGAAAAAAGCAGGCGCGGGGTTTCGCGTCTGCTTTTTTAGTTCTGTTTTAAAGGAGTCTTCAGTTCTTGCGGGCTATTTTCTTGTAACCGTAGACAGCATCGGCGCCGAGTTCTTCCTCTATGCGGAGCAGCTGGTTGTACTTGGCC
>DKVK01000100.1:15513-20266 GCA_002491165.1 Porphyromonadaceae bacterium UBA7180
AGCTGGTTGTACTTGGCCATACGGTCGGAGCGGCTTGCGGAACCGGTCTTGATCTGGCCGGCGTTAGTAGCGACGGCGATGTCGGCGATGGTAGCATCCTCTGTCTCGCCCGAGCGGTGGGAGATGACGGCGGTGTAGTTGTTGCGCTGTGCCATCTGTACGGCGCGCAGTGTCTCGGTGAGGGAACCGATTTGGTTGACCTTTACAAGGATAGAGTTGGCGCAACCGAGTTCGATGCCCTTTTCAAGATATTTTACGTTGGTCACGAAGAGGTCGTCGCCGACGAGCTGGCAGCGGTTGCCGATCATGTCGGTGAGAATCTTCCAGCCTTCCCAGTCGTTCTCGTCCATACCGTCTTCGATGGAGTCGATGGGGTATTTGTCAATGAGGTCGCGGAGGAACTCGGCCTGCTCTTTGGAGGTTAGCTTGCGTCCGTTGACTTCCTTTACGGCACCGTTCTTGAGGTGGGTGTAGTCGTAAACGCCGTTCTGGTAGAACTCCGAAGCGGCGCAGTCGAGGCCGATGGTCACGTCCTTGCCGGGTTCGTAGCCTGCTTTGCGGATAGCTTCGACTATTACGTTGAGGGCATCTTCGGTGCCGTCGAGGGCAGGAGCGAAACCGCCTTCGTCGCCGACTGCCGTAGAGAGGCCGCGGGCTTTGAGCACTTTCTTAAGGTTGTGGAACACCTCTGTGCCCATGCGTATTCCCTCGTGGTAGCAGCAGGCGCCCACGGGACGGATCATGAATTCCTGGAAACAGATGGGGGCGTCGCTGTGTGCGCCGCCGTTGATGATGTTCATCATGGGCACGGGGAGCACGTAAGTGTCGGCGCCGCCGATGTATTTGTAGAGGGGCAGGTCGAGGTAGTCGGCGGCAGCCTTTGCTACGGCCAGTGAAACGCCGAGGATGGCGTTGGCACCGAGTACGGATTTGGTGGGAGTGCCGTCGAGTTCGATCATGCGGCGGTCTACGGCCACCTGGTCGAGGGCGTTCATGCCTACGAGAGCTTCGGCGATGGGGCCGTTGACGTTCTCAACGGCACGGAGCACGCCTTTGCCCATATAGCGTTTAGGATCATTGTCTCTGAGTTCAAGAGCTTCGTTTTCACCTGTAGAAGCTCCCGAGGGAACGGCTGCGCGACCACGTGCACCGCTTTCCAGTATTACGTCAACTTCAACTGTCGGATTACCGCGCGAGTCAAGGATCTCGCGGCCATGAATCTTAGCGATTTTCATTTCTGATTCGGATTATATATTTTACCTTTTTTACCATGTATCCCACCGGGCAGCCGTCTCTGCGGCACCCTTCGGGATTTTCCGGCTGCAAAGTTAACAATTTTTTTCGAGTTAATGCTCACTCTTTTCCCTTTTTTAAGCCAATCTACCCGTTTTTCAGTTTTTTTAATACGCGGTCCCGCAAATTCCCCTCCCATCCGCTTCTGTGCCGTCACAAAAACATCCGTACATCCCATGCGTCCGCCACAAGCATTACCTCTTTCTCCGCTGTCGCATTTTAAACTTTCGCAGGTGAGGTGTGTTCTATCATTAAAATGATAATTACTTTTTAAGGAAAGGAAAACACGATATGAGAAAAAGTATATTTTCAGCATTGGCATGTGCGGCGCTTCTCGCTGCCGGTGCGGTTTCTTGCAACTCAAACAATTCGGTGGTCACCTATAACCAGAGCAACGCCCTGCTGGCCGGGAACTGGTATTTCACCCGGGTGATGGGCAATCAGGTGCCGCAGACTTCGGCCGAGGAATGGCCGCGCCTCGAGTTCAACACACAGTCTGGTTCTGTCGCCGGCAATACAGGTTGCAACCAAGTGATGGGCAACTTCAACTTCACCAACAAGGGCACCATCCACTTCGACGACATGGCCTCTACACGCATGATGTGTCCCGACATGACGCTCGAAGATAATCTACAGAAAGCCCTGCCGCAGGTCAAGTCATACAGCATCAACGGCGTTACCGGCACACTTTATCTCCTTGGTGAAAAGGGAGATACGCTGATTACCATGACGCGTGTCAATCCGCGCACTCTCATCGACATGAGACAGAGCTATTGACAATCCCTGCGGATGCCGGGCCTTGTGTAATTGATTGCTAACGTTTAGTGGGGCCGTCATTCCGCAAATGAATAAAAACAGCCGGAGGGAGAGAAATTTCCGCCCGGCTTTTTGCGTATTTGCTTTAAAAGAGGTATCTTTGCAACATGGATTTGAAATCAGACATCGGGCCGCTCTGCGGCACGCATTACCCGGCGCTCATTGCCGGGCCGTGCAGTGTGGAGAGCCGCGGGCAGCTTCTCGAAACCGCCGAAGCATTGAAGGGCCGCGGCGTGACGGTGCTTCGCGGCGGACTGTGGAAACCGCGCACCAAACCCGGCGGCTTCGAGGGAGTAGGGGAGGAAGGGATACCCTGGATGCTGGAGGCACGAGAGAAAACCGGCCTCAAGATAGCGTCGGAAGCAGGCAACGCCTCCCATGCGCAACTGTTGGTTGACAACGGTTTCGACGCCATCTGGATAGGAGCGCGCACCACCGCCAATCCCTTCGCCGTGCAGGAGATAGCCGACGTAGTCAGCGCGGCGGCTGCCCCCGTGGCTGTTATGGTCAAGAATCCCGTGAACCCTGACCTCGAGCTCTGGATAGGGGCATTGGAGCGTATGCGTCTCGCCGGCGTCGAGACCCTGATTGCGGTTCACCGCGGCTTCACGGCATACGGCTCGGCCGTTTACCGCAACCCCCCGCAGTGGAGCATCCCGATAGAACTTCGGCGCCGTTTCCCCGGGTTGCCGCTCCTTTGCGACCCGAGCCACATCACCGGAAGTGCCGACATGGTGTCCGCTGTGGCGCAGGAAGCCCTCGACCTCGGTTTCGACGGCCTGATGACGGAAGTGCATCCTAATCCCCGTTGTGCCCTCAGCGATGCCAAGCAGCAATTAACCCCCACTCAGTTCTGCGACATGACCGGTTCCCTGCGTTTGCCCGTCAGGGGAGGAAACACGTTGTCGCTCAACGCCTTGCGTCATAAGATAGATGATTGCGACGCCGAACTCCTCGCCGTGCTCGCCCGCCGCATGGAGGTGAGCCAAGAAATCGGCCGGCTGAAAAAAGAGAAGAATCTCCCGGCCGTTCATATCGATCGCCACGACGAGGTGATGCGTTCGCGTGCCGGACAGGGGGAGTCGCTCGGGTTGCCCCCGGAGTTTACGGAGAAAATCATGCGCCTCATACACATAGAGTCGGTACGCCGACAGGTTGAAATCCTTAATTCCGGCAACAATGGGGGAGAGTGAAAAGCTATTGGCGGCTTCGCTCGCGAAGTTGCCCTACGCGCCGTTGCCGTCGCAAAAGGAGGCACTGGAGCGGCTCGTGGAGTTCGCGTGCCACGGCCGGTCGCGCGACGTGCTTGTGCTCAGCGGTTACGCCGGCACGGGCAAGACGTCGATCGTCGGCGCCCTGATAGCTGCCATGGGCAGTTACAAGATGAAGACGCGCGTTCTGGCTCCTACGGGCCGTGCCGCCAAGGTGGCCGAAAAGTATTCCGCACGCCGCGCCTCCACCATACACCGGCACATCTACCGTGTGCAGGGGGAAGGACCTTCCGCCACTTTCGGACTCGGCCACAATTCCGCCGTCGATACCTTATATATAATAGACGAGTCGTCGATGGTCACCGACTTTCCGGGTCACTCCATGCTCGTTGACCTTGTCCGGTTCGTATATTCGGCTCCGGGTTGCCGCATGATTCTCGTCGGCGACGAGGCGCAGCTTCCTCCCGTCGGCGGCGAGAACGCACCCGCAATGAATCCAGACCGGCTTGCCGCCCTCGGACTTACCCCGGAGACCGTACGACTCACCGACATTGCGCGGCAGCAGGGCGGCAGCGGAATACTCATGAACGCCACCGAAGTGCGCTCGCACCTGGTGGAAAAACAGTGGACATTGCCGAAACTTTCCGCGCGATACCCGGATACGGAAATAGTTACATTCTACGACTTCGAGGAGGCACTGTCCGGTTCATGGTCGCGCGTCGGCCGCGAGGAGAGCGTGATAATAACCCGCAGCAACCGCCGCGCCAACATGATAAACGCCGCCGTTCGCCGGCAGCTGCTTTATGCCGAAGAGCCGCTGGAACGCGGCGAACGACTCGTGTTGGCCAAGAACAACTACTTCTGGACGCGCGACGTGGCCGGCATCAACTTCCTGGCCAACGGCGAAACCGTCACCGTCGAGTGGATAGGGAAGCGCGAGTTCCGCTACGGATTCTGGTTCGTCGACGTGGAGCTTAGCGTCCCCGGCACGGAAAGCACCGTAGCGGCGAAACTGCTCCTCGATTCCCTGCAGGCCGACGGGCCGGCGCTACCGCGCGAAAAGATGCAGCAACTCTATGAAAGCGTCATGGCCGGATATCCCGGCACCGAAAACGAGAAAATGATGGCCGCATATACCGACCCGTACTTCAACGCCCTGCAAGCCAAATATGCCTATTGCATCACCTGCCACAAGGCGCAAGGCGGACAGTGGCGGCACGTCTACGTGGACCTTGACAGCCTCATGCTCGACGGCATAGACGAAATCTTCCTGCGCTGGCTCTACACCGCAGTGACCCGCGCCGTGGACCGCCTCTTCTTCCTCAACCCCTCCATCCCCATAGAAGAGAAACAGCGCCATTGACCGGGCGAATCGTTAAATTCCCGTCAAATTCATGACGGAATAATTGGGGTTTACTGAAAAATCAACAGTG
>DKVK01000102.1 GCA_002491165.1 Porphyromonadaceae bacterium UBA7180
CTTGTCGCATATATCTAAACTAAAAGTAAAGGTAGGTTCAGAGGCGTTTCATTTCGGCGGCGGAAGCGGCGGAGCCTTTGTATCTGGATTTGCGTGGCTGGAAGTTGTAGATTATGTCGAGGGTGAGACCCCGCCGGTCCATGCTCATGCGTTTGTCCACGAAGACGCCGTAAGTCCGCATCGTCCAGTCGTTGTTGGCAGTGTTGAAGATGTCGGTGGCGGTGAGTTTTACTGTAAGCGACTTGTTGAGGAAAGTCTTGCCGACGGAGGCGTCCATTTTAAACCATGAGGCGGCGAATCGGTTTGTGTGCATGTCGCCCTGCGAACTGCTGCTGACGTTGGCGGTGACGAGCCATCCACGGGGCAGCGAGAAGGTATTGTCGAAGTAATAGGTAAAGAGCGGTTTGTCGTAGCGGTTATCGCCGAGTGTGAGCCATTGCCGGTACATCCCGACCGTGATGTTGGGCGTCCAGCGGCGCACGGGACGGCTCCAGACGAGATAAAGGCTCAATGCAGCAACGTCGATGTTGACGGGATGCATGATAAGTTGTAGGTTGTCAGCCGGATATAGTTGTTTGACAAATGCGTAAGTGTCAAGCGAACGTATGAAGTCGGCTTGTAGCATGAAGTTTTTCCACGTCCCGAACAGTTGCACGTCGTGTAGCCTTTCATCGTGCAGCGCGGGATTGCCGCCCTCTATCTGATGCATTCCCGTGTAACTCAGCGAACCGGTAAGCTGCGAATAGGGCGGCTTTACGGTGGAGAGTCTGTAGCTGAGGCTCACTTGCGCGAAGTCGTAGAAGGAGTAACCGAGCGAAATGTCGGGTGTGAGCGTATGGTCGTGGCGGCTTACATCCGAGTCCCGTTTTCCGTCGACATTGAAGTCATAATCCACGTATTCGTATCTGGCGCCGGCCGAGAGTGAGAACTTCCCGAATATGCGCGACCATGAGGCGAAGAGTGATGCGGAAGTCTGACGTGCATCGGTCAGCGATGAGGGTATATATTCGCTGACATCGGCATTGAGCATCCGGTAAACGAGGGAAGTGCGGGTGTAACTGTCCTGCGTTCCGGCGGTGAACGTGCCGTTCCAAAGTGGGAAATTCAGATAGAGCTTTCCGGCCCAAAGGGTAGATGAGCGTTTATCCGTGGAGTTGACGGCTGGATTGGCAGATTCCGGGTAAGTGGTTGAAACGCTGTTGTTTTCCCGAGCGCTGCGGAAATCCCCGTCGAGGTGCAGTAGAAATTTCCCGGCAAGAAGGTTTTCGTAATAAAGGGAAACGAGGTGGCTGTGCGCCCTGGTGTGCTTGTCGATTTTGTCCCGGACGGGAGGATTGAAATCGAGCCATTCCGAACCGGAGTTGCTGAAATCGCCGCGTTCCGGGTTGTAACGGTAGTATGCGCCGAACGATTGCTGACCGCCTGAATAGTTGAAAACGCCTCTTATTACCCCGGCCGTCGTTGGATACGAGTTGTTCTGGCTGCTGCCGACTATGGTTTCTTTACCGTTGAAAATCAGAGTATTGGTAGTCGAGCCTTTGGCAAAGGAGTTATTGTGGTTTATGGTTCCGTCGGCGAAAAACTCCCATACGCCTATGCGGTAGCTTAGGTTTAGGTAATCCATGATGGACCATTTGCGGCGACGTTGGAGCATGAACCGGTTGGTTACGGAAAGGCCTTGTATGAAATTGCGGCGCGTCGCTATTTTGAGTACTGCGCCGGTACTGCTTTCGTAGGCCGGTCCCGGCGCCATTAGTAATTCTACTTTTTTTACGTTCGATGAAAGTATCTGTTGCAATTCCTGGCCGTCGCGCATCGGGCGCCCGTCAATGTAGATTTCGATGTTGTTCTTGCCGATGACGTTTACAGTATTGTCTGTTACCTTAATCATCGGCAACTGAGCCAACACATCGAGAGCGGTACCAAGGTCCGCAAGATTTGTCCCGGGAATGTTGGTAACGAGGGTGGAGCCGACCAGTTTCGTTGCCGGTTGATTGCCGGTGACGATTACCTCTTGCAGGTGTCGCGTCAGGCTGTCGGGAACTTGCGTATCTTGTGCGTAACTGTTTCCGGAAATGAGAATAAGGAGGAGAATTGAGATAAGGAATTTAGTGTTCATGTGAGTAATTTTTTGATGCAAAATTACCCACAAACCGTGTTAAACTCCAAAATAAAAGTTTGACACTGCTATTTGTAAAACGTTAATAATCAATATGATATATTGAGATATTCCGGAAAAACCTGACCAGATGGAAAAGGGTGTCAAAAAATGGCCATTATGCCGCTGTTTTCAACGCCTGCGTGCGCTTTGAGACGCGACTTTAGCCGTGATTTCCGCTTGTAAATCACGTTAACCGATTCATCAAGGAGAAGGCATATTGTGCGTGTGGAAAGTCCGCTTGCAAGGTAGACCAACAGCATATAATCCTCCGGTTTGAGTTCGGGAAATTCTTCTTTGATTTTTACGAGTACATTGTCACGGCAATCGTTCACGGCCTGCTCCATTTCCGGGAAAGAGTCGGTGCGTACCGCGTCAATTTCGCTTTTCACTTTTTCGACAATAGCCTTACGTTCCAATTTTGTGCCCTGCGATTCATAATAAGTCTGGCAAAGCGAGTCGATGAGGGCAAAGCGGTTTTCGAGCAATCCGTGTAGTTTTTGTTGCAAGCGGTCGACATCCCCGCGACTTTCCTGTATCTGGCATTTCATACTCGATGCCTCGGCCATTAGCGAGTCGTTGCACAAGGACTGCATCCTCAATCTCTGACGCAACCATATTATGATTATGGCTGCGACAAGAATGACGACAAGAGCGAGAATCAGCTGCATTTGTCGTTTCGTGCGCTCTTTATATAGGAAAAATTCCTTTTCTTTTTGGAGATAAAGTGCTGTGGCGAGTTCATCGCGATTGCCCGATGACTTAATCAATGCTTTCAGTCGCGAAGCTTTCTTGAATTGGTCTTTCAGGTTGTGATTTCCGTAATAGTCGACCGCTATATTTATAATGGAGTCGGTCGGGGCTGAAAGTTGGTTGACTACCATCGCTTCGCTATAGAGGAGCGCCCACCGAGCCATAGTTGCTGAATCCTTTAACTCGGAAACATCTACTGTATTGAGTTTGGAAAGTGCGGCGGACGGGTCGGAATGCATCATCTTCTGTGCATCGTCAAGCACCTTCTGTTGCGATGCCGAGACGCCGCAAGCCGTAATGGTCAATAGTATGACGATGTATAACAGACAACGCATAATTCTCTGAGTTCCAATCTCGTAAGGAACAAAACCGGCATTCGGGGAAACGGAAATATCATGGTAGTAATCCGCAAAAGCACAGTCTTTGTCACTGGCGCAAAGTTACAACAAAATTGTGAATAAACCAAAGAAATGCCCAGAGACGTGGAAGTCAAACAAGGTATAGCGTGCCGGGGTACGGTCCAAATTGGTCCATTTTAAAGTTTTTCGGCGTTTTTGTTGTTTTTATTTGATATTATAGCTAACTTTGCGCAACCATATCTGTCGGACTCGTTTTCGGGCCTCAGGAAGATTCAGACGCAGTGTCCGTGATGACTTTGAGATATTTAGAAATCCATTTTAGACAAAATAAATATTGGAAATTTCATTATAAACAAACATAATACTTATTTTCAAGATGAAAAAGTTGATATTAGTGGCACTGATGCTTATCACAGGAGCCTCATTCGTAGCTATCTCTGCAAAGGACACTAAAGAGCAGAAAGAGTACAAGAAAGAACAGCAAAAGTATCGCAAGGATGCTGAAAAGATAGCCAAAAACCAGGCGAAACAGATTAAGAAAGAGAAATGGGAATACAGTGGTGCAGTCCCCCTCGAACTGGCCCTCACCAACCTCTATCTGGAATCGGAACCCACAATGGGAGGTACCAAAAAGAACATCACCCATGAAGTGGACAACGCCAAGACAATCAGTGACGGTGAACGCCGCCTGTTGCTCATGGCACAGTCCAACTATGCTCAAGAAGTGCGCAGTATGCTCGGCTCCGATATTGCTGACCAAATTAATTCCAACTCCCGGGAGTATAACGAGAACTACGTGCAGAATATCGCTGCCAAGGTAATGCACGAGTTCAACGGCGACATCACCCGCGTAATCCTGCTCAAGAAGAAGAACCGCGATGGCAAAACTTGGACCATGCGCGCCTACTATCTGGTAGACAAAGAGGCCGGTGCAAATCGCTCGAAACGCATTGCCGACGATGTCAGAAACAACAACGGCATCATCGAGGACATCCACAACGAGGTGTTCGGCACCGAGGAGTAAAAAACTTCCCGTTATTCGCCCGGAATACAGGCGGATGCGGACATTTTGCGACTCGTCGGCGGAAACATGGGCGCACCACTTATGGGTGTGTCCCCTTTTCCGGTGTATCTGAAGATGCCTCCGGTCGCAAATCCTTTTTAACGGCGGGCGCCATTGGGTGGCACATGGTTTTGCCGTTGTCTGAAGATTGTGTTCCCAAAAGCTGATTCCCCTCCAGAGCAACATTGGAAAATGCCGTCTGTTGTCCCCGTTTTTGTAACGCTCTTAAAGAAAAGAACTTAACACCATATTCCTAAACAGATGAAACGACTTTCGTCACTGCTTCTTATATTGCTGTGTGCGCTTCCGCTCTTCGCTCAGGAGTCGAAGCAGGAGGCCATGGAAAATATCCGCACCGGCGGAAATTACCGCTGGGGCGAGGCGCGTTCTAAAATATATGACGAAGCCCGCGAATCGGCACGCGACGACCTCATTTCCAAACTTTTCACGACACTTGTAGTCGACACGCTCAGGAAAATAACGAAGAACTGAATTACCAGGTTACCTCCTCCACCGTCGGCACAGTGCAAAACACGCAGGAAATCATCTTCCAGGAGGGTGACGAATGGGTGTGCATGGTCTATATCTCCGAAGATCAATTGCGCGCCGCTATCCAGGACCGCAAAGACGCTGTTGTGGAACTCATCAAAATAGCCCAACGTCAGGAACAGGAGCTGCGCATTTCCGACGCTTTGAAGTATTACACCTGGGCGCTGAGGATGCTCAATACCTATAAGGATAAGGTGAAAATCGACATCAACGGACGCCGGCAGGACGCCAAGGCATGGCTGAACGCCCACATTCCCGCGATGCTCGATAATATCCATATCTCGCTGTCTGACAACCTGATACAAGACGACCCCACGGTCTATGACCGCTATATGGTGAACCTGAAAGCCGACTATGCCGGGATGCCGGTCTCTACGCTTCAGGTGAGCTACTACAACGGCGAGCACGAGATTTCGCCGGTAACCTTCAAGAGCGGCGAAGGGACGCTTGCCTTCCCCTCGCTTGCCGGTTTTCAGAAGATAGACCTGCGCGTGCTTTACGACTACGCCGCCGACGGCCGGCTCTACAATTCCTACATCGAAACTACCTACCCGAAACGTTTCAAACGTTTGCCGTTCGACGCTCAGGCCGGCAAGAGCATCAGCTTTAATATAGACCGCGATGTTATCACACAGAGAGGTACCCCGACGGCTCCGGATTATTCCGCAACCATGGGGATACCTGTGCAACCTGCGCCACAGACCGGTGCTCCCGTCACCGACTCGGCCGGAACATCGGCCGTAGACCCTATAGTGAAGCCTCCGCGCGCTACCATCGAACGTAATTTCGAAGAAAATCCTGTGGAGTACATCAATAAAATGAAGGAAGTGGAGACGGCCATCCGTGGCAAGAATCCAGAATCCGTGAAGCAGCTTTTCACCGGCGAGGGTTTCAAAATCTTCACTATGATAATGAAAAGCGGCAACGTATCCGTTACCAAGAAAAAACCGGACTTCACCGTAGAGCGTTCCAATAACTTTCTGATAGGGAAGGGCATACCGGTAGCCATCAAGGTCGGTAAGCACATTTCGAGGGAGAACATCGTGTTCCGTTTCGACCCGCAGACCGGCCTCATCAGTTCGTTGGCCTACGCGCTGACCAAACGTGCCGAAGACGACATCTTTCGCCAGGCGCAATGGAGCAACGATTCGCGCTACACCCTGCTCCAGTTCATGGAAGACTACCAGACGGCCTTCGGCATCGGGCGTCTCGACTACATCGAAAGCATATTCTCCGACGACGCCCATATAATAGTCGGCTCGACCAACGCTTCGCGCGGGGGCAGCAAAGGTTGTTTCCTTAGCCGCGACGAGTTGGCCGATTTAAATTTCAAGGAACCGGCGAATGTCAGGTACCATACCTATAACAAGTCCGAGTATCTCCAGAACGTGGCCCGCGACTTCAAGACAAAGTCTTACATACAGCTGGTGTTCGAGGATACCTATATTTCAAAAGTGGGGGATACCGGTGGCTATACCGATAATGAAGTGCTTTGGATAGAACTCAAACAGCAATATTCCTCCTCCAACTATTCCGACAAAGGTTTCCTGGCCTTACAGATAAACCTGAATCCGAGCCAGTCGGTGATAAAAGTGCGTACATGGACACCTTATTTTGTGCCTATCGATTATCTCAAAAAACACTTTCCCATAGGGCGCGAAGTCAGTGAAGCGGACCAGGCTCAGAACGACTGAATGAAATAACTTTTCCCGTAATACCGAACGATGAAAAAACTACTGCTACTCAGCCTCTTTCTCCTTGCCGCTGTGGGTGTAAACGCCCAGCTTAGCATAAAGCCGGGCTCCTTCGGCGGATATTCCGACAACGACCGCGTGGCCGGCGATGACATGGGCCACCGCAACATGACGGCCCAGATGATAGACTGGCCGATGAATGCCGACGGCGACGACAACCTCGCGCTACTCATTGTCAATTTCGAGAATATGGCGCCTGAAGACATTTCGCAGGTGCAGGCATCCCTCTCCGGCGGTGCCATCGTGGCAAAAACCGAAGATAGAAAGATGGAGAACGGCACCGTCAACAGATGGTACTTCATCCCTGAAGGAAGCAACATGGACGTTACCTTCACACATCCCCGCTTCGGCAACACACGTCTGCCGGGGGTGAATTTCGACATACATAAAATCTATTACGTCACGGTAGTGAACGCCACCACTGTGCCTGTCGTAATCAATACGGAGCCGGCAGGTGCGTTCGTGAATTTCGACGGCCGCTCGGTGGGTTATTCGCCGGCTACCATCCCCGATGTCACTATGGGCATGCACCGTGTGGAGATTATCCCTACCGACACTAAGATGACCCAAGGGGTGCGTCCGCATGACATTATGGTCACGGTCGACAATGCCGCTTTTAATTACCCCATCCTTAAGAAACGCACCATATCGCTGCAACCCAATCCCGCTAACGCACACCTTACCGTGATGCACAACGGGAAACTTCTGGGAGAAGGAGATGAAACGATAATTCTGAAGGATGCCGAATATGGCAACTATACCGTCACCGGCACCTACAAGGAAGCTATGCTGACGCGTACCATCGAAGTCAATGACGATACGGATGATGTCATTACCATAAACGTGATAGGCTCGCGTGCCATAAGCTTTACCGCTACCCAGAATAACCGGGAGGTGAACGCCGACGTGGCAATCAACGGAGTAACCGTGGGTACTACCCCTATGACGCGCGTGCTTGACTACGGCAAATACAATGTCACGATGTCGAGCATGGGCTACAGCAAGAGCACTACGCTGCGTGTGAACAAGAACACCAACGACTGCCGCCTGAACCTCCCGACGCGCCGCAGCGCCGGCTGGAACCCCTTCCGCACAGGATACAAAGAACGCGAATGGGGGCTCGCCTTCAACTACATACGCCGCTATTTCTCGCTGAAGCAGGGCGGCCGTTCGCATAAGTACGACTGGGTGGGCAACGAGGGTGAGGCCTCCGCTTTCCAGGTCGGTATAGCTTATCAGCCCTACTTCGTTGCCGGACAGGGGCTGAACACCGGTGTTTACTTCCAGATAACTCCGCAACACCTCGACGACAATTGGGATGTCACAGACTTGGCTTTCTTCATTCCGCTGCAATATCAGTTCCGCCTGCCGCTGAGCCGCGACTTCTCGATAGCCGTCAACGCCGGTATGGCAATGACAATAGGTGTCCACAACGAACTCAGTGAACGAAATTCCGACACCGAGTCGGGAGATAAAATCGATGTGGGCTATGGCCACAACAGCGAATATAACACCTATTTCCCCGATGCTTTCGACTATTCGCTGCTTTTCGGCGTGGCGGTACAGTTCAAGGCGCTCCAGATTGAGGGTAAATACTCACTCGGTCTCAAAAACCACGAAGTTATGCTCCAGGACCAGACTTGCACTTATAAGAGCGGCTTCATGGGTATCGGTCTCTCTCTGCTCTTCTAAAATGTCATGATTATGAAATACAGACTCTTGCTACTGCCATTGCTTGCTGCCGTTACCGTGACGGCGGTTCATGCCGACGACCCGTACGACGCCTTCAAAAAGCAGATGGAGGAAGGATACTCCCGGTTCTCGCAAAAAACGAACTCGGAGTATGACACCTTCCGCGACCAGATAAACACCAAGTACGCCGAGTTTTTGGCCGACCCGTGGCAAGAGACCAAAAAAATGGCGCCGGTCCCGGCTCCCGTCAATCCCGAGCCGGAACCGGTCTATAAGCCTGACGACGACACTCCGTCGCCGCGTCAGCCGCGCCCCGTCGTCATCGAGGAGGAAATAGCCATCCCTGCTCCGGCTCCTGCGCCGGAACCTATCGGCCCCATTCGTCGCGACGACCGTTCCGACCAAAAGGGAAAACTCATGCTCTTCGGCGCGCAGATAGATTACCGCTACCCGTCGTTGGGCGGTTTCTCCCTATCCTCCGCCGGCGAGAAAGACGTGAGCCGCGCATGGCAATGGCTCGCGCAAAACCTCGGCGACGGCTTGCTGCAAGACTGCCTCACGGCGCGCGACCGCCTTGCGCTCCCCGATTGGGGCTACTTCCTGATGGTTAACGATATAACCGGCAGCCTGAAAGGAAGCGGCTCACCGGAACAGGTTCTGCTTATGGGCTATGTGCTCAACCAGTCCGGCTACATGGTGCGCTTCTGCCGCGACTCGCGTAGCAACCTGCATTTGCTGTTCGCTTCCGAAAGCGTTATCTACGACCGTTACCGCTATGAGATTGACAACCGGCAGTTTTATCCTTTCACCATGCCTGAAGGGGGAGTGTCGGCCTGCAATTTCAGCACTCCCGGC
Organism: Porphyromonadaceae bacterium UBA7180; assembly: GCA_002491165.1. Taxonomy (GTDB): domain Bacteria; phylum Bacteroidota; class Bacteroidia; order Bacteroidales; family Muribaculaceae; genus Lepagella. The sequence continues at coordinate 9,184 of DKVK01000102.1, forward strand.
GAGAGACCGCTGTCGATGCGTCTGCGCCGTTGCCCCGAGTTGCCTTTTGCCGCCGGCGTGACGCGCAACGTCACCGTAGTGCAGCATCCCGACCTGAAACTCACCGTCACCACAAACCGCAACCTCATTGACCTCTATGACCGTTATCCGGAATGTGGCGCCACGTTCGACTCCAAATCCAAATGGCTCATTCAGGGCGAAACCCCGGCATCGAAGGAAATCCGCGAACAACTTTACCCCACGCTTCGCAATGCGGTTCAGGGACTTTCGCAAAACGAAGCCGTGAACCTACTCCTCAAGGTCTGCCAGAGTTTCCCGTATGCTTTCGACAATGACATGTGGGGACATGACCGCGTCTTCTGGATGGACGAAAGCTGGTTCTACCCAAAGAGCGACTGCGAAGACCATGCCATAAATTTCACCCGAATGGTGCGTGACGTGCTCGGCCTCGATTGTTGCCTCATCTATTATCCCGGTCATCTTTCCGCAGCAGTGGCTATGACGGACGGCACCGCCAAGGGTGACTATTTCGACTATAACGGATGCCGCTATACCGTCTGTGACGCCACATATTTCTATGGAGACACCGGCGAGACGCCCGACCAATACGTAGGAGTAAACGCCTACCTTATCCCGCTGAAAAAGTAACCTCCCGGTTAAGTTTTAATATCAATGGCAACTACAGAAAACACACAGCAGGAGGAAGCACGCGAGGTGAAACACGTCACTCTCGTGGGACTCGTCATAAACATACTCCTTGGCGTGGCCAAGATAGCGGCCGGCGTCCTGGGACGAAGTGGAGCTATGGTGGCTGACGGTATACATTCATTCTCCGACCTCGCTTCAGATGTAGTGGTTATTGTTATGGTAGGCGTGTCTCGCCATAAACCGGATGACACGCATCCCTTCGGCCACGGCAAGTATGAAACCATGTCCACGGTGCTTCTCGCCATAATACTGATATTGGTGGGTGCCGGAATATTCTGGGACGGCCTCAGCAAAATCCTCGACTCCATGCGTGGTGAAGAGATGGGAAGTCCCGGGGCCATAGCGCTTATATTCTGTGTCTTGTCCATAGTGTCGAAGGAGTGGCTCTACCATTACACACGCCGCGTAGGGCAGCGCATCGGTTCGCCTGCCGTCATCGCCAACGCCTGGCATCACCGCAGCGACGCCTTTTCTTCGCTGGCGACATTGGCGGGAGTCGCCGGGGCCATGTTCCTCGGTCCGAAGTGGCATTTCCTCGACCCTTTGGCCGCCATGGTAGTCTCCCTCTTCATAGCCGGAGTCGGAATAAAACTCGCGATGCCGGCCACTCGCGAACTGCTCGGCGCCTCTTTGCCGGAGGAAACCGTCGCTGCCATCAAGAAGGCCATAGCCTCCACTCCCGGAGTCATCACCTATCACCATCTGCGAACCGCCAAAAGCGGCGGCGACAGCATTGTGGATTTCCATCTTAAGGTGAGTCCCGAAATCACCGTGGCGAAAGCACACGACATCGCTACCGAAGCTGAACGTGCCGTGAAGGCCGTCTGCGCCTCGAAAAATTGCTTCGTCAACATACATATAGAACCCTACAAAGGCGAAGAAAAATCCCCGGACGGCTCCTGCCGCTGATCACCTTACAATTTTAAATGATTTTTTGAAAAATTTGGGAATCGGTGTCACGGACCGGGAACCCGTTCGTATAGTATATAGAAACATATATCTATGCGCATGAAAAGTCTCTATTTATTTTTGGGGTTCGCTGCCGTGCCGTTCGTTGTGCAGGCACAGACAGCTGAGCCGGATTCAGTTAACACGCAGCAACTTAAAGAAGTCGTCGTGGAGGGCGACCTGCAAACCACCAATGCAAAAATGTCGACTTATATTCCTACAGGACGAGAAAAAAATGCCTCGCAGTCGGGCGTCGACCTCATCGAGCACATCGGCATACCGCAACTGAGGGTTACGCCCGAAGGTAACGTATCCACCAACTCGGGAAAACCTGTGGCCATCTTTATCGATTTCATACCGGCCACGGACAGTGATTTGAAAGCCATGCGCTTGGCAGACGTCAAGCGCGTGGAATATTACGAATATCCGTCCGATCCGCGACTTCAAGGCAACCAGTTTGTAGTCAACTACATAATGGCGAAATACGAATATGGCGGTTACGTCAAACTCTTTGACAACACCACGTTCATCACCCCGGCGGAACAACTGTTGGGCAACGTCCGTTTCCAATATAAGGACATGACCTACGACGTGATGGGCTACGGCTGGGGCGCCAACAACAACCACATAGGTTCGGACCTGACGGAAACCTATCGTCTGCCACAGGAAGACGGCACTATGAAAGTTTTCGACCGCTTTTCCAACACCACAAGGTCGAAGGAGAGGAGGCGTCAGTATTTCGCTGCGTTCAAGGCCACGTACAATACTGACAAAATCCAGGCATCGACCCAAATCAACGGCAGCATAAACCGCACCCCGCACTCAGACTATAGCGGCGAAGTGTTTTACACGCCGGCTGATTTCCCGTCGTCGGAATACTCCGCCACCTCAAACAGCATTTCGAAATTCCTCTCTTACAACGGCTATTATTTCTTCGCGTTACCGAAGGGGAACTCGTTGACTTTCATGCCGTCGTACCGTTTTTCGCATACAGATGAAAACTCCTCGTACCTTGAAAACAGCTTCGCCCCGATTCTCAACGGCGCCATCGACAACACCAACGAGCTGAGTGGCGACCTGAGGTATAACCACGAGTTCGGTAAATTCGCCTCGCTGATGGGCTTTGTGCGCGGTTCATACGAATACAACCGCACGTACTACACCGGCAGTGCCACCTCATACGATCGTGCCAAAACGTCGCGCGTGGGCGTCGGCGCCAGTTACAATGTCAGCATCGGCAACTTCTACGGTCTCGCCGGCTTCGGATGGGACTGGGACCGCTTGAAATTCGGCGACATCACCGACAAACCCTCCGCCCCGTGGGTGGATCTCTCGCTGCAATACGGCTTCCTGAACAAGCACTCCCTCTCCTGCACTTTCCATTACAGCACGTGGGCGCCCTCGACGAGTTTCAAGAGCGAGAATGTCATCAAGGCCACTCCGCTGATGAGTTATACCGGCAACCCGAAAATCTTCCCGATGAAGTGTTACGACATTGATTTCCGCTACACATGGATGCCGAGCAACAATTACAGCCTCAGCGCCTATGCCTACGGGTTTATCGTTGACGACCGCTATGTATATGATTACGAAGCGTCGGCTACCGGAGTGTTGCGCACCATCAGGCAGCCGTTGGGCGGTTATGTGCAGGGGAAATACGGAATCAGCGGCAACGCGCGCTTCCTTGACCGGTCCCTCGTCTTCACGGGTTCCGTGGGACAGGCGTTCAACCACAACGGCCGACCGTACAGTGTAAACCATACAGACATAGACTGGTACGCGAGGGTGATGTATTACCTCAGGAACTGGAATTTTTCTTTCACGTATATTTCGGACAGCGCGAGTCCCGACGGCATCATGAACGGCATCTGGCACCGCGACAAGAGCACATGGTATCTCCAGGTGGGATGGTACAACTCCAAGTGGAATATCCGTGCCACCGTATGGAATTTTACGCGCTGGAACTGGCGGAGCTACCGCCAGGAGATGCAGAGCCTATATTATGATACTTTCCAACAGTTCTACAACGGCAACAGCCATGCGCTGGTGCAGATTTCCGCAACCTACACCTTCGGTTTCGGCAAGAAAGTGAAGAGCGACAACGAGCTTCGTGTATCCGGCTCCGCCTCCTCCGGCATTCTGCGCTAAAGCGAAGGCCCTGAGGATTCCTGGGCCTGTGGGCGAGCTTTTTCAGCTCGCCCGGCGTCAAATCTTGAAACGACACAAATCCCGGACACTTCTGTCGAGATTTGGCATTGTTTTATACTTGTTTGGCGGTCACGCCTATGCCGAAGAGGGCGTAGTCGTAGAAGACGGGATCTTCGGGGCGCAGTGTGCGCAATGTGGAGGTGAGTTGTTCCACGGCTTTGCGGTCGTTGCTGCGGCGGCCCAATATGCCGAGGTTGCGTGCCGTGTTGCCTACATGCACGTCGAGAGGAATGTACAGCTGGTTGGGCTTAAGGGATTTCCACACGCCGAGGTCCACGATGCCGTCGTCCCTTACGAGCCAGCGCAGCGCCATGTTGATGCGTTTCAGCGCCGTGGCTTTGAGGTTGCCGGGAAGTGCGCGCGGGCACTCGGCGCCGCTGTTCTCCTGCCGGCACACTTCGGCCAACGCCGCAGTGAGTTCCCATGCCGGTGCTTCGGAATGGGGAGCCCCCGAGTCCCGGCACAGGGCGTCGAGCGAGCCATGTTTCTGATAAACTTTGCGCAGCCCGCGCAGCAGGTATTGCAGGTGCCGGGCGAAGAATGTGCGGTGCAGGTTTTTCTCAGGGGGCAGGTCTTCGTACCCTTCGTCCATCACATAGTCGTAGGGGCGGTTGTCCATAAGCGCGAGGATACGGTCGGCGTCGCGGCAAATCATCTTGCGGTTTCCCCAGGCAACTGTGGCAGCTATCAGGGCAGCTATTTCTATGTCGGGCACAGAGGTGAAGCGGCGCGGGAACTGCACCGGATCGTCGTCGATGAACGACGGATGGTTTATGCGTGCCGCCTCCGAGTCGAGGAGCGTGCGTATGTCGGCGGGAATTTGGTTCATTGAAGAAAAAATATTAAATTTGCGTTATGAAACATCTATTGACCATAATAGCTCTTGTGCTCGTGTTGGCTGCGTGCAGCAAAAACGGCACCAAAGAGACTGAAAAAACGGAAGCGACGACAGCCGAGATCGAGGCTGCCATGATGGAGGGACGCAACATGGCGCGCGACTTTGTGGGCAAGCAGTTTGCCGACTCGTTGCAGCTCAGTTCGCAACTTCTGGAAGTGTCGGTTAAGCGCGGCGAGTACGCTGCGGCCGGTCGCAAGGATGAATGTGCGGCTTTCGACAGCGCCTTCATCTCCACGGTTCGCGCGGTGCGTCCCGGCCTCGCCGAAGAGATAGAACGCGTGCGCCCGCAGTAAGCGAGCGCCCTGCACCGTCCGTGCCCGGCAAACCACTCATATCGATTAATCATGATTATTCCCGAAAGCCGGGTTGCTGAAGCGGGCGCAGGCCGCCTGAAGCATGAAGCGACCTGAGACCATAGCGGTATGTAGTGTCAGAACGGGTCGTCGAGGTATTTCAGGATTTCGTCGGGCTTGCTGACGAGATGCATGGCGCAGGCGTGGCGCAGCTCCGAAACGGGACGGAAACCCCACGTAACGCCTATCGACTCCACGCAGGCGCGGCGCGCCGTCTCGATGTCGACCGCCGAGTCGCCTACCATCATCACCTCGCTTTTCGGCGTGGGGCAGATGTTCAGCACCGCGAAGAGGGCCGAGGGGTCGGGCTTCGGATTTCGCGATTCTACCTGCCCCAAAATCGCTACAAAGGGTATCTCCGGGAAGAAATGCTCTATTATACGCGAGGCTGCGCTTTGGTATTTATTGGTACATACGGCCACTTTCACACCGCGGCCGGTGAGTTCTTTGAGCAACTCCGGTATGCCGTGGTAAGGCTTTGTCGTGTCGGTGCAATGCTCGTCGTAATACTTCCGGAAATGCTCGAGCAGCCGGTCTATGGTCTCCTTGTCGGCATCGGGCTGCGCGCGTTCCATGAGTCGCCGCACGCCGTTGCCCACCATGAAGTTATACGACGAAATCGGGTGCGTCTGGAAGCCCATTTGTTCCAAGGCGTAGTTGCATGCATTGCCAAGGTCGGAGATTGTGTTTAGCAATGTGCCGTCAAGGTCGAATATTATCAGGTTTTTCATAACTGTAATATGTGTTGATGAGGAGGAATCAGAAGGGATAGCCTATCGAGAAATGGAAACTGCGGTCGCGCCCCCAACGGGGGTGGAGCAAGGGCCACGGCTCCGCTCCCCGTGCAGGATTGTGCGCTTTCATGCCGAGGTCGAAGCGTATCAGGAAGTAGTTGAAGTCCATGCGGAGACCTATGCCGTATGCGGCCGCTATCTGCTTGTAGAACTTGTCGAAGCGGAACACCCCGCCGGGTTGCGACGGGTAGTTGCGAATGGTCCAGATGTTGCCGGCATCCACGAAGAGGCCGAGTTCCAAAACCCAGAAAAGCTTGGCGCGGTATTCCACGGAAGTGTCGAAACGTATGTCGCCGCATTGCCGTATGAAGTCCTGCACCGAGTTGGTTCCAGGAAAGGAACCGGGACCGAGCGTCCTGACGTCCCAGCCGCGGACGCCGTTGGCGCCGCCGCCGTAGAAGCGCTTCTCGAAGGGGAGAATCTGCGAGTTGCCGTATGGTATCCCTATGCCGAAACCGGCATGGAAAGCCAGCGAGTTGCGCGAATCGAAGATATGCAGGAAACTGTAGTCGCCCTCCAGCTTGATGTATTGCGAATAGTTTATGCCGAAAATCTTGTATGGATTCTCGTGGAAATTGCTGCGGTGATTGAAGATTGAAGAGAACACGAACAGCACGTTGCCGGCCGTCTCCACGCTGGCGCGCACTGTGCTTATGTTGCTCTGCCGCTGGCGCGTCCATGGTGCGTCCTGCCGCTTGGTGGTATAATAGAAAGTGTAGCCGAGACGCATGATGAAGTGGTTCTCGTAGCTGTAACGCAGCAGGGGGTTGTCGGGCGCTATTTCGTCGAGGAACCCGTTGGTCGACTCCGGAAGGTAGACGTAATTGATGTCGAGCGGCGTGAAGATGTGGCGCATACGGCCGAAGCGCTCCGTCCAGCGGTACGACCATCCGGCCGTGCTGATGATGCGGGTATATTCGGGCCGTTCCTGATAGTTGAACGAAAGGTTGAAGGCGGTCGAGGCCTTGATTTTTCGTTTGAAACTTTCGCGCAGGAAAGGGAACTTGAACTTCGGGAACGAGAGGTCCGTCTCTACCGAATATTCCATGTAGCGGTTGTGGAGCAATCCGTCCAGGTCGCCTGAAATCGACTCGTAGGCGCCGCGCAGCTTGGTGGTGAAGGTTTCCGAGCCATGCCCGATGTTGCGGTGTGTGTAAGTGGCACCGACGGCCACTCCGAGGTCGCCCTCCGAGTTGGTGCCCTCAACCTCGAAGGAGATGGACTGCGAGCGACCCGGCGTAAGCAAGATGTAAGCGTCGAGTTCGCCCGGAGAGTCAGAAACGGCGGCGAAGCGCACGTTGATGAATTTCAGTATGCCGAGGCGGGAGAAAGCCTCGTAAGTGCGGTCCACGTCGCGTTCGCGGTAGGGCTGCCCGGCGCGGAAATATACATTGTCGTAAATCACCGACGGCCGCAGGTAGCGTTTCTTGCCATAGAAGATTTCCAGGTCGCGGTAGCGGATGGAGTCCTGAAGCATGGCCTGCGTCTCTTCTGCCGGGCGCATGGCGTCGTAGTCGGTGAGTACCTTAATAGAGCGAATGGAGTAGGGGATATGGGTGTCGGGACGCGGTGTCTCCCCCTCTTTCTGCGGATATCGCTCGTGGAGCGTCACCGTGAGGTCGGCAAGTTGCGAACCGGCGGTAGTGTCGGCAGTGAAGGTGATGAAGTCTTTGGTGAAGGCCCAGTAGCCGTTGTTGCGGAGCCATTGCGTCATGATGCCGCGTTGCGTTTCAAGGGCGTTGCGGTCAAGGATGTCGCCGGCGCGGATTACGAAATGAGCCGAATCCTGCATCACCATCTCGCGCAGGGTGTCGTTGGCGAACTCGTAGTTCACCGAGCCGATGATTCCCGGCTCGCCGGGCTGCAGGCGGTAGGTGACGTCCATCTTGCGGCTCTTGGGGTTGGCCACGGTGTCGGTGATTACCCGTGCATGCGGGAAACCCTTGTTAATCATAGCCTTGTTGAGCTGCTGTGCGCTCGCTTGGGTCAGTGCACGGTCGTAAACCACCGGCGCTTCGCCGAGCTTGCGCACCCAGCGGTTGTACCATTTCGTGGTGTCGTGGCCCGACATATTGTAGATGCCCAGCTGGAACTTGATGCTCCAAAGCAGTTTGTGGTTGGGAAGCTGGCGCACATAGTTTATCAGCTCGTCGCTCTTGAGCAGACCGGTGGAGTCGTTCTCTACGTCCACGGTCACCTTGTTGAGCAGGAATTGACCCTGCGGCACGTGGCGAGCCGAGGAGCATGCCGCCAGTATGCACAACAGCAACGCGCTCACCCATAAGGGGATGAGCGTGAAAAAACGGGCCCTGGACCCTGAGTGCGGACGGAGCGGTAACCTCATGTGCGTAAAAATCGCGTAAAGTTACTAATTTTTTCCTTAACTGAGCGTGCTGGCGGGTATAAATTTTGTCGCATCGCCGAAAACTGTTAACTTTGCACCGGATATTTTTACTCAACCGGAAAGATGATAAACCTGACTTACATTTGGCATGACTGCTTCCTGCTGGAGAGCGACGAGGCCACGGTATTATTCGATTATTACCGCGACGGCGACGCATCCAGTCCCATAGCCGAGCCGGAGTTCCTAACCGCGCTCCGGGCCGACAAACCTCTTTATATCGTTGTAAGTCACCATCACAAGGATCATTTCACGCGGCAGATATTCGGTTGGAAACACATAGTCGGCGAGGTGCATTACATTCTGAGCCGCGACACCGAGAAGAGCATACGCCACCTCTTGCGTCCCGACTCCATGTACCGCGGCGTGAAACCGGATTCCGAACAAGTCACAGTGCTTCGTCCCGGCGAATCATACAGCGACGGCCGTCTCACCGTCCGCGCTTTCGGCTCTACTGACATCGGCAACTCTTATATAGTGGAAATAGAAGGGAATCGCATTTTCCATGCCGGCGACCTCAACGCCTGGATTTGGAAAGACGAATCCACACCTAACGAAGTGGCAGCCGCCATCCGCGACTTCATGAAAGTGCTCGAAACGGTGCGCGGCGAGTGCGGCGAGAGGATAGACCTTGCCATGTTTCCGGTAGATTCGCGCATCGGCCGCGATTATTGGGAAGGCGCCGCGCGCTTCGTCCGCTTCTTCGACGTAGGCGTGTTCGTGCCTATGCACTTCTGCCTCGCCGACAACGCCGGGCAGATGATAGAGCGTGTTTCCGATGCCCGCTCGTTCTCACGCTACGCCAACCCCGACCGCGGAATATACGTGGCCCTTCAGACTCCTTACGAAAAACTCGCCCTTTCCTCTGTCGGGACAGCGGAATAACCCTTTCCACTTCTTTCTGAAATAATTTTGCCGTCAGATACAAACTTTTTTGCGGCCGCATTGTTGTATTTATGAAATCAACATTTTTAAAGCAAATATGAAAGAACTGAAAGGTACCAAGACAGAACAAAACCTTTGGACCGCTTTTGCCGGCGAGTCAAAGGCTTTTAACAAATACCTGATGTATGCCAAAAAGGCACGCAAGGACGGTTACGAACAGATAGCCGCACTCTTTGAAGAAACGGCCCACAACGAGCAGGAACACTCCAAACTGTGGTTCAAATATCTCCACGGAGGCGAAATGCCCGACACCCTCGACAACCTCAAGGATGCTGCCGCCGGTGAAAACTACGAGTGGACCGACATGTATAAAAAGATGGCCGAAGAGGCCGAAGAAGAGGGTTTCACAGAACTCGCACACCGCTTCCGTCAGGTAGCGGCTATCGAGAAAACGCACGACGAGCGTTACCTCAAGCTAATTTCAAATATCGACGAAGGTATCGTGTTCTCACGCGACGGCGACCGTATCTGGGTATGCCGCAACTGCGGCCACATCCACTTCGGGCAGAAAGCGCCGAAAGTTTGCCCCGTGTGCCAGCATCCGCAGGCATTCTTCGAACTCCGCGCTGAAAACTTCTAATCCGGGACACCCCTCTTTTACACTTGATATTCTTATGGCAAAAGGAGCCCCGCACGGCTCCTTTTACTATTTCATGGTGTCTTTTTTGAGCCGGAGTGTGTAGAGGGCGTCGTCGAGCCATTGGTCGAATTTGCGGCCTACCTGCGGCAGTACGCCGCTCAGGGTGAAGCCGAGGCGGCGGTGCATCCTTTCGCACGGCTCGTTGCCGGCTGTGATGCAGCTTATCAGCACATGTGCCCCGCCGCGGCGGCAATGTTCTATCAGTTCGCTGATGAGGCGTGTGCCGAGTCCGCGTCCGGTGGCGCGGTGCGACAAGTAGGCGGTCAGTTCCCAAGTGCCGGCATATACCGGGTCCGGATGGTAGCTGTGGGCGTATGCGTAGCCCATAAGTCCGGCGCCTTTTTCGATGACGAGAAAGGGGAAGCCGCCGTCGATGACGGGGCGCAGTTTCTCTGCGAAATCTTCGGCCGTCAGTTCGCGGTCGGAGAATATGACCGTGCTTGTGCGCACGTAGTGGTTGTAAATTTCGGCTATGCCGGCATAGTCCCCGGCTTGGCCGTTGCGTATGGTAATTTCGTCCATGTCTTTATTTTTCGCCTATCATTTTGAGGAATTCCTCCTCGGGAACCATGGGAATGCCGAGCTTTTCGCATTTCTCGCGCTTGGAGGGACCCATGTTCTCGCCGGTGAGGACGAATGATGTCTTCTTGGAAATACTGCCCACGTTCTTGCCACCTTCGCGTTCTATCAGTTCCTTATATTCATCGCGCGAGTGGTATGCGAAGGTGCCGGAGATCACGATTGATTTTCCTTCGAGGGCTGTTCCGGCGGGTTGCATTTTCTCTTCTGAAAGTTGCATCTGAACGCCGGCGGCGCGCAGGTCTGCGATGTTGGAGATGCTCACCGGGTCGCGCAGATAATCGTATATACCTTGCGCGATGGTCGACCCGACGTCCGGTATAGCTTTCAGCATGTCCACGTTCATGGCGAGCAGGGCGTCCATCGACTTGACGGCAAGCGCCACGCGTTTGGCGGTAGTCTCGCCGACATTGGGGATTGAGAGGGCGTAGACGACGCGCTCGAACGGCACGTTTTTCGATTCCTCGATTCCGGCGATGATGCGCGCCGCGGTTTTCTCTCCTATCTTTTCAAGTTTTTCGAGTCGTGATGCTGTGAGACGGTATAGGTCACCTATGCGGCGCACGAGGCCTGCGGCGTAAAGGAGTTCGGCCGTTTCCTCTCCGATGCCGTCGATGTCCATCATGCGGCGTGCGCAGAAATGCTCAATCTTGCCGGTAATCTGCGGGCGGCAACCGTAAGTGTTGGGGCAACGCCATGCCGCCTCCCCCTCGATACGCACCAGCGGCGTGCCGCACTCGGGACAGGTGGCGACGAAGCGCACAGGCGTGCTTTCAGGATTACGCTGCTCCTTGTCGACACCGGTTATTTTCGGGATGATTTCGCCCCCCTTCTCCACATAAAGCCAGTCGTCGGTATGTATGTCGAGCTCGCGCATTATGTCTTCGTTATGAAGCGAGGCGCGCTTCACAATGGTGCCGGAGAGGAGCACCGGCTCGAGGTTTGCCACCGGAGTGACGATGCCCATTCGCCCGGTCTCGAAGGAGACGAATCGCAGCGGAGTGCAGGCGCGTTCGGGATTGAACTTGAATGAGATGGCCCAGCGCGGCGACTTGGCTGTGAAGCCAAGGTTGAGTTGTTGCCGCAGCGAGTTCACCTTGAACACGAGGCCGTCGGTGGCCACCGGGAGCTTCTTGCGGTTCTCGTCCCAGTAGCCCACGAAGTCGTTCACCTGCTCCGGTGAAGAGAGCAATGCCATATTTTTCGACACTTTGAATCCCCATGTGCGGGCCTTTTCCATGCAGTCATAATGGTTGTCGGCGGGAAGGTCGTCGCTCAGCAGGTAGTAGAACCGTGCGTCGAGGTGTCGCGAGGCCACGATGCGCGGGTCTTGCATTTTCAGTGTTCCGGAAGCGGCGTTGCGCGGGTTGGCGAAGAGAGGCTCTTCGTTGTAGGCGCGCTCGGCGTTGAGCTTCTCGAAAACCTCCCACGGCATGAGTATCTCGCCGCGAATCTCGAACTCCTCGGGCCAGTCGCCGGGTTGAAGCACGAGGGGAATCGAGCGGATGGTGCGCACGTTGGCTGTGACATCGTCGCCGCGCGTTCCGTCGCCGCGTGTCACGGCACGCACCAACCTGCCGTGGCGGTAGGTGATGGCTATCGATGTGCCGTCGAATTTCAGTTCCCCCACCACATTGAAACTCTCGCCTCCGAGGGCTTTGCGCACACGGTCGAACCACTCGTCCACCTCCTCCACGGAGTAGCAGTTGGAGAGGGAGAGCATTGGGCGCTCGTGGACGACGTGCCCGAACTCCTTGGTGAGGTCCGAGCCAACGCGCTGCGTCGGGGAATCGGGGTCGGCGAACTGCGGCCATTCCTTTTCCAGGGCTTCCAGTTCCTTGAGCATGAAGTCGAAGTCGCGGTCGCTGATTTCCGGTGCGTTGAGCACGTAGTAATTGTGGTTGTGGCGGTGGAGTTCCGAGCGGAGGGTGTCTATGCGTGATTTGGCGTCTTGTTCTGTCATGGGATGAAAATTTCTTGGGGGTACGTAACGTCCCAAAGATATAACGCTTCGGGAGGCATCGATGTTCCGGCGGCGCAGCGGTCGCGGGTGTCGATTATTCGTTGGAAACCGTCGGTGCCGAGCTTTCCGCGCCCCACGTCGACGAGCGTTCCTACCACGGCCCTTACCATGTTGCGCAGGAAACGGTCGGCTTCTATGGTGAATACGTGCACTCCGGGGAAGGGCTCCTCCCACAGGGCTCGGGTCACGCGGCAGATGTTGGTCTTGACATCGGTGTGCAGCTTAGCGAAGGAGGTGAAGTCGGAGGTAGTGAGCAGCAGTCCGGCGGCGCGGTTCATGGCGGCATAGTCGAGCAGCGACGTCTGTTGCCATGACAGCGGATATAGGAAGGGCGATTTCTCTTCGGTCACGAAGTAGCGGTATTGCCGGGCGGTGGCGTCGAAGCGGGCATGGGCGTCATCCCGGACGGGGAGGACGTCATGGAACGCAATGTCGCGGCCGCATAGGCGGTTGAGCGACAGCAGGAAACGACGCCGGTCCTCTATTGGGGACTTGGTGTCGAAGTGCGCGAACATGGTGCGTGCGTTTACACCCGTGTCGGTGCGACCGGCGCCGACAATGGGCGTCTCGCGGCGTAGCACCGTGGCGAGTGCTTCCTCTACGCTCTGTTGCACGGACCCGGCGTTGGGCTGCCTTTGCCAGCCGTGGAACGGCGCCCCGCGGTATGACAGTTTAAGAAACCACCGCATCCTCTCAGTTCGTTTCGAGATAAGTATTGCCGTATAGTCCCGAGCGGTAGTTGTTCAGGAACTGGCGTCCTTCCTCGGCGGTGATGCGCCCTTTCTTCATGGAGACGGAAACCCATGATTCCAGGTTGCGCACCAGCTTCTTGGGGTTGTATTCCACATATTCCAGCACATCGGCCACCGCCTCTGCATCGATTATCTGCTCTATCTCGTATCCGTTCTTGGTCATGGAGATATGCACGGCGTTGGTGTCGCCGAAGAGGTTGTGCATGTCGCCCAGGATTTCCTGGTAAGCTCCCACAAGGAATACGCCGAGATAATAAGGCTCGCCGGGACGCAGTTTGTGCACCGGCAGCGACGACGACATGCCCTGCGGCGCCACGAAACGGTTGATTTTGCCGTCCGAGTCGCACGTGATGTCCTGTATGGTGCAGCGGTTGGAGGGTTTCTCTTCGAGTCGGGAGATGGGGATGATGGGGAAAATCTGGTCGATGGCCCATGCGTCGGGGAGCGACTGGAAGAGTGAGAAGTTGCAGAAGTACTTGTCGGGGAGCATACGCTGCACCTTACGGAGCTCTTCGGGCGGATGCTTCATGGAGGCGGTGATTTCGGCCACGTCGCGTGCCACGCTCCAAAAGAGTTTCTCCACCTGTGCGCGGGTTGAAAGGTCGAGCAGGCCGAGGCTGAAAAGGTCGAGGGCTTCTTCGCGGATCTGGAGGGCGTCGTGCCAGTCCTCGAAGACGCGCGTCGGGTTTATTTTGTCCCAGATGCCGTAGAGTTCGCGCAGCAGCTCGTGGGCATCGTCGGGGATTGTCTCGTTGTCGTTCCAGATGGGGAGGCTGGAGTTGCCCAGGACCTCTATTATCAGCACACAGTGGTGTGCCGTAAGCGAGCGGCCGCTCTCGGTGATGATGTTGGGGTGGGGGAGCCCGTTCTTCACGCAGACATCTACGAGCTGCGAGACGGCGTCGTTGACATATTCCTGAATGGAGTAGTTCATCGAGTTCTCGCCCGACGAAGAGCGGGTGCCGTCGTAGTCCACCCCGAGTCCTCCGCCCACGTCGACGAACTCCACCTCGAAGTCCATCTTGCGCAGTTGCACATAGAACTGCATGGCCTCGCGCAGGGCGGTCTTGATGCGGCGTATTTTCGTTATCTGGCTGCCGATGTGGAAGTGTATGAGCTTGAGGCACGAGGTCATCTTATTTTTGCGCAGGAACTCCAGGGCGTCGAGCAGTTCCGAGCTGTTGAGGCCGAACTTAGAGACGTCGCCGCCCGACTCTTCCCATTTGCCGGAGCCGGAGGAGCTTAGCTTTATGCGGATGCCGATGTTGGGCTGCACGCCGAGGCGCTTGGCCACGTTGGCTATGAGTTTCAGTTCGTGAAGTTTCTCCACCACCAGATAGATGCGCCGGCCCATCTTCTGCGCCAGGAGCGCCAGTTCCACATAATCCTCATCCTTGTAGCCGTTGCAGATGATAAGGGAATTTTCGTGGGTATTGACGGCCAATACGGCGTGCAACTCCGGTTTGGAGCCGGCTTCAAGGCCGATGTTGTACTTGTTGCCGTGGCTCACTATCTCTTCCACCACCTGGCGCATCTGGTTCACCTTGATTGGATAGATAATGAAGTTCTGGCCGGAGTACCCGTATTCTTCGGCTGCACGCTTGAAGCAGTTTGAGATTTTGCGGATACGGTCGTCCAGAATGTCGGGGAAGCGAAGGAGGAGAGGAGCCGAGACGTCGCGGAGTTTCAGCTCGTCAAGGACGTCCTTGATGTCTATAGGCACAGCGTCGGCGCATGGCGTAACCTGCACGTGTCCCTTGTCGTTGATTGAAAAATATTTGAGACCCCATCCTGAGATGTTGTACATTTCGGCAGAGTCCTCTATACGCCATTTTCTCATCTTGTCTGTGTGAATTTTACGAAGCAGTGAATCTTAAGAAGTTCAGGCAACTTCCATTGTTAAAAGGAGATTAAGCATTCTCGCGGCCGAGAATCTCGATGTTGTCAACGTAGATTTCGGTGATTTTGCGCTCTATCTTCAGGCGGTCGGTGTATGAGCGGGTGCGGAGCCGCCCTTCTATATAGAGTTTGGTGCCTTTGCGTATGTAGCGTTCGGCATATTCCGCAGCCGGGCCGTTGCACACGATGCGGTGCCACTCGGTGAGTTGCATCCCGTTGGGCTGCTGTTCGTTGGTGGCCAGCGGGAAGGTGGTGATGGTCTGGCCTTTCACCGGGTTGCGGACCACAGGGTCGGCACCCACGTTTCCGAGCAATATTGCTTTGTTGACAGACATTGGATATTGTTTTGATATTCAGAATGTGGAGACTTTGAGGTCGAGGCCGGTGCGCTCGTGCAGTCCGAAGAGGAGGTTGAGCAGATGGACCGCCTCGCCGGCGCCGCCGCGCATCGTGGGGTCGGCCACCACGTCGAGCAGGATGCTTCCGGCGTCCGGTTTCGAGACGTTTACCAGGCACTTCTGAGTCCCTTCCACCTCTTTCAGCTCCACCGGGCGCGGGGTGAGGAAGGTGAAGTTATGGTCGTCGTAGATACCGTCGTAAAGGCGGCATGCGTCGGCCACCGTCAGGGTGGAGGGGAAAGAGATGCGCAGCCTCATTCCGCGGCCGGTGCCTGCGCTCCTGTCGTCTATTATGACCCGGCTGGAGAAGCTGTTCTGCACGGCGGCGAGGCGCTTCTCTATGGTAGAGGCATCGTCGGCGGGTCGCGACGTGCCGAGGCTCCCTTCGGTTGTGACGGCGATGTCGTTGTTGAGCATCAGCGCGGCGGCGAAGGGGTATAGGGCGATGAGTGCCACGGCGGCAAGCGGCGCAGGGACGGAAGCGCGGCGTGCACCGCGCACCAGCGGTTTGCGGTTTATCTCGGAAAGGCCGAACTCGAAGGGGCCGTAACGGCCCGTGAGGTCGATGAGGCGCATCTCCGGGTTGCGTCCGCAGGCTTCGATGGCAGCTTTGGCGACGTCAGACGGTTCGCAGATTATGGCCACATCGAGGTGGTAAAAGTCCGCTTTTTCAGTGAAAAGAAGAGTCTCCTCGCCCCACAGGCCGTGGTGTGCCGAGGTCGCCGGATGGCCGGCAAGCGACGGGGCGTGCAATGTCCTGAGTTCCACTTCGGGATGATGTACCAGAATTCGGATAATTTCTCCCGCAACAGGGGTCGCGGCTCCGAGTATTCCTACTTTTATCATAAGAAAATATTTGGCAGAAAGTGCGCGGCGTGCCGCACTTTCTCGCAGTTAACCGATGGTTGGAATAGTGCAACTGTCAGTTGAACGGCGCCTGGCTCCGTTCCCGGTATCCGGGGCGCCGCATCCAAATGCCCGGCGCGCCCGTAGGCTCGGCTTGTTCGCCTGATGTGACGGCTTTTAAAAAGCACCGGGGGTGACGGTCACTATAAGTATGACCGCCACCCGAGGTAAAAGTTCAAAAGGTTTGAGAAAAAATCATTTGATGATGGGGATTTTGTCATCGAGCGGGAGGAAACGGGCGAAGATTTCGCGAGCCTCCTCGTGGCTCACGCCGTCTTTGATAACAGCGAAGATTGTGTCGGAGCCGGAGATCGTGCCGAGAATTTCCGGAGCACGGCTCATGTCGATGTCGTAAGCCAGACCTGCGGCATAGCCGTTGCGGGTCTTGATAACGGCGAGGTTACCGGCAAAATCAATGGAGATGAAACCGCTTTGGTAATTAGGGTTGATGGACATCTGACCGGTGGAGAGGAGTTTATCCTTCAGCGAGTTGATGTCGGGAAGGATGTACATATACGTGCCACGGTCAGTGGGGACCTTGGTGGTCTTAAGCATTTTCAGATCGCGTGAAAGGGTAGCTTGCGTTACTGAAAATCCTTTTTCGGCTAAGATACCGGCCAGCTCTTCTTGGCTGGAAATACATCTGTTTCTGATTAGGTCTACGATAAGTTCGACCCTCTGTTTGCGATTCTTCATTATAGATGTTCTTTAATCTTTGTTCGTTAAGAGATGATAATGGATTCAGTTTATAGTCTCGTTCACGTCTGCCGGATTTGAGGTCCGGCGGGTTCTCGGCTTCCGAGGGAGCCGGGTTTACGACTGTAATAGCCGTGCGGTTGATTGGCATAAAAGCCTGTTGACGGTCGCGTGGCGACCTTCGTGTGTCGGCTGATTCCGGCCGGCAGACGCGGCTTTGTCAGTCTGAGGTTTCGGCTACTTCCGTCGGCGTTATGTCGGCTTCGTTAGTCATGGTTTTCGGTTAATCTCCACCGGGAGGATGCCTGGTGATGTTAACCTTGGTATTCGGCTGGCATAGTCGGTTGATGGAGGGCTATGGTAGCCAAGGTTCACGGTCTGTCGGGCGCTGCCATTCGTCGGTGTCTTCAAGACCGGATGTGTCGTTGCTGCCGGCAGACAGTGGTGCCGATGGGCCGGTAGCGTGAGATTTACTCAGCGGATGGGCTGAGGGAGTAACGGCCTTGTGGGTCGCTTTGTCCGCCTCTGGCAATGGTGGAGATGTCAGGCTTTTACACCGTGTCGCTCCGCCGGACGGAACTCTGTGCTTTTTATTTCTATTGTGTAGGGTTATCTTGTAATTTCAGCGTGAAAACGGCCTCCAAGGATTAATTTGGGTTATGCATCTTGAAACAAAAAAATATTCACAAATGCTTTGGTTTTAAATTATTTATGGCGTTTGCATTTGTTTCTGTATGCTTCAACTCTATTTTTACGTGTCGGCTGATTTCACATTGCAAAATTAGCAAATATTATTTATATCTTTACTTAATCAGGCTAATTAGATTTGTTATTTTAACAATATTTAATATTACAGAGAATATTTAGCTCAAAACTAAAGAAATTTTAGCAAATTAGATGTGATATCTTGTGATTTAGATATATTTGCGCATCTGTTTGTATGTTTAGTTGCTTATAGCAATATAACCGCCGACATTCCCGATAGGATGTCGGCGGTTTTCTTGCTTATTTATGACTTCTGCGTTAAAACAGCTTCCTTAGTCGCAGCCCGCCCTTTCCGCGTGTCTCTGCTGATTTGGCTGAGACACGCTATTTCAGCTAAGGCTAATTGCGGTGAACTTGCCTTGCCTTGGCAGGGTAAACTGGGGGGCGGAATGATTATTTGCCGTAAAGGTCATTCCACCAGGAGGGGTCGTCCTGAAGGTATTTGGCAAACCATGCCATGATGGTGTTCTGCCAGACGCGGCGTTTGTCCGGGTCGGTGACCACGTGGTTGGAGCCGTCTACCTCAATGAACTCCACGTCGCGGCCAAGAATCTTGAGGGCGTTGAAAATCTGGATACTTTCGCCGATGGGCACGTTGGTGTCGGCGTTGCCGTGGAGCAGCAGCAGCGGCGTGTGTATCTTGTCGGCGTTGAAGAGCGAGCCTTGCTTGGTGAAGAGTTCGGGGTCGCTCCAGGGGTATGACTGGGCGGCTGCTACAGAGTTGTAGCTGTAACCCCAGTAACCTTCGCCCCAATAGGATGTCACGTCGGAAATACCGGCGTGCGAGACTGCGCAGGCAAAGATGTCGGTCAACGTCTGCAGGTACTGCGTCATGAAGCCGCCGTAGCTGGCGCCAAGGCAACCGATTTTCTTTTCATCGACAAATGGATGAGCCTTGACGAACGCTTTCACGCCTTCGATGATGTCGTCGGCGGTACGTTTACCCCAGGCGTTGACGTGGCGTGCGGAGAACTCCTGCCCGTAGCCGGTGGTACCCGAAGGGTTGAGGATGTACACCACATAGTCGCGCGAGGCGAATACATTGGGGTTGTACGGATGGTCTATGCGATGGTTGGAAGGGGAGGTCCCGCCGTAATAATAGACTATGAGGGGATATTTGCGGTTGGGGTCGAAGTTCGGGGGCAGCGTTATTTCGCCGTCTATTACGGTGCCGTCGGAGGCTGTGAAGGTCCACGGCTCGGTCTTGCCCCATTCTATTTTATCGGTCAGCGGTGCCAGGGGATTGTCAATGAGGCGGTTGGTGCCTTTCTTAAGGTCGAGGATGTAAGCGGCGCCGTCCTGGTCGAGGGTAGAGCCTACATAAGCGAGCGCTTTGTCTTCATGCTGGTTGATGCTGAACGAGCGTACCACGTCTACATTTATATCGAGCTTGTTGAAGCGTGCCGTCTTGGGATTGTATCGGTAGAGGTTCTGGTAGAAGCCGGCTTCGGCGGTGAAATAGATGCAACCGTCGGCGGCGTTCCATACCGGCGTACCGGTGATGGCGGGGTCGAAGTCGCGTGTCAGTGAGGTTATCTTGCCGGTCTTCAGGTCGAGAATCGAGGCCTGCGTGTCGAAGTCGTTGGGGATGGGGTGGTCGCCGATGTTGAGGTTGCCTTTGTCGAGCATGTTGGGGCCGCCGAGCACGAGGACGCGCTGTCCGTCCGGGGAATATACGGCGCCGGTGATTGCTCCGTCCTCACGCACGATGGTGTCCGTGGCCAGGGTGGCGAGGTCCATCTGTATGAGGCAATGCGAATAGAAGGGCCACTTCGACGGCGTTTCCTTCGACGCCATGTAGAGGAGGCGCTTGGAGTCGGGCGAAATGTCGAGCATCGTGTTCTTGCGTGCGCCGTAGGTCAACGTGGTGGTGTTGCCGGTGGCGATGTCCTGTTTCACCAGATAGTAGACGTCGCGGTTGCCGGGCTGGCGGTCGTCGGGATTGGTGACGCGTCGCATGATTCCCTCCTCTTTTTTCCCTTCCTGGCGGCGGTAGTAGAGTATGGATTTCTCGTCGGGGGTGAAAGTGATGCTTTCGCTCTCCACGTCTCGCAGCAGACATTCCGTCTTCATCGAGGGGAAGGATAGGCGGTAGAGGTTTTGTCCTTTCTGAGATTTTTTGGTGTAATAGAGGGCGTTGGTTGTGGGGAGCCAAGCCGCCGGGTAGGGGAGGTCGGCTGCCACGGCGGCGCCCGACGATGTGTCGAATACTGTGGCGGTGTATTGGTAGTCATTGGGACCGAAGTATTCGGCATATCTTGCCAGCACATATTTGCCGTTGGGGGAAATGTCCACAGAGCGAACACGCGTCCCCTCCACGCAGTTGTCTACATAGAAGCGCTGCTTCATGCCCGAGCCGGAGAAGATCTCTATGTTTTCGAAGTCCTTGTCAGGCTCGAAGACGGCTTTCACCGTGGGTTCGGTCTTTGAATTGGCGTCGGCAAGCACGCGGATGGTTACGGTATAGTCGCGTTCCGGCTCCAGCGACAGGGGGATGCTCTGGGTGGAAGCCGGTGCGATGGAGTCTTCGGCCGTTGTTTTCTTGGCTTTGCTCTCGCCGTTGACGAGCACTTCGAAGCGGGCGGGGGAGGTCACTTTCAGCGTGCCTTTGGCGAAGCGGGCGGCGCGCAGGTTGGTCTGGAGCATGTCCAGGTCATACCCTTTGGCCGGTGCCTTGAGTGCCACGAGGCCGGAGTCTTTGGCAGCGACGGGGGTGGTACGCAGGCGGGTGAAGTCGTCGGTGACGCGGGTATTGAGCAACCCGCCGATTTCAAACTTTTCCCCTTTGTTGTCCACGGAGTCTGTCATTGCGGGCATCATGACGGGGATTGCGTCGGCCTGCTTGTAGGAGGTGATGATGTGGGGCGCGGCGTAGGCGCAGACGGCGGTGAGGCCGAGCGTTACCAGCGGAAATCCGGTTATTTTCATGGTGTACAGATTGATAATGGGGAGAGTCTGTTATTTATAGTAGGAGTCGATTGATTTCATTTTGATGTCGAAGACGAACACCGAGAACGGCTTGATGTTGCCGTGCAGCACGGCGCCGTATCCGGCCACGGGGGGGATTACGACGGTCACGGAGTCGCCGGGCACCATTTCGGTGAGCGTTGACCAGAATCCGGTCACCAAAGCGGAGGGGCGGCAGGTGTATGCACTATCCTGTTTAGTATAAGAGGAGTCGAAGATGCTGCCGTCGCAGAGGCGTCCTTCATATTTCACGGTGACGGTTGAGTTGCTAAGGGGCTTGAGCATTTCGGCGTGCTTGGGGTTGCGCACGTGCCAACGGCGTAGCACGCCGGCTTCCGGTGCCCATACGGGAGCTTCGTAGTTGTAATAGAGGTTGCCGTCATCGGTGCGCAGGGCTTTCTGCTCGTCGAAGTACTGCTCGTTCTGCTTTTTCCAGTCGGTGTAGTCCTTGTCTTTGTCGTCCATGTTGCAGGCGGCCGCCGTGCAGAGGAGGATGAGGGAGAGGGGAATTATCGTCTTGTTGATGTTCATTTTGGGGTAATGTTAGAATTTCACCTCGGGTGCTTTTTCGGCGCCGGCTTCGGCCTTGAACTGCGGCATCTCTTCGAATCCGAACCATCCGGCGTAGATGGTGGTGGGGAATTTCTTTATGGCCACATTATAGTCGCGCACCGCTTCGGTGTAACGTTTGCGTTCGGTGGCGATGCGGTTTTCGGTGCCTTCGAGCTGCGCTTGGAGCGCCATGAAGTTCTGGTTGGCCTTGAGGTCGGGATAAGCTTCGGTGACGGCCAGGAGTTTGCCCAATGCTGCGGAGAGTTCGCCCTGCGCGTCCTGGAATTTCTTCAGCGACGCCTCGTCGAGGTTCTTGGGGTCGATGTTGATCGAGGTAGCCTTTGCGCGGGCTTCGACCACGGCCTGGAGTGTTTCGCTTTCGTGCGAGGCATATCCTTTCACGGTGTTCACGAGGTTGGGGATGAGGTCGGCGCGGCGCTGGTACACGTTTTCAACCTGAGCCCACTGCTGGTCGGCGTTCTCACGTTTCTCCACCAGCGAGTTGTAGTTGCACGAGGTAAGCGACGAGAGGGCCAGCATGGCCACGGCCACCATCACGATGTGTCTGAACATTTTTTTCATAATTTCATTAAGGAGGGGAGGGATTTTTTGGAAGCTGCACTGCACGGCAGTGCGGGATTGTGTTTTGTAAAAGGTTTTTGTATGGCCGGAACCGGGGTGCGGTTCCGGCGGGTATGTGGTGCTTTGCTGTGTCGGGATTTACTCTTCCACGAGTTTGCGGAGGAGGTTGTTGAGGCTTACCTCTTTGGCAAGGATGGTTTCCAGGTCATCGACTGAGACTCGCTGCTGCTCCATGGAGTCGCGGTGGCGCAAGGTCACGGTGTTGTCTTCGAGCGTCTGGTGGTCGACGGTGACGCAGAAAGGCGTTCCGATGGCGTCCTGGCGGCGGTAGCGTTTGCCGATTGAGTCTTTCTCTTCATATTGGCAAGTGAAGTCGAAACGCAGGCGGTGCTGTATCTCGCGTGCCTTTTCGGGGAGGCCGTCTTTCTTGACGAGCGGCAGCACGGCGCACTTTACCGGAGCCAGCGGCGCGGGGAAGTGGAGCACCACGCGGCTTTCGCCGTTGCCGAGGTCCTGCTTCTCGTAGCAACTGCAAAGCACGCTCAGGAACATGCGGTCAACGCCGATAGATGTCTCCACAACGTAGGGTACATAGCTTTCGCCCAGCTCCGGGTCGAAGTATTTTATGTTCTTGCCGGAGAATTTCTCGTGCTGCGAGAGGTCGAAGTCGGTGCGGGAGTGGATGCCTTCCACCTCCTTGAAACCGAAGGGCATCTTGAACTCGATGTCGGTTGCGGCGTTGGCGTAGTGGGCCAGCTTCTCGTGGTCGTGGAAACGGTATTTGTCGTCGCCGAGGCCGAGGGCGCGGTGCCAGTTGAGGCGCGTGCGGCGCCAGTAGTCGAAGTATTTCATCTCGGTGCCGGGACGGCAGAAGAACTGCATCTCCATCTGCTCGAACTCACGCATACGGAATATGAACTGACGGGCCACTATCTCGTTGCGGAACGCCTTGCCGATCTGAGCGATTCCGAACGGGATGCGCATACGACCGGTCTTCTGCACATTCAGATAATTGACGAAGATGCCCTGTGCCGTCTCCGGACGGAGATACACATCCATTGCACCGTCGGCGGTGGATCCCATCTCCGTCTTGAACATCAGGTTGAACTGGCGCACGTCTGTCCAATTCTTGGTGCCTGAAACAGGATCCACTATCTCATAGTCTATGATTATCTGCTTGAGGTCTGCCAGGTCATTGTCGTTCATGGCTTTGGAGAAACGTTCATACAGCTCGTCGCGCTTCTTCTTGTTCTCAAGCACGCGAGGATTTGTCTGACGGAACATGGCCTCGTCAAATTTATCTCCGAAACGCTTGGCGGCCTTTGCCACCTCCTTGTCCATCTTCTCCTCGATTTTGGCAATCTCGTCTTCAATGAGGACGTCGGCGCGATAACGCTTCTTGGAATCCTTGTTGTCGATAAGGGGGTCGTTGAATGCATCCACATGTCCCGAAGCCTTCCAGATCGTCGGGTGCATGAATATTGCCGAGTCAATGCCCACGATGTTGTCATGGAGCATCGTCATAGCCTCCCACCAATAACGCTTTATGTTGTTTTTCAGTTCCACGCCGTTCTGCCCGTAGTCATACACGGCAGACATCCCGTCGTAGATTTCGCTTGACTGGAACACGAACCCGTACTCTTTGGCATGGGCGACTATGGTCTTGAAAACGTCTTCTTGTTTTGCCATTTCTGTTTTAATGGTTGAGGCCGACAGCGACATTGTGAGCCGACCGTTATTCCTTATTTCATTTTAACTCGCAAATTTAACAATAATTTTCGACATCGCAACGACGCAGCACGCTTTTGACGTTTTTTTAGAACCTCAAAAGCATCGGGAATGTTTCTAAAACAAAAAGCAAATTCAATGAGCATCAAATCTCGATCAGGCGTATTGCGCCATATTACGGTATTAGCCTCGGCCATCGGAATAGGGGCATTAGGAGTAATAGCCCAAAACAGCATGCCGGCTCCCGGCTCGGGAGGTTCGTTCTCCCCCGCGCCGCCCAACGGAATCGGTTGGAACCCAGGGCCTCCGGCTCCTCCCAACTGGGGCAGTCCCTGGAATCCGGGATGGAACTCATACACCGGCCCTATCATAGTCAACACTCCACTCGCTTCTCCCGACTGGCAAAACACGGGAGTAACCAATGTAATCGCATGCGGATACGATTCAATGGGGGTATGGCGCACGATACCGCTCAACGTGAGCTATACATACAACGGCGTACAATATGACGTAACGGTAATAAACGCATGGGATCCCTGGAGCAGGACATGGGACACCGGAGTAGACGTACAGGCTGTAAACACAAGCTATCTGCTTCACGGACAGACATTCGATTTCTACGTAGTCCTCTCTACAGGGACTTTCTATTTCAATCTCTGACCATACGGAGCCTTCCAAGGCAATGAACCAACAGTTGCCGGAAGCGTTGTAGCTTTAGAGTGTGTTTGAATTTTTATTCTGATTTTTACAGGCAGTTTTACAGGTCTTTCCGGGTCTTGGAACGAGGCGCATAGCGGGCTATGCAACGAGTGAAAGGCCGGAAAGG
>DKVK01000076.1:0-22008 GCA_002491165.1 Porphyromonadaceae bacterium UBA7180
CGTAAATCGGCTGTTGTTTTATGGCTTAAGACAACCTGATGACCAATTCGGGTGTGCATCCACGAAATGCACACCCGGTATTCTTTATGGAACTTCGAAACGATGAGCTTTCCGCTATCTTTTCTTCCTCCTGGAGAATTGGAGGTTTATGCCGAAGGATCATATCTTAGGTGCAACAGCTAACCGCGACATATCCGTAACATCAGCAACATCAATAACAGCTGCGCCCGGGGCGGTCAGTTATTTGTGAAACGGTTGCCGGGCTGGCGCAGCGCTATGCCGAGTTCTTCGAGTTCCGAGAGGGCTACCATAACGCGCGGAATGGACATGTGCGCAAGGGTGGAGATGGTGTCGATGGTGAGGTCTTTTTGCTGCGATTTCAGGATGTCGACCACGAGTTTCTGGTCGGACGTCAGTTCGGGGAAGAGGGAGCCTTGGCGTGCTGAGCCGGCGGACTGTTTCCGTTGCCAGCCCATGGCGTCGATGAGCGTGTCGGCGCTGAGCGCTATCTGCGCTTTGTTGCGGTGGATAAGCAGGTTGCATCCTTGGCTCATCTCGTCGTCGATGCGGCCCGGGATGGCGAAGACTTCGCGGTCGAGCTCGAAGGCGGTGTTGGCGGTGGAGAGCGAGCCGCCATGCTGTGCGCTTTCCACCACGAGTGTGCCGTCGCAGAGTGCTGCGATGATGCGGTTGCGTTCCAGGAAGCGCTGGCGTCGGGGCTTCTCGCCGCTGGGATATTGGCTCACGAGCACGCCGCCGCTGTGGACGATGGCCGACGCGAGGTCGCGGTGAGCCGCCGGGTACACCATGTCGAGTCCGTGGGCAAGCACCGCCGTAGTGGTCACCTTTTTCTGTAATGCGGCGGAGTGGGACAGCGAGTCGATGCCGTAAGCAAGTCCGCTTACGATGTTGAGACCGTCCACGCTGTCGGCCAGCGCGTTGACGAAGTCGGTGCAATGCTTTGCGCCCTGCGGCGTGGGTTTGCGCGTCCCCACCACGGCGAGCGGATGCGGCGCCGAGAGGTTGCCCCGGCCGAGCGTGAAGATTACCGCCGGAGCGTTGTATAGCTGAAGGAGCCGTTCGGGATAATCGGGGTCGGTGGCGAGCACGGCGCGCACCGTCGAGCGGGAAAGGAACTGCATTTCGCGGGTAGCGCGGATGGCGCCTTCCTGACGGTGCACCTGCCGGCAATGCCCCATGTCGGCCTCCACTATTTTGGAAAGGTCGGGGCACGACAGTTCCGCGAAGGCGGCATAGTCGCCGCCATGTTCGTCGAAGCTGCACAGCGCCTGCGCAGTCATGCCGGGCGACAGCGCCGCCGCCAGCCGCATCTGGAATTCTTTCCCGTCCCCGGTTACCATTGCCGTTATTTCATGTATCTCTGCAGCACGCGGGCCATCTCGTCGCCGCGTGTCAGTTTGCCGTCCTTGATTACTACCACGGTGACGACGCCGCTGGCCGCCATGTCGCCGTTTTCGCGCACTATGTCCTGGTGGAAGACGAAGCGCGCTCCCTTGCGTTCGAGCCACAGGCAGCTCATGAAGCTTTCGCCGCCGCGCAGCGAGCGGATGTATTCTATCTCGATTTTGCGCACCACGGCGTCGTAGCCGGCATCGTGCATCGCGTTGAACGACACTCCGGCGTCGGCACAGAATTTGTGGCGCGTGTGCTCCATGTAGTGGAGGTAATTGGCGTTGTTGACTATCTGTTCGCAGTCGAGTTCATAGTCGCGCACCTCCATATCCATTATGAAGCAGTATTTCTTTTTGTTATCCTTTATCAGTCTCATGGTTATCAGTCTAAGTTCAGGTGTCGCCGGTGAGCAGTGCCACGGCGCGTTGTAAATCCTCCTTGCTTGCGAAGGCGGAGTAGGGGACGGGCACGAAGCCGCGGCTCCGGCCGTCGAGCAACAGCGTTATCCCGTCGCGTCCCACATAATACGGCCCGGGATTGCGCAACGCGAACTCATAGCTCACCGTGCGTGCGGCCGGAGCGGTTCCCGGAGCTGTAAACTCCTCATCCTCTTTCCTCTCTTCTACGGTAATGTCGATGCGCACATTGCCGGTGGCCTGGAACGTCACCGTATGGGGCATCACGCAGACGAAGGCTTCGGGGCGCAAGCCGTGGTTGAAGTAGAGGAACATGGCGATGACGGGGAGCACGAAAAAGAGTAGCATTAGCGACAGGATGGCCAGCCGGAGGTCAAGTACGGCACCGACCACTGCCAACGTCACTACTGCTGCTGCCGTCACCGTGAACCACGCCATGCCATGGCGCCATAGCATCGCGGCCAGGAAGCGGCCGTGCGGCGTGCGGTAGCGCCCGGTGGTCACCTCAAGTGGAGCATGTGGCTTATTCCCGACCGTTTCGATCATTTCTCGATGGCGTTCCCGTATTCGGCTTTATGTTTGCTGTCGCGTTGCCGCGTTATCGTTTCGTAGACCTGCTTGTTCTGCGGCACAAGCACCTGGATGTAGCCCGTCCCTTCGGGGTTGTATAGCTTGGTCATGTCCACGTATTTGGTCTTGCCCTTCGAGTGGCTGAAGACGTCGTCGCGGCGCGCCTTCACCTTGTCGCCCATGGCGCAGCGGCCGTTCTCCCCGAGCCCGCGCAGCGAATCGTCCACACCGCCCTCGCGGCACCATACAGGCAGAATCTCCGAGCACGGCGGGTAGCCCATGCCGGTCCACATTATATATTCCTCGGCTACCGTCCGTGGCGTTACCGTGGAGGCGTCCTCGACGGGAAGCATACCCTCTATTACAATTGTGGCGGTCGATTTGTAGCGCGGAATGAAATCCTGGTCCACCACATAGCGTTCGCCGGCGGTGGCATAGTCGCGTCCCTTCAGGTCGTTGTAGAAACTGCGGCTGAGCTTCTCGGTGAGCACTTCGGGCGTCACCGAGCGGCTCTCGACGTAAGGACGCAGCAGGCAGTTGGCGTCGTCCTCGCGCACATATCCCAATCCCTGGCCCTTGCGGCCGGCGTGGCTGTAATTGGTACGCACAAGCACGTTGTCCTTGGCGTCCGAGAGGTCGAAGCGCACGAACGAGTCGTTGTTGGTCTCGAAGAAAGCACCGTTGCCGGTGGCGTCGATGACGCCGAAGTTGGCCTCCACCCCCATCGGGCGCGGCAGCTGTTCCAGCAGTTTCTCGAAATCCCCGATGGTGCGGCAGGAACGCAACGCGATTGTCATCACGTAACCTTCGCGGTCCATTTCAGAGTTCGGCACCTTGTCGTTCTTGATGTTATACGAGGCGGTGTTCATGATTGCGAACCCGGCGTCGTTCATTCCCATCCATGCCTGTTCCAGGTCGCGGTCGTCGGCGTTGAAGAGCGCCACGTAGCCGTAAGCGCCGTCTTTGGCCGGGATATATTCTATCTTGTTGTCTATGGCGGAGGTGTCGCGGTGTTTCCAGAGAAGGGGACGCCCGGAAGCCGACGCCTTGGGGCCGATGATGGCCGACGTGCAGCCGAGAGCCTCCGCCACGGCACCCGACAATATTATCAGTAGTAATAAAAAATGTTTCATTATAGTAAAGGAATTATGTTTCCCGCTGCAAAGGTAACTCAAATTTAAATAACAACAAAAAGAACCACCGAAAAACACTCGCCGCCGCCCCCTTGCATGTCCGTTGCGGCGGGGAAATTTGGTTATGACGGGAAAAATAAGTAATTTTGCACTGCGTAAGTACCTGCCGCCCTTATTTCTCACAGTCAAGTGGGCAGTGCGCTATATGACGCCAGTAATTTTAAATCATAAGAACATGAAAAAAGAAGTAAACAGCCCCAAGGCACCGGCCGCTATCGGCCCTTACAGCCAGGCAATCCGCACCGGTAACCTCATCTTCGTTTCCGGCCAGCTCCCCATCGACGCCGCCACCGGCAACATGCCCGCCGACATCAAAGCACAGACCCGGCAGAGCATCGATAATATCCGCGCTATCCTCGAAGTAGAAGGCGCCACTCTCGACAATGTGGTGAAAACCACAGTTTTCCTCTCCGATATGGCCAACTTCGGCCCCATGAACGAGGTTTACGCCGAGAATTTCAGCAAGACATATCCCGCACGTTGCGCCTTCGCCGTGAAGGAACTCCCCAAGCAGGCCCTCGTGGAGATAGAAGTTATCGCAGCCCTCTAAAATGATCAGTTACCTCCAGATAGAGAACCTCAGCAAGTCGTTCGGCGACCGTATGCTCTTTTCCGACCTCACCCTCGGCATCTACGAGGGCGACAAAATCGGCATAGTGGCGAAAAACGGCGCCGGCAAGTCCACCCTCATGCGCATCATCGCCGGGGAGGAGGATTACGACGGAGGGCGGATAGTGCCCCGCGACGGCCTGCGCATAGGCTATCTGGAGCAATATCCCCCCTACGACCCGGAGAAAACCATCCTTCAGAACGCCATGCCGGCACCCTCCGGGCATGAAGACTGGAACATGGAAGACCGTGTGCGGAGCCTTCTCTCCACATTCGGTCTCCATGATGTTGACCGCCCTGCGGGGACACTCTCCGGCGGCCAGGTGAAGCGCATGGCGCTGGCACGCCTCATTCTCGGCGAGCCCGACCTGCTGATGCTCGACGAACCCACCAACCACCTCGACATAGAGATGATCGAGTGGCTCGAAGCGTACCTTTCACGCTCGCGTATAACGCTGCTGATGGTGACTCACGACCGTTATTTCCTCGACCGCGTCTGCAACAAGATTATAGAAATCGACCGCGAGCGCATCTATGTTTATCAGGGCGACTACGACTATTATCTCCAGAAGCGTCAGGAACGCCATGAAAACGAAAGCGCGGAACTCGCCAAGGTGAAAAACCTGCTTCGCACCGAGCTGGAATGGATGCGGCGCCAGCCGCAGGCCCGCGGCTCCAAGGCCAAGTACCGCATCGACAGTTTCTACGACCTCGAGAAGCGAAGCCGCGTAAACCTCAGCGAAAACCAGGTGTCGCTCGGTGTGAAATCATCATATATCGGCAATAAGATTTTTGAGGCTAAAGGTGTCAGCAAGTCGTTCGGCGACATCCGTATACTGCGCGACTGGACCTACACCTTCGCACGTTACGAGAAAGTGGGAATAGTCGGTCCCAACGGTGCCGGTAAATCCACCTTCATAAAGCTGCTGCTCGGCGAGCTGCAACCGGATGCCGGCTCCTTCGACATAGGGCAGACCGTGCGCTGGGGTTACTATTCGCAGGAGGGAATGACCGGTTTCGACGAGAAGAAAAAGGTAATCGACGCCGTGCGCGAGATAGCGGAAGAGGTTCGCATCGACGAGAACACCCGCCTCTCTGCCTCGCAGTTCCTTTCCCATTTCCTCTTCACCCCGGAGTCGCAGCAGAAATACATCTACAAGCTCAGCGGCGGAGAACGGCGACGGCTATATCTGGCCACCGTGCTGATGCGCAACCCCAACTTCCTGATTCTCGACGAGCCGACAAACGACCTCGACATAGTGACGCTCACCGTGCTCGAAGATTATCTCGTGAATTTCAAGGGATGCGTCATCGTGGTGAGTCACGACCGCTTCTTCCTCGACCGCATAGTGGACCATCTCTTCATCTTCAAGGGCGACGGCGTGGTGAAAGATTTTCCGGGCGATTACTCCACCTATCGCCATTGCGTAAAGCGGCAGGAGGCGGAGCAGCGCCGCGAATCGGCCTCCGTTTCCTCGCGGCAGGAACCGAAACCGCAGAAACAGAAAACCGAGGGCAAACCCAAGCTCACTTTCAAGGAGAAACGTGAGCGGGAAGAGCTCGAAACACGCTTGCCGCAGCTCGAGGAGGAGAAGCGGAGGCTGGAAGAAGAAATGTCCGCCGGAACACTCGGCCACCAGGCCATTTCCGAGGCCGCTCAGCGTGTGCGGCAGCTCATCGACGAAATTGACGAGGCTGAAATGCGGCTCCTCGAACTTATGGAAAAGGAGGGGGAATAAAGGGTCATGAAGAAGAGGGGAAGGTACATACTCAGGCTCGACGACGAGGCGCATCTCACCACGGTGGTGCGCCGCCGCGTAGCGCTGTGGCACGCTGTGCTTTTCTTCATTCTCTCTATTGCACTCACCGTAACTCTCGCCGTCGGCGTCATCATGCTCACGCCGCTAAAGTCGCTCCTTCCCGGCTACATGCCGCCGCAGGAACGCGCCGCAACCGTAGATGACCTCATGAAGGTCGACTCCCTGAAGAACCTCTACGACCGCAACGAGGCCTATATGGCCAACCTCCGCACTGTTCTAAACTCTGACCGCACGCGCGGCGATTCGGTGAGATATGCCTCCATGGCGGTGACGCAGACCGTCGACACCCTGTTGCCGGCATCGAAAGCCGAACTCGAGTTCCGCCAGATGATGGAGCGGAAGGAACGCTTCAACCTCTCCGTCCTGGCACCGTTGGCCGCCGACGCCATGATTTTCGAGGACCCGGCGCCGGGCTATGCTTTCCGCAGCGGCGACGAGGAGGAACGAATACCGACTCTTATAATCCCAGGCGCCCGAATGGTACATACCCTTACCGACGGCATCGTCACTGACATTCACTATGACCCGGCGGAAGGGTATGCCGTAAGCGTGCAGCACGCCAACGGTTTCCTGAGCCGTTTCCGGCGTCTCGGTGCGCCGCTCGTTTCCGAGGGGGAGGAACTCTCGGCCGGCCAGGTGCTCGCCCCGCTGGCTAAGGGAACGGGCCGCAACGCCAATCTTATCTATCTGGAAATGTGGCGCAACGGAAAGCGCCTCATCCCGTACCATATCTTGCGCGGAATAGCGCCAAACACCCCGGCTACACATGATTAAGCGCATCTTCAAACTAATCGGCATACTGATACTTATCTTCCTGGTAAGTTCCCTGGCCGGGGTAGTCTACTACAAGATGGCACCGGTGCAGGTGACGCCGCTCATGCTTATCCGCTCCGTCTCGCCCAAGGGCACTCCGGCGCAGGCCGAGCAGGAAAAACATTGGGAACACCGCTGGGTACCGTATTCCGAAATCACGCCGCTGATGGAGCGCGCCGTGCGTTCCTCCGAAGACGGCCGTTTTTATAGCCACAACGGCTTCGACACCATAGAGATACGCCACGCCATGGAGGAGGCCGAAAGGGGAGGGAAGCTGCGAGGAGCCTCCACCGTGTCGCAGCAGACCGCCAAGAACGTCTTCCTGTGGCCCGGCGGAGGATGGTTCCGCAAGGGGCTGGAGGCCTGGTTTACCGTCCTTATCGAGACGGTCTGGGGCAAGGAGCGCATCATGGAAGTCTATCTCAACAGCATAGAGACGGGACCCGGAATCTACGGCGTACAGGCTGCTGCGGAACATTTCTTCCACACCGATGCCGAACACCTCACCGCCGAGCAGTGCGCCCTCATCGTCGCCGCGTTACCAAACCCCATAGAGCGTGACGTCGGCAATCCCTCGCCTTATCTGAAACGCCGTGCCGCCCGCATCCGCAAGTACATGAAACAGCAGGCTCCTCCTCCGTCAACTTATTGATTGTTTTGTAATTATGCTCAATTTCAACAGCGACTATATCTGTGGCGCCGTCCCCGAAATTATGGAGGCGCTGCAACACACAAACCTCGAAGCCACTCCCGGTTACGGACTCGACCATTATTGCGAAGAGGCGCGGAGGCTGATTCTTGACGCTTGCGGACTCCAAGACGGCGTCGTGCAGTTCGTCATCGGTGGAACCGAGGCCAACTCAGTAGTCGTAGACGGTCTTTTGGGCAAATGCCAGGGAGTGCTGGCCGCAGTGACTTCGCACGTCAACGTCCACGAAGCGGGCACCATCGAGGCGTTCGGCCACAAAGTGCTGACCCTCCCTTCTCCCGGCGGCAAAATCTCGGCCGGAGACATAGACCGCTATGTCACAGATTTTTACCGCGACGAGACATGGGAGCACATGGTGGAACCTGGAATGGTCTATATCACCTTCCCCACGGAACTCGGCACACTTTATTCGCGCAGCGAACTCGAAGAGATTGCCGCCGTCTGCCGCTGCCACAAATTGCCGCTTTACATTGACGGTGCCCGGCTCGGTTACGGCCTCGCGTCGCCGCAATGCGACGTGACGTTGCCCGAAATCGCGCAACTCGCCGACATCTTCTACATCGGTGGCACCAAGCAGGGCGCACTCTTCGGTGAAGCCATCGTGAGCCGCCGTCCGGGCATAATCCCGCGGCTCTTTTCGCTCATCAAACAGCACGGCGCCCTGTTGGCAAAAGGACGCCTCCTCGGAGTGCAATTCAAGACCCTTTTCACAGACGGTCTCTACTTACGCTATGCCCGCCACGCCGTTAGGATGGCCTTGAAACTCAAAGAGCTGATGCAAGCTAAAGGCTATGAGCTTTACATAGACTCCTGCACCAACCAGCAATTCTTCATCCTCCCCAACCGGATAATAGAAACCCTCCGCAAATGCGCCCAATTCGAGCTATGGGGCGTCCCCGGCCGGGAATCCACTCCCGTGCGCCTGACCACCTCCTGGTCCACCACAGACGCCGACATAGAAGCCCTCGCCGCCCTCCTTTCCTGGTCTAATCGGCGGAAAAACGGGCACACCATTTCATGTTAGTGTGCTGAAAAACGCAAATAAATAATTTTTTCGCTAATTTCTTTTGCTGTGTTAAAATAATTTTGTATCTTTGAAAAAATTTTTGACACCTTGTGTCACTACCATGAAATAAGTCAACATAAATACCTATGAGCCAAAGAATTACACTGGCCGACGCCGTTGCCAAAGTAAAAGACGGCATGACAATAATGGTGGGCGGTTTCCTTGCCAACGGAAGCCCCGAGACCATAATCAACGCACTCGCTGATTCGGGTGTTAAAGACCTGACGTTAATCTGTAATGACACTACTTTCCCCCACCTTGGCGTAGGAAAAATGCTGTCCAACAAACAATTCAAAAAAATCATCGCTTCCTACATCGGCGGTACCCCCGAGGCTACCACGCAGATGAACTCCGGCGAACTCGAAATAGAGTTCGTGCCGCAGGGAACGCTGGCTGAGCGCATCCGTGCCGCAGGTTTCGGTCTTGGCGGCGTGCTTACCCCTACCGGTCTCGGCACTCTCGTGGCCGAAGGCAAGGAAGTGCTTGAAATAGACGGCAAGAAGTATCTTCTCGAAAAACCGCTCCGTGCCGACATCGCGTTGCTCGGCCCCAGCATTGCCGATGAAAACGGCAACCTCGTGTTCCGCGGCACTTCGCAGAACTTCAATACCGTAATGGCAACGGCTGCCGACGTCGTTATCGTAGAACCCAAGAAAATGGTCAAGACCGGCGAAATTCTCCCCGAAAACGTGCAGGTGCCCGGTATGCTCGTAGACTATATCCTCGAAAAATAAGTAGCTTTAAAAACCTGACAGATAAAAGATAGAGATGGAAAAAACAATGATTCGTCTGCGCATGAGCGCGAAAGACGCCCACTACGGCGGTAACCTGGTGGACGGTGCACACATGGTTCACCTCTTCGGCGACGTTGCCACCGAACTGCTCATCATGCACGACGGCGACGAAGGCCTCTTCGTGGCTTATGACAATGTAGAGTTCCTCGCTCCCGTATATGCCGGCGACTACATCGAGGCAACCGGCGAAATAACAAAGGTCGGCAACACCTCGCGCAAGATGGTGTTCGAAGCCCGCAAAGTAGTGGCAGCGCGCCCCGACATCTCACCCTCGGCAGCCGACGTGCTTGAAGAACCGGTGCTCGTTTGCCGTGCCAGCGGCACCTGTGTAGTGAAAAAGGAAGACCAACGCAAATAATAATATCAGCCTGATGGAAAAACTTATCATTACCGCCGCTATCTGTGGCGCCGAAGTGACAAAGGAGCAGAATCCCGCCGTCCCCTATACCGTTGAGGAGATAGTGCGCGAGGCCAAATCGGCTGTAGACGCCGGTGCAGCCATAGTCCATCTCCATGTGCGCGAAGACGACGGTACCCCCACTCAGAGCAAGGAGCGTTTCAAAGAGTGCATCGACGCTATATATAAGGTATGCCCCGACGTCATCATCATCCCGTCGACGGGCGGTGCCGTGGGCATGACTGCAGAGGAACGTCTGCAGCCCACCGAGTTGATGCCCGAAATGGCAACGCTCGACTGCGGTACCTGCAACTTCGGCGACGATGTGTTTGAAAACACCATGCCGATGATGCGTGCTTTCGGCAAGCGTATGCTCGAAAACGACATTAAGCCGGAGTACGAGTGCTTCGAGATGGGT
The DNA here is from genome assembly GCA_002491165.1 of Porphyromonadaceae bacterium UBA7180. Lineage (GTDB taxonomy): Bacteria > Bacteroidota > Bacteroidia > Bacteroidales > Muribaculaceae > Lepagella. The sequence continues at coordinate 10,219 of DKVK01000076.1, forward strand.
CATCTGGAGACAGTGTTGAACATGGCCAAGAAGGGTCAGGTTCCCGGAGCCCCGATGCAGTTCAATTTCGTGCTCGGCGTACCCGGTTGCACCCCGGCTACCGTTCCCAACCTCTGCTGGCTGGTGAATGCTATACCGGCCGGATCTACATGGACCGCTACCGGTATCGGCCGCCACGCCTTCACCCTCGCCGCTGCTGCCATCGTGATGGGCGGTAACGTGCGCGTTGGTTTCGAGGACAACCTCAACCTCGCCAAGGGCGTCCCCGCCAAGTCGAACGGCGAACTCGTGGCAAAGGTGGTACGCATGGCCAAAGAGCTCGGCCGCGAAGTGGCTACTTCGGCCGAAGCTCGCGAAATCCTCGGCCTCAAACCCCGCAAATAAGTCTCCCGCCATAATCCTCTCCGCCTCGGATTAACTGACCGAATAATAACAAATTAACACAAATCAATATCATGCAAAAGAAAGGAAACAGATACGGAACGCACCGTGTAATCGAACCCGCCGGCGTTCTCCCGCAGCCCGCTAACAAAATCGACAACAACATGGACGAAATCTATGACAACGAAATCCTGATTGACGTCCAGACACTTAATATCGACTCCGCCTCCTTCACACAAATCAACGAACAGGCCGGGGGCGACAAAGAGAAAATCAAAGAAATCATGCTCGGCATCGTCGAGAAACAGGGCAAACACCGCAACCCGGTTACCGGCTCGGGCGGTATGCTTCTCGGCACGGTTGAGAAAATCGGCGACGCTCTGAAAGGCAAAATCGACCTCAAGGAGGGTGACAAAATCGCTACTTTGGTATCGCTGTCGCTGACTCCGCTGCGCATCGATAAAATCAAAGACATCCGTCCGGAAATCGACCAGGTTGACATCGACGGCAAGGCTATCCTCTTCGAGAGCGGCATCTACGCCAAGATTCCCTCTGACCTGCCCGAAAACCTCGCACTTTCCGCACTCGACGTTGCCGGTGCCCCCGCACAGACAGCCAAGCTCGTGAAACCGGGCGACACAGTGCTCATCATCGGCGCCGGCGGCAAGTCCGGTATGCTCTGCTGCTACGAGGCCAAGAAACGCGCCGGCGTCACCGGTAAGGTTATAGGTCTCTGCCACAGCCAGCGAAGCACCGAGCGTCTCCAGAAACTCGGCTTCTGCGACTATGTATTCTCAGCCGACGCTACCAAGCCCGTGCCTGTAATGGAGAAAATCGAAGAACTCACCAACGGCCAGATGTGCGATGTAACCATCAACAACGTCAACATCCCCGACACAGAGATGACTTCAATTCTCTGCACCAAGAACGACGGTCTGGTTTACTTCTTCTCGATGGCCACAAGCTTTACCAAGGCAGCCCTCGGCGCCGAGGGTGTGGGCAGCGACGTCACGATGATTGTCGGCAACGGTTACACCAAAGGCCATGCCGAAATTACCCTCCAGGAACTCCGTGAATGTGAAGCCCTCCGCAAAATCTTCACAGAGCTTTACGCCTAAGAGAACTCTTAAGCATCAGTCCCGGGGTTACACCTATTATTATAGGGCTACCGAAGGACGGATACTCGCTTCATGACATACCCTCCCCGCCTGCATCTGTAAGGCGGGGAGAGTGCAATGAAACCGGTTAAACAATACAGAGGGTCCATCCACTGTCGCGATAAGTGGGTGATGATAATCCATCCGGTTGGTTATCGGCCACTTGACGTGCAGAAAAGACTCTTGATTAACCTTTGCAAAAACCATGAAAGAAAGCAGAAGAAAAGAATTGTTCCCCGACGTCAACGATGAACAGTGGAACGACTGGCACTGGCAGCTCCGCAACCGCATCGAAACGCTGGACCAGCTTAAAAAATACATAAAACTCACTCCGGAAGAGGAGGAGGGCGTAAAGGCCGCGCTCAAGACCCTGCGCATGGCCATCACCCCGTATTACCTCTCCCTGATCGACCCGGAGAACCCGGACTGCCCCATCCGCAAGCAGTCCATCCCCACAGCCGCTGAGCTGCACAAGTCGAAAGCCGACATCGAAGACCCGCTGCACGAAGACAGCGACAGCCCCGTTCCCGGACTTACCCACCGCTACCCGGACCGTGTGCTCTTCCTCATCACCGACCAGTGTTCCATGTACTGCCGCCACTGTACACGCCGCCGTTTCGCCGGACAGCATGACTGCTCGTCGCCCCGCCAGCGCATTGATGCCTGCATCGACTATATAGCTCGCACGCCGCAAGTTCGCGACGTCCTCCTTTCAGGCGGCGACGCTCTGCTCGTGCCCGACAGCACTCTGGAATACATTTTCCAGAGACTCCGTGAAATCCCCCACGTTGAGATTATACGCATCGGCTCGCGCGTGCCCGTGGTTTGCCCGCAGCGCATCACTCCCGAACTTTGCGAGATGATCAAGAAATACCATCCCGTATGGCTCAACACCCACTTCAACCATCCCGATGAGGTGACCGAGGAGTCGAAGGGCGCCTGCGAACGTCTGGCCAACGCCGGTGTGCCACTCGGCAACCAGTCGGTGCTCCTGCGCGGCATCAACGACGACACCGTAATCATGAAGAAGCTCATGCACGAACTCGTCAAGATGCGTGTGCGTCCCTACTACATCTACCAGTGCGATCTCTCGCTGGGTATCGAACATTTCCGCACTCCGGTGTCGAAGGGTATCGAAATCATCGAGAACCTCCGCGGCCACACATCCGGATTCGCCGTTCCCACATTCGTGGTAGACGCCCCGGGTGGAGGCGGTAAGATTCCCGTTATGCCGAACTATGTAATCTCGCAGGCTCCCGGCCGCGTGGTGCTCCGCAACTACGAAGGCGTAATCACCACCTATACCGAACCGGCAGATTATCCCATCGAGCACTCCATGGACGCCGGCAAGGACCAGCCGCACAAGGAGGGTGTGGCCTCGTTGCTCAACGCCGAACAGCTCTCGCTCGAACCCGGGAACCTTGCCCGTCACGAGCGTAACAAAAAGTAAATCATACCGATGGTGAAAGAATCGGTGCAAAGTTTGTTACCGGTTCTTCCACTTCACTGACCAACCACCGTGAAGCTGATTGAGGACATCCTGCAATACCGGAGTGTATCCGTGGCCGGAATGGCGAAGAATGTGGGCAAGACCGTGTGTCTGAACTTCATCTTGCGCCACCTTCCCTGCGACGGACGCCGGTTCGCAGTGACCTCAATCGGACTTGACGGTGAAAGCCGCGACCAGGTGACGGGCACGCACAAGCCGGAAATAACTATCCGTGCCGGGATGTACTACGTCACCACGGAGACACATTTCCGCCAATGCGCGCCGGCGAGCGAAATCCTCGATATCAGCGAACGGCAGACGGCCCTCGGGCGACTCGTCTTCGCGCGCGCACTCGTTTCGGGAAAGGTAATGCTCTCCGGACCCGGAGATACCGCGACACTGCGCCGTTGCCTCGACCGCCTTCAGCAACTCGGCGTGAACACCACGCTTGTAGACGGTGCCCTCTCGCGCAAGAGCTTCAGCGCACCGACGGTCACCGACGCCCTGGTGCTGGCCACAGGTGCCGCGTTGACCCCCTCCGTTCCGGAGCTGGTGCACCGCACCAAGTTCGTCTACGATCTCATCGCGCTCCCCGAAGCACCGGAAAAGTGGAGAAGTGAATTGCTCGCTTGGCAGGGCGACAACGCAGCTTTCAACGATGACGCCACACGTATCGTCGACTTGGGGCGCAGCGCAGCCGCCGTGAGGAAAGCCGGCGGAAAAGGGCTGGAAGCGGAGCGCAATGTCTTCATCTCCGGTGCTGTGACAGACAGTTGCCTTGCCGGTGTTTTCGGAGCTTCCGGTGCACAAGACAGGGCGCTGGTGTGTCGCGACTTTACAAAGTTTTTCGTCGACCCGATGCGGTTCTATTCGGCACAACGTGCCGGCGGCCGCTTCATGGTACTCGACAAACCGCGCCTCATCGCCGTGTGCGTGAACCCGACGTCGCCGACGGGTTACCGTCTGCACAGCGACGAACTCTCCCAAGCTATATCGGCGAAAATTCCCGTGCCGGTCTACGACCTGGTGCAATATGAAAAGAAAATATCCTGACCATGAAACTGCGTGATGCCATAAAATTCATCCCCGGCCTCGAAGCCGTTGTCCAGAAGTGCTCTACCTGTACTTCCGACGGGTTGCGCCTGCTTATGGACCAGGAGTTCGTCACTGACCGTGCGGTGATAGAAAGCCGCCTCTACCGTCTTGACTGCGCACACGAAATGACGGTGTGCCCGGAATATTCTGGCGCGTTGCGCGACGTTCGACACCAGCTGATGCAACTGCGAGGCTGCCGCAACACGCTCGACCGTCTGGATCGCGGCGAAATGCTGGATGAGATAGAGTTCTTCGAGCTTAAAAACGTTGCCGTGCGCGGCAGCAACGTTGCACGCATGCTGCTGGGAACACCGTTGGAAAAGCTCGCCGACATCCCCGACCTCACTCCGGCTCTTGAAATCCTTGATCCTGAAAAGACTCTTGCTCCTAACTTCTACCTTTACGAGGCTTACGACCCGCGACTTGCTCCGCTGCGCGCCGAACTCAACGGCTGCGAAGCCGGCACCGACCGCCATACCGAACTGACACTCCGTCTCTCGGAAACGGAACGTGAAGTGTGCCATGCGCTGAGCCGCCGTCTGCATCCGTTGGCCTCCGACCTCTCCAAAACTTACAACGCCCTTACCGACGCCGACATGCTATTAGCCAAGGCATCGGCGATAACGGATCGCGATTCCCGCGCCGTCGTAGCTGACAATTCTCCCGGTAGCGGCGACACCACTGTATATAAGGAATTGGTTAACCCCGCGATGCTCGGCAGCGTGAAGCATTTCCAGCCGCTCGATATCCGCCTCACTCCGGGTTGTACTGTGATAACCGGCGCCAATATGTGCGGCAAGACAGTGGCCCTCAAGACGCTGGCATTGGCGCAGGCCCTCTTCCAGTTCGGCTTCTATGTGCCGGCTCGCGAGGCAATCGTCAAGCCGGTGAGCCGCATTTACCTCATAATCGGTGACGAACAGTCGGAGTTCAGCGGCCTGTCATCCTACGCATCGGAGATGCTGAAAATAGACGACGCGCTGAAGGGCGTCCGTGCCGACGACAACGCTCTCGTACTCATCGATGAACCGGCACGCACCACCAACCCCGCGGAAGGCGCCGCGCTGGTCACGGCCATGGTGCGTCTCTTCGACCGTTGCCGCTCCTTCACCATACTTACCACCCACTACACGCTGCACTTGCCGGGTATACGGCGCCTGCGTGTGCGCGGCCTGCGCGATGACGTGCCTGACAACGTCACCCCCGGTTCGTTAGGCGCACTCATCGACTACACGCTGACTGAGGAAGACGACTCCCGACCGCCACGTGAGGCCCTCAGGATTGCACGGCTCTTAGGAGTGGAAGACGAATTGCTGAAGATTGCCGAAGAAAATATCGAATGATTCTCTTGGTTTTATCGATAAACAGATATAAAAAACGAAAAGCAGAAAATATTTTTGAATAAAATAGTATAGTCAAGATATGCAGAAAAGTAAATTAGGCCTTGATTTCAACAAAGTGGCACACGCCAAAGACGTTGCGCGCAACATCGCGACAGGTGTCCAGGACTTTGTTGAACAATACACAACGGTGGCTGTGGAGCGCACGCTTTGCCGTCTGCTCGGTGTGGACGGCGTGGATGAGTGCACCGTGCCGCTGCCAAATGTGCTTGTGAACGAAATCAAACAGAAAGGAGTCCTCTCCGAAGGTATCCTCTATTATCTGGGCAACGCGATAGCCGAAACCGGTCTCGACCCGCAGCAGATAGCCGAGCGTGTGGCCGCAGGTACGCTCGACCTCACTACCGTGCCGGCTCACAGTGAAAGCGAAATCCGCTCAGCTCTCAAGCCCTACATCGATGCCGCCATCAAGCGCATCACCGATCGTCGCAAAAAGAAGGAACATTATCTTGAAACCATCGGCGAAGGTCCTAAACCATACCTTTACGTAATCGTGGCCACCGGCAACATCTACGAAGATGTGGTGCAGGCTCAGGCGGCTGCCCGCCAGGGCGCTGACATCATCGCAGTTATCCGCACCACCGGACAGAGCCTCCTCGACTATGTGCCATACGGCGCTACCACCGAAGGCTTCGGCGGCACGTTCGCAACGCAGGAGAACTTCCGCATCATGCGCAAAGCCCTCGACGAAGTGGGCGAGGAAGTGGGCCGCTACATCCGCCTCTGCAACTACTGCTCCGGCCTCTGTATGCCTGAAATCGCCGCAATGGGTGCCCTCGAAGGTCTCGATGTCATGCTTAACGACGCACTCTACGGCATCCTCTTCCGCGACATAAACATGCAGCGCACACTCGTGGACCAGTTCATGAGCCGCGTCATCAACGGCTTCGCAGGCGTAATCATCAACACAGGCGAGGACAACTATCTCACCACTGCCGACGCAGTGGAAGAAGCCCATACAGTGCTGGCTTCCGACCTCATCAACGAGCAGCTGGCCCTGCTGGCCGGCCTCAAAGAGGAGCAGATGGGCCTCGGCCACGCCTTTGAGATGGATCCCTCGCTCGAAAACGGTTTCCTCTACGAACTGGCGCAGGCACAGATGATACGCGAAATTTTCCCCAAGGCTACGCTCAAATACATGCCGCCGACGAAGTTCATGACCGGAAACATTTTCCGCGGCCACATTCAGGACGCCCTGTTCAACATGATAGGCATCTGGACACACCAGGGCATCCAGCTTCTGGGTATGCCCACCGAAGCCATCCATACTCCCTTCATGAGCGACCGCTATCTTTCCATAGAGAACGCCAAATACATCTTCGGCAATATGAAGAGCATCGGCGAGGAGATGGAGTTCAAGAAAGACGGCATCATCCAGACACGTGCCCGCGAAGTGCTTGACAAGGCCATCTCCCTGCTCGAGAACATGGAGCGCGAAGGCCTCTTCAGCGCCCTCGAAAAGGGTATATTCGCCGACGTGAAACGTCCCAAGGACGGTGGAAAAGGGCTCGACGGCGTCGCTCCCAAAGGCCGCAACTACTACAATCCGTTTATCGACTTAATGTTAACTAAAAACGCAACCGACATACTGCCATGAGTGAAGGACTGTATTCAACCGAGGCCAAAGACTACGACAAGACCCTTGACCTTACGAAAATAAAACCGTACGGCGACACGATGAACGACGGGAAAACCCAGTTGAGTTTCACCCTCCCCGTTCCCGCCGGCGAAGAGGCCATCGAGGCCGCAAAGCAGCTCATGCGCAAGATGGGCTTCGAGAATCCCTTAGTGGTCTACCATAAGGAACTGACCGAGGGCTTCACCTTTTTCAACTGCTACGGCTCGTGTACGCACACCGTGGACTATACCACCATCCATGTGCCCAAGGTAGAGGGCACGAAGTGGGACATGCACGAGACCGATGACTTCATACGCGAGCAGATAGGCCGTCCGCTGGTAGTGGTAGGCGCCTCCACGGGCACGGACGCCCACACCGTGGGCATCGACGCCATCATGAACATGAAGGGCTTCGCCGGACACTATGGCCTGGAACGCTACGACATGATAGAGGCGCACAACCTCGGCAGCCAGGTGCCCAACGACGAGTTCATAGCCAAAGCCGTTGAACTCGGTGCCGACGCTCTGCTCGTCTCCCAGACCGTGACGCAGAAGGACGTGCACATCAAGAACATGACCGAGCTCGTGGAAATGCTCGAAGCCGAAGGTCTGCGCGACAAGGTGATACTGGTGTGCGGCGGCCCGCGCATCTCCCACGAACTGGCGCAGGAACTCGGCTACGACGCCGGCTTCGGTATGAACACGTATGCCGACGACGTGGCCTCGTTCGTGGCACAGGAGTTCGCCCGCCGTCATAATAAAGACTGACAACTATCTTAAAATCCTATACTGACATGGACAAACAGCAAATCAGAGAAACAGTAGCCCGCCGGGCAGCCAAAGAGCTCCGGGACGGGTATATCGTAAACCTGGGTATCGGCCTGCCGACACTCATCCCCAACTACCTCGACGAGAACGTACACGTAACCATCCACTCCGAGAACGGCCTGCTGGGCATGGGTCCCAAGGCCGCGGAAGGCGAGGAAGACCCCGAGTTCAACGACGCCGGCGGCGCGCTTATCACGGCACTCCCCGGAGCCTGCACCTTCGACAGCGCCACATCCTTCGGATACGTGCGCGGCGGACACGTGGACGTAACGATTCTCGGAGCCCTGCAGTGCGACGCCAAGGGCAACCTGGCCAACTGGTGCATCCCCGGAAAGAAAGTGCCCGGAATGGGTGGCGCCATGGACCTCCTCTCGGGTGCCAAGCGCGTTATCCTCGCCATGGAACACACTGCCCGCGGCAACCATAAAATCCTCGAAGAGTGCACGCTGCCCCTCACGGCTGCCAACTGCGTGGACCTCATCATTACCGAAATGGGCGTGATGAAGGTTACTCCCGAAGGACTGGTGCTGACCGAAATCAACCCCGAGTTCACCGCAGAGCAGGTGCAGGAAGCCACCGGCGCCAAACTCATAGTGGCCGAGAACCTCAAACCCATGTGCTGACAACACTGCGCCATGGACTATAAATTCCTGAAACAAGAGACTCCCGTGCAGGGGATATGCGTGTTGTATATTTCCTGCCCGCAGACGCTCAACGCGCTGAGCCGCGGCGTGCTTGAAGAACTCGACAGTTTCGTGGACGCCATCGGCCCGGAAGTACGCTGCTTGGTGATTCGCGGCGAGGGCGAGAAATCGTTCGTCGCCGGAGCCGACATCTCCGAGATGGCGTATATGAACGAGGAGCAGGGCTTCGAGTTCGGCCGCTTCGGCGCTTCGGTGTTCCGCAAGATAGAGGAGCTTCCCGTGCCGGTCATAGCGGCCGTCAACGGCTTTGCCCTTGGCGGGGGCTGCGAGCTGGCAATGGCCTGCGACATGCGCGTGGCTGCCGACAATGCCAAGTTCGGCCAGCCGGAGGTGAAGCTCGGCATCATCCCAGGATTCTCCGGCACATACCGCCTTCCCAAACTCGTGGGGCAGGGCTATGCCAAGGAGATGATATACTCGGGCCGTGTGATACGTTCCGACGAAGCGTTGCGTATCGGCCTGGTGAACCATGTGGTGCCGCGTGCCGAGCTGATGGACTTCGTCCTGAAGCTGGCCGGCGACATTGTAGCCAACGCCCCGATGGCCGTAGCCAAGGCCAAACGCGTCATCAACGACAACTACGACATGGACGAGACCGCCGGGCTCGACCTCGAGAACCAGGCCTTCGGCGCCTGCTTCGCCACAGAAGACCAGAAGGAGGGAATGCAAGCCTTCCTCGGTAAGAAAAATCCCGAATTTAAAAATAAATAACACCATGAAAATAGAGAAAATAGCCGTCATCGGTACGGGTACAATGGGAGCCGGCATAGTGCAGGCTTTCGCCCAGGCCGGACGAGAGGTAGTCATGAAGAGCCGCTCGCAGGCTTCGCTGGACAAGGGTCTGGCCAAGATTTCAAAATCGCTGGGTCGCCTCGTGCAGAAAGGCAAAATGGAACAGCAGGCCATGGACGACATCCTGGCACGCATCACAGCCACCACCGACTACAAGGACCTTGCCGACGCCGACCTCATCATCGAGGCCGCCGTCGAGAATATGGACCTCAAGATTGAAGTCTTCAAGATGCTCGACGAGATGTGCAAGCCTGAAACCGTTCTTGCCACCAACTCGTCGTCGCTCTCCATTACAGCCATCGCCGCCGCAACGGGTCGCGCCGAGAGAGTGATAGGTATGCACTTCTTCAACCCCGCTCCGGTGATGAAGCTCGTGGAGGTAATCCGCGGCCAGCAGACTTCCGACGAGGTTTTCGACGCCATCTTCGCCCTCTGCCAGGAGATAGGCAAGACTCCGGTGGCCGTCAACGAAGCTCCCGGATTCGTGGTTAACCGCGTGCTCATCCCGATGATCAACGAAGCTGTTGGCATCCTGGCCGACGGTGTGGCAAGCCGCGATGACATCGATGCCGCCATGAAGCTCGGCGCCAACCATCCCATGGGCCCGCTCGCCCTGGGCGACCTCATCGGCCTCGACGTTTGCCTCGCCATCATGGAAGTGCTCCACTCCGAATACGGCGACGACAAATACCGTCCCCACCCGCTGCTGCGCAAGATGGTACGCGCCAACCTGCTCGGCCGCAAGACCGGCGAAGGATTCTACAAATACTAAACCGACACATAACGACAAGAAATGGATTTCAGCACAACAAAGACACAGCAACTCTTCCTCCAGATGATACGGGAGTTCGCTGAAAAAGAAGTGAAGCCCCTTGCCGCGGAAATCGACGACGAGGAGCGTTTCCCCGCAGAGACCGTCGAAAAGATGGCACGCCTCGGCATCATGGGAATCCCGGTACCCAAAGAATACGGCGGTGCCGGCGGCGACAACGTGCTCTACACTATGGCTGTAGAGGAACTTTCACGCGTATGCGCCACCACCGGTGTGGTGGTTTCGGCCCACACGTCGCTCTGCTGCGCCCCCATCATGGAGTACGGCACCGAGGAGCAGAAACGCAAATACCTGCCCAAACTGGCCAGTGGCGAATGGATTGGCGCCTTCGGCCTTACCGAGCCCAATGCCGGTACCGACGCATCCGCTCAGCAGACTACCGCCGTGCGCGAAGGTGACCATTACGTCCTGAACGGTAACAAAATCTTCATCACCAACGCCAGCGCGGCCAATGTCTTCATCATCATGGCTATGACAGACAAGAGCCAGGGCACGCGTGGTATCTCCGCTTTTATCGTGGAGCGCGACTTCCCCGGATTCTCCGTTGGCAAGAAGGAGAAGAAACTCGGTATCCGCGGCTCCGCTACGTGCGAACTCATCATGGAAAACTGCATCGTACCGGCCGAAAACCTTCTCGGCAAAGAGGGCAAAGGCTTCTCGATAGCCATGAAGACCCTCGACGGCGGCCGTATCGGCATCGCCTCGCAGGCCCTCGGCATCGCACAGGGCGCCATGGACGAGACCGTGAAGTACACCAAGGAGCGCAAACAGTTCGGCAAACCCATCGCCAAGTTCCAGAACACGCAGTTCCAGATGGCCGACCTCGAGACACGCATCCAGGCAGCCCGCCTACTGGTGCGCCGCGCCGCCTGGAAGAAAGACCGCAAGGAACCCTATTCCGCCGACGCCGCCATGGCCAAGCTCTTCGCCGCAGAAACGGCTATGGACATGACCACGAAGGCCGTGCAGTTCCACGGCGGTTACGGCTACACACGCGAGTATCCCGTAGAGAGAATGATGCGCGACGCCAAGATTACCGAAATCTACGAGGGTACCTCCGAGGTACAGCGTATGGTGATCGCCGGCCAGTTGTTTAAATGATTAAGTAAGAACAGCACGAAAAATGAATATAGTAGTATGTATCAAGCAGGTGCCGGACACCACTGAAATCAAGCTTGACCCCGTAAAAGGAACGCTCATTCGCGACGGCGTGCCCTCCATCATGAACCCCGACGACAAGGGAGGCTTGGAGTTCGCCCTGCGTCTCAAAGATAAATACGGCGCCAACGTGACGGTCATCACCATGGGACCGCCGCAGGCCGAAGCCATCCTCCGCGAGGCTTACGCCATGGGAGTGGACCGTGCCATCCTGCTCAGCGACCGCAAGTTCGGCGGCGCCGACACTCTCGCCACTTCTAACACCATTGCCGCCGCTCTCCGCAAGCTCGACTATGACCTCATCGTCACCGGACGCCAGGCCATCGACGGCGACACC
>DKVK01000076.1:22294-24027 GCA_002491165.1 Porphyromonadaceae bacterium UBA7180
GGCGACACCGCCCAGGTGGGCCCGCAGATTGCCGAGCACCTTGACCTACCGCAGGTAACATACGCCGAAAACCTCGAGTATGACGGCGACAAAACTTTCACCGTGCGCAAACAGACCGAGGAAGGCTACCAGATAGTGGAGGTTCAAGCACCGTGCCTCATCACGGCGCTCGCCTCCGGTGTCAAACCGCGCTACATGAGCGTGGGCGGCATCGTGGACGCTTACGAGAAACCCATCGAGGTTTGGGGCTTCGACGACATCGAGGTAGACCCCGCCAAGATAGGTCTCGGCGGCTCCCCCACACGCGTTGCCAAATCCTTCGCCAAGGGGCTCAAGGCTCCCGGACAGCTCTATGAGGTGGAACCCGAAGAAGCTGTGGAAATCATCATCAAGAAACTCAAGGAGAAATTCATCATCTAAGCCGTTAATTACCTTATGGATAAATCAAATTTCAAAGACGTTTACGTATTCATAGAGCAGAGAGACGGCAAGGTGCAGAACGTTGCCCTCGAGCTGCTGGGAAAGGCCCGCGAACTCGCCGACGCCCTCGGCGAAAAGGTTGTGGCCGTAATGCCCGGATATAAATTCACCGACCAGGCCGAGCTTTGTATCGCCCACGGTGCCGACAAAGTGCTTGTCATCGACGAGCCGGAACTCGAAATATACGTTACCGAGCCGTATGCGCAGGCCATCTACCAGGTAATCGAAGCCAAGAAACCGGCGGTAGTGCTCTTCGGCGCCACCACCATAGGCCGCGACCTGGGTCCGCGTCTCTCGGCACGTGTGGAGACCGGCCTTACAGCCGATTGCACCGGCCTCGACATCAACGAAGACCGCGACCTGATGATGACCCGTCCCGCCTTCGGAGGCAACCTCATGGCCACAATCGTATGCCGCGAACACCGCCCCCAGATGTCGACTGTCCGCCCCGGCGTTATGCGTATGCTTGCAGCCGACGCCTCGCGCAAAGGAGAAATCGAGAACTTCAAGCCCAATTTCGACCGTTCGAAATTCCGCGTAAAAGTAATCGAAACCGTCAAGGAGGAGAAGACCCTTATCGACATCACAGAGGCCAATGTGCTGGTATCCGGCGGCCGCGGCGTAGGTACGGAAGGCGGCTTCGAGAAGCTGCGCGACCTCGCCGAAGTGCTTGAAGCAGAGGTGTCGTCGTCGCGTGCCATGGTAGACGCTGGCGTTATGGACCACGCACGCCAGGTAGGCCAGACAGGTAAGACCGTCCGCCCCGACCTGTACATAGCCTGCGGTATCTCAGGCGCCATCCAGCACCTCGCAGGTATGGAAGACTCGGAATGTATCATCGCCATCAACAAGGACAAATTCGCCCCGATTTTCAGCGTAGCCGACGTAGGCATCGTAGGCGACCTGCACAAAGTGCTCCCGCTGCTTACCGCCCGCCTCAAGAAGTAATCCCTTCACTTTTCAATACGATAATAGCACCGACGCATAAGCCGGTGCTATTTTTATATCCCCATCCGTCAGGTTTGTCGGCAGATATTCTGTTGGGTTGAAACTGCCTTCATATATTTTAACATTTAATTAATATAAATTAACAAATCGGGGGGGTAAAACGAATTTTTTATCGTAATTTTGCACATCCACAAGAATCGTTCAATAGTTCATAACATTTTTCGGCTCTTAGGTTTTCCGGACGGTAGCGGTACCGTAATAACAGATATTTCCGAGTTTTACGGTAACTACTCACCTATAGTAAG